>CAYWUT010000004.1:54657-57602 GCA_964460545.1 uncultured Spirochaetota bacterium
CTGCATTTTCCGCGGTACCTAGGTATCTCTACGAAGCTGCGAGCGTGGACAGGGCTTCGAGCTGGTTCAAGTTCACCAATATAACCCTGCCACTTTCCGCACCCATACTCATACTTGCCGTAATATTCAGGCTCATGGATTCCATCAAGATGTTTGATCTTGTGTACACGCTGACCGGGGGGGGGCCGGGAGATGCTACACAGACCGTGTCGTTTACGCTCTACAAGACGGCTTTTCAGTACTTTTATACGGGTGAAGGCTCTGCATGGGCGTTCATACTGCTCATCATCATTATTGGGCTGAGCTCAATTCTCATTAAAATCCTGAACTATCTCTCGGAAAAGAGCAGGTAAGAGGTCATAAATGGCGAGAATCAAACTCGAGAATCTGAAGAAGTATTACGGCAGGGTAAAGGCCGTGGATGACGTCGGTCTTACCATTGAGGATAACGAGTTCGTTGTCTTTCTCGGACCATCGGGATGCGGCAAGACCACGACCCTGCGCTGCATAGCGGGCCTCGAACCCGTGACAGGCGGGAGTATTTATTTCGACGACAGGAAAGTCAATGCGCTCGAGCCGGCGGACCGCAACATAGCCATGGTTTTCCAGTTCTACGCCCTCTATCCTCATCTTAACGTTTACAAGAACATCATCTTTCCCCTCAAGGCGGAGAGAATGCCCTCGTCACAGATAAAGGAAAAGGCGAACTGGGTGTCGGGTCTCCTGAAAATCAGGGATATACTGGGAAGAAAAATATCGGAACTTCCCGACGGGGACAAACAGAAGGTCGCCCTTGCGCGTGCGATAGTCAGAAACCCGGAGGTTCTTCTTCTCGATGAACCGCTCAGCGCTTTGGATGAAAAATTCAGAGAGCAGATGCGCATCGAATTCCTCAGAATTCAAAAGGCGCTCAATGTGACGACGGTCTACGTTACACACGATCAAAGGGAAGCCATGACCCTCGCGGACCGAATAATCGTCATGAAGGACGGTAAGATCGTGGAATCGGGCGAGCCTGAGAAACTCTACGAGGAGCCGCAGAACCTTTTCACCGGTTATTTCATCGGGAGCCCCGGAATGAATTTCATCGAGTGCGTAAAGGAAGGCGATAATTTCGTCATAAACGGAGGCGGGATACTTTCTCTTTCAGACCGCTTTTCGGAAAAGGCGCACGGACTGAATCTTGAATCGTTCATACTCGGGATTCGCCCTGAGTATCTTTTTTTTAAAAAGGAAGCCGGAGGCGGGCAGAACCATTTTAATATCAAGCTCGTAACTGTGGAGCGGATACAGGAGATCGATTTCGGTAACTTCTATCTAGGCGACAAGCTATACAAATGCATGGTAGAAGATTCATTCGTCGAAGGCATGGAGGGGAACGTCGTATTTAATGACGAGAAGATAAGGTTCTACCGGCAGGACAGCGGCGAAATTCTATTATCAGGATAACGTGCCATGGTCAAGCTTCAAAATATCAGAAAGTCATACGGTGATGTACAGGCGGTCAGGGACCTCACGCTTGAGGTCCAGGAGGGCGAAATCTTCGTGCTCCTGGGGCCCACGGGCGCCGGAAAGACAACGACACTGAAAATTACGGCCGGGCTGGTAAAACCGGACAGCGGCACCATATCCATGGGCGGTAAGGATGTAACCGATGTGCCGCCGGCTTTTAGAGATATTTCCTTTGTATTCGAAACTTACAATCTCTTTCCGATCTACAACGTATACGACAATATCGCTTTTGCGCTCAGATCGAAACTGCTCCAGCTCAGTGAAGACGATATACGCAGGAGGATAGGTGACGCGGCGTCCGATCTTCATATCGCTCATCTACTCGAGAGAGAGACGAAGACACTTTCCGGGGGCGAGACCCAGAGGGTGGCTCTCGCCCGTGCGCTCGTGCGACAGGCGGGCTTGAACCTGTTCGACGAGCCCCTGAGCAACCTCGACCTGAAGCTCAGGGAAGAGCTCAGGGTGGAGTTCAAGGCGTTGCACAAGAAATACCGGTCGACGATTTTTTATGTGACGCACGACCACGACAGTGCCGTCTCGATCGCTTCCAGAATAGGCATACTCCATGAGGGCAGACTCCACCAGGTCGATACACCGGAGAATCTCATATCGAATCCGAGCAGCATGACCGTGGCCTCGCTCATCAACTATCCCGCAATCAACGTCATGGACTGTATCCTCAGCGGGAATCAGTTGTGTCTCGATAAGAAGACGCCTCTTATGCAGGTCGATTCGAAGGAGGCCGGGCGTATTAAAGATTCGGACGAGACGAAGTTCCAGATTGGCATCAAGCCGAAAAATATTAAAATAGGACGTAAGGGAGGGGACCTTGCATTTGCAGGTAAGGTGCTTCACATAGAATATCAGGGTTACAACAAGGTCGTGAACGTCGATTTCGAAGGAACTCCGCTTCGTCTTATTACGAACGAATCCGTGCACAGTGATTACGGAGACAGGATTGAGATCAGTTTCAAGAAGAGCGATACGTTTCTCTTCGCCGCATCCGACGGGAAAAGAGTTTTATAAAAGAGGGGAGTTGTGCCATGAGAAAGAAGGGGATCTTTTCAAAACCCATGCTCAATAGAATAGATACATTCGCCCTGATCGGCGTACTGCTCGGGGTGGTTCTACTTGGACAGCCCTTCAGCAAGGTCGTCTTTGTTTTCGGATTTCCCGTTATCCTATTCTGTACCGCCGCTCACATGGTGCTGGATCACTACACCTAGCAACTGCTCTTATATCTGTCTTTTACCACGATTTCTGTATCCCGCGGGTGATCCATTCTTCAAGATGAGTCATGCAAAGAGTTTATCCCCTACAGGGGATTGACCCCTTCTGCCCCTTGCCCCCTTTCTCCTACTCCCGCCGCATGAAGACCGAGTAGATCGAGAGCGAGACCACGATGATGACGCCGTAGATGAGCTGCGTCCAGA
>CAYWUT010000005.1:0-6303 GCA_964460545.1 uncultured Spirochaetota bacterium
TAAGAGATGAAGGTGAGATCTTCGGTAAAGCCGATTTGCGACAAGTGTAAAATTATTAAGAGAAAAGGGGTCGTTCGCATAATTTGCGATAACCCGAAGCATAAGCAGAGACAGAAATAAGAGGGGATTGGGATATATGGCACGAATTGCGGGTGTTGACTTACCGAACAACAAGAGAATCGAAGTGGCACTGACCTACATATACGGCATCGGTCAGACCAGGGCGAAGGATATCGTAAGAAAGGCACATGTCGATCCCGATACGAGGGTCAACAAGCTGACCGATACGGAGATCGCTTCTCTCAGGAATATTATTGAAAAATCGTACAAGATAGAGGGTGAGCTGAGAACCGAAACAGCGATGAATATAAAGAGGCTCATCGACATAGGTTCATACAGGGGATTGAGGCACAGGCGCGGGATGCCCGCACGCGGACAGCGTACGAGGACGAATGCGAGGACGCGGAAGGGTAAAAAGAAGACCGTAGCCGGAAAGAAAAAGTAAAGGAGTGTCGCGGTGGCAAAGGCAGTTAAAACGAGGACGAAGAAAAAAGAAAAGAAGAATATTGCAAGCGGCATAGTCCATATCCAGGCCACTTTCAATAATACGATAATAACCATCACGGACAGGATGGGGAATGCAATCTCGTGGTCGAGCGCGGGGAGCCTGGATTTCAGGGGTGCCAAAAAGAGCACTCCCTTTGCAGCCCAGATCACGGCGGAGAATGCCGCGCGGAAGGCGATGGAGCACGGTCTGCGTGAAGTTGATGTTTACGTAAAGGGTCCGGGCTCTGGACGGGAGTCGGCCATCCGAACGCTCCAGGTCGTGGGATTGAAGATTAATTTGATTAAGGATGTCACACCGATTCCGCACAACGGGTGCAGGCCCAGAAAGCGGAGAAGGGTTTAAGGGGTAAACATTTTCCGATAGATTCGGGGCGGTCCTGAGAAGCGTGACGACAGCGCGTGAAAACGCGCTACACCGCGTTTATCGGTATAGGTACTTGAATATACGACCTGTGCGCGAGTACGGTGTACAGGCAATTATTATTGGAGGAAAAATGGGAAGGTATACAGGTCCCTCGTGCAGGCTCTGCAGAAGAGAAGGAATTAAGCTCATGCTGAAGGGCGACAGGTGTCTGTCGAGTAAATGCGCCTTTACGAAAAAGGGCAATCCTCCCGGCCGGGTTCCACGGAGAAGACCGAAATCGTCGGAATACGGAGTACAGCTGAGAGAAAAGCAGAAGGTCAAACGCTATTACGGAATATTCGAAAAACAGTTCAAGAATTATTTTGAGATGGCTTCACGAAAGAAGGGTATTACGGGAGAGCTGCTTCTTATTCTTCTTGAACAGCGTCTCGATAATATCGTCTACCGGATGCACTTTGCTTCTTCGAGAAAGTCTGCACGCCAGCTGGTAAGACACGGGCACATCACGGTGAATGAAAAAAAGGTGGATATTCCCTCGTACCTGGTGAAGGAAGGCGATGCCATAGAAGTAAGAGAAAAAAGCAAGAAGATGATTGCGATTCTCGAATCCATGAAGAACGAATCCAGGGTCGGTACCGTTCCGTGGCTCGAGGTCGATCCAGATAGTCTCAAGGGCAAGTATTCCTACGTACCGAAGCGTGAAGAGATCGATCTGCCCGTTAATGAGCAGCTCATTGTTGAGCTGTATTCAAAATAATCGAGGAGTATGAGTGCAATGGCACATAAGAATCTCTTAAGAGGGATGAAACGGCCGAAATCACTCCTTATTGAACACGAAGAAGGAACAAAGGAATATGGGAAAATAATCGCCTCTCCTCTCGAGCGGGGATATGGGACAACTCTCGGTAATTCCATCAGACGGGTGCTCCTGTCGGCGCTTCAGGGATACGCTATTGTGGCAATTCGTGTTGAAGCGTACGACTCGGAAACCGACGGTATGAAACTTATAACATCCGAATTCGACACCATTCCCGGGATGGTGGAGGATACGATCGATTTTATTCTCAATCTGAAAAAAGTCAGATTGTCGCTTGCGGACGAGGTTGAAACGAGGACCATATCGCTCACAAAGGAGCACGAAGGGGAGTTCAAGGCCGGAGACCTGGAGGTCGACGACAACATCCGCGTGCTCAATCCGGATATCGTACTCGCCTCGCTTTCGAAGGGATGCAGGCTGAATATCGACGTACAGGTCAATCTGGGCAGGGGGTATGTTCCGGCTGAGGATAACGCGGAGAACATCGAAACGATCGGTACGATTCCCATAGACGCCCTCTTTTCACCCATTAGCAAATCGAATTTTCGTGTGGAGAACGCGCGCGTTGGGCAGAGGGGGGATTACGACAAGCTCATCCTGGAGGTGTGGACAGACGGCAGCATCCTTCCCGAAGACGCGGTGGCCGATGCCGCCAAGATACTGAAAGATTATCTCCTCCACTTTATCAACTTCAACGAGGAGTTTGAGGATGAGGAGGACGAGTACGACGAGGAAATCGAGAGGATGAAGACCGTACTCGAAACCCCCGTTGAGGAACTCGAGCTGTCCGTAAGATCTTCCAACTGTCTGCGGAACATCAATATAAAGACGATCGGGGACCTGGCGCGAAAAACGGAAGACGAGATATCAAAAACGAAGAACTTCGGAAAGAAATCGTTGCAGGAAATTAAGGATAAGCTGGAGGAGTACGGTCTCACGCTCGGTATGGCTGAAATCCTTGAAGAAAAACTGGCCAAAAAGCAGGTGGAGACAAAGGCATGAGACATCTCAGGAGAGAAAAGAAATTCGGAAGAAACAGCGCCCAGCGGCGGGACATGTTCAACACGATGGCCTGTTCCTTTTTAGATAAGGAAAGAATACAGACGACAACGGCGAAAGCCAAGGAATTGAGACGTCTGAGTGAGAAAATAATTACCCGGGCCCGGGAAAACACCCTGCACAACAAGCGGATCGTCATGAAGAAAATTAAGGACCGGGATGTAATCAGGAAGCTCTTTGAAGACATAGGGCCGCGGTACGAGGGTGTCCATGGGGGATATACACGCGTAATCAAACTGGGAAGAAGAAAGGGTGACGGCGCGGAGCTCTCAATACTGGAGCTCGTGGATGTGAACGAGATACGGGAAAAGAAGCCGTCCAAGAAAACCCAGAAAGCGGCGCCTAAGAAACAGGCGGCACCGAAGAAGCCGGTGGCAAAGCAGGAAGGGAAAACGGGCAAGGAAACGGCCGCAAAGAAGGCGCCTTCCTCGGCCGGGAAGGAATCCGTCTCTTCGGTGAAGAAGGGGCAAGAAGCCGGCGAGAAGAAGGCACCTTCCGCTGACATGAAGGAAGCCGCTACTGCAAAGGAAGCACCTTCTGTTGCAAAGAAGGGGGCCGCGGCTAAAAAGGAAGCGCCTTCTGTTGCAAAGAAGGGGGCCGGGGCTAAAAAGGAAGCGCCTTCTGTTGCAAAGAAGGGGGCCGCGGCTAAAAAGGAAGCGCCCTCTGCTGCAAAGAAGGGGACCGCGGCTAAAAAGGAAGCACCTTCTGCTGCAAAGAAGGGGACCGCGGCTAAAAAGGAAGCGCCTTCTGTTGCAAAGAAGGGGGCCGCTCCTGCAAAGAAGGCACCTCCCGCTGCCAAAAAGGGAGCCGCTCCTGCAAAGAAAACTACCACCCCCTCCGAAAAGGGGCAGGAAAAGCCGAAAGAGAAAAATACACCCCCGGATAAAGAGGAGAACTAGATATTTTTCCACCGGGAGTGAAAACCGTAATCGATCTCAATGCACGCGTTGCCGTGTGCTGAATAAATCTTCCGATGGCTGTCACAACTCCCTACTCGAGGATAGCAGGAATATTCCTCTTCATAGCCTTCGCGCTCATAGCACGACATTTTTTTATTCTTTTTTTTCAGGCCCTGTTCATCGCGGTCTCCATCATATTTTTTGACATGAAGTTCGGAACGCGCTGCATAAGGCGTATGGCCGCGCTCATACCGCTCCTGCTGTTTATCGTGGTTTTCAACGGGATGAGAGGCGGAGGAGAGGTCTTCCTGCAGCGGGGCCCTCTTATCGTCATGAAGCAGGGTGTTTTCAGGGGCCTCTACTTCGCCCTTATGGTAATGGAGCTCTACCTGCTGAGCAGGGCACTCACCGAAACGCAGCCGGAACGCCTCCTGTCGACGCTCCATACCCTGAACAATATTGTAACCGGAAAAAAGCGAAGTACGCGCAGGACGGACGAGACGGGCGGGCTCATAATCATGCTCTACTATGTCATGCGTATCTTCTATAATACTTACAGCGAGCTTAACGTGATCTTTAAACGGGGTCTCCCCGTCAGGACACGTACTCTGCTGTTCATTCGAACGGTTTTCAGCAGCTCCGAGGCTGAGTACCGAAGGGCGAGCGAGCACGAATTGGAAATAGTACGTCCCGTTCCCGGAGACATACTGGCATTTTTTATCAATGCAGCCCTTCTTATCAGCGCCGTATTTGCAGCGCGAATGACCGGCTGAAAGCGGAAAAGAGAGCGGATGTATGGCAGTATCCAGACTGGGCAGTGAGATAGGAAAGCGGGGCCTCGATGATGACGCGAGGGCATTCTGGGGGCTGGAAGAGAACGGCGGTGCGGATGCGCTGGAAGCCCGTTATACCGACCCGCTTGTTTTTTTTCGTAAACTTTCTCTTCTTGACAGGGCCGAGCTCGGGCTCCTCGTCAGCCTTCGAAAGAAGAAAGGAACGGTGAACCGGGGCGGCCTGGATGCGGGGTCGGAGATTCTCGAAAGACTTACACGCTATTTCTTCATACATATTAAAAAGGACAGAGCGCTCCTTACCAACCGTTTCGACCGGATCTATCTCTTTCCTGAGACCGCCGAAATGCTCGACCGTTTTCAGATAATCGATTCGGCCGACTGCATAAAAAGATTCGATCCACCCGGCGACCTCACCGTTAAAGAACGTTCCGAACCGCTCGCCGAACTGATCCTGAACGGAGGCATCATGAGACCGGACCCGGAAGACCATGCGATGGACGGGTTTGTCCGGGAAGGGCTCGTTCATCCGGGACTTTATCACGACAGTGAAGGGTTTATCTGTGTATGGATTTTCGATGGGGTGAATCATAACCTCCCTCAAACGAAAAACGAGGACATCCGCTTCATACAGACGCCCTTTCTGGGCCTCCTTCGTAACTCCATCGAAGCGCTTCGCTTCAGGAAGCCGGTCAGAAGAAACGTTGAGACGGTAGTGAAGGAGGCGCTGGGAGACGCGGTCCGGCCGAAAGGGACGGATGAAGTGTTCATACGGGAAATGTACGAAATGGGAATTTTTGAGGACGGGACGGAGCCGGACCTCTCGTGGGCCCGTTTGAATTACGATGAGACGGTCTCCCGTATGAAGAAAGCCCTGTACCCCCTGGAAAATACAATCATGTCCATCGTGAAGGAACGGTCCGTGTGCAGCAGGGATTATATCGTATCCCGGGTTATGCGTGAACGGTTCATTCAAGATCCGGTCACGAAAAACGGAACGGACGGACTGCATGAGGTGAAGCCGCAGATTATACATGGTGTGGAGCGGCTTATATTCAGGGGTTTTCTCCTCTCGGACATGACCGGAAACATGGTTAAACTGAATGATCTGCGGAAAGGGGATGTACCCGGTTCTCTCATCGTTAATAATGACGGGGAAGTGATCGTGTATGCGGAGGCCGTTTCGTCGCGTACGCTGTGGCTGCTCACCTGTTTTACACGTGTGCTCGGTATTGACGGCGTTATAAGGCTGAAAATCGACCGGGATTCGGTTCTCAGGGGAGTCGAGCTCTGCCGCGATGCCGGAAGCCTGATCGGGGTGCTTGAACGGAACTCACGTTCGCCGGTCAGGAGGATCGTGGCCCTGATACGGGAGTGGACGGATGGCTTCACGGATGCCGGGCTCAGGCAGGGGCCGGTGATCGTGGTCCACTCTGATACTGAGAAACTGCGGATTCTCCATAATAATTACATAGGACAATTCGTCGACGAGGAGTCGGGGAAGCTCCTCCTTCTCTCGAAGGATATCGATACTTTCAAGCTGAGAAAGGAGCTCAGGAAGGAGGGTTTCCTCCTCGATTCGGGAACCATTTCCTGAAAGATAAAAAAACTCTAAATCTTTTCAATTAATCGATTTATCATCCGTATTCCCTCCTCACCATTCATTCCTTGAGAAAGACCTGTATCTTATCGGTGGTTAATCCATTATAATCAATTCGTTCAAATATCAAAAATTATTATAAATATACTTACTATTTTAATAGTAGTTTATTGTATCTTGTAGATCAAAATATATAATTATGTCAA
>CAYWUT010000005.1:6313-22241 GCA_964460545.1 uncultured Spirochaetota bacterium
ATATACGGCAGTGTACTGTAGAATTAATGAACTACCGATACAGTCGTATAAAAAAGAAGGTCGGGCCGCAGATGAAAGGTAACTGATTGGTTGGACCTATTGTGCTCTTGAAGGGTTGAGAAGCATGGAATGGACTGTAACGATAAAGGAAAAACAATATATTGAGATAGTTACCCGCGGTGTTGCGGATAGAGGCGGATCGCTGTATATGACGAAGGCAATTACTATGATTCTGACCGAACACAAGATCAAGAAAGCGTTGATAGATCAAAGCAATAGTGATACGGTTTCAGGAACAATTGTGGATGTCTACAAGCGTCCGAAACAGCTACAGGAAATGGGAGTGGCTCAATGGCTCACGACAGCTGAAATTGTCAAACCGGAACACAGAGAATTCTTCAGCTTATTAGAGACAGTATGTGTGAATCGTGGTTTTGGGTTTGCGACGTTCAGCGATCGACAATCAGCGTTGGAATGGTTGTTAGAGCAATAAATTTTCAGTCCCAGAAACCGGGGGTGAAAAGCTTCTCCCTCTTTCCATCCTTATTCCTGAAAACGATGAATCCCTCGATTCCCTCTTCCCGGAGAAAGGCCATTCCCCGTTCGCTTCCCATGACGAAAACCGCGGTCGCCATGGCGTCGGCGAATCCCGTATCTTCGGAGAGCACGGTAACACTCATACAGTCGCTCGAGGGATACCCCGTGCGGGGGTTGAGAAGGTGACTGTATTTTATTCCGTTCGTCTCGAAGTAGTTTTCGTAGTCGCCCGAAGTCACGACCGCGGTATCGGATTTTTCGAGAATCCCGATATACTCGCCGTTTTGCTCGGGGTCCTGTATTGCGATGCGCCATTGTGTTCTTTGGCTGTTCGTTCCCCGTATATAGATATCGCCTCCTCCGTCCACGAGGAAGTTCTCATATCCATTTTGAAGAAAGTGGTCGCGTATGAGGTCGACGATCTTTCCCTTTGCTATTCCTCCCAGATCGAGCTTGACCGCCGGGGGTTTTCCGATTCTGTCCGTACGAACGTCCGTTTTCCCGTAACCCGTCAGATCGAGTGCCGCTTCCAGTTCCTCCCGAGTCGGGAGGTGAGGGCTGTCGGTATCGAATCCCCAGGCCTGCATGAGGGGAAGAACGGTCGGGTCGAACGCGCCGCCGCTCATCCCGGAAAATGAGAGTGCGTCGTGAACGAGGTCGAAGAGGACAGGGTCCTCTTCCCTGAGAAGTTCCGAGGACCCGTTGAATTTCCCGAGTGCCCCGTCAGCGTGCCTGTAATCGAATTTTATTTCGAGCGCGTCCGCCAATCGGTAGGCATCGTCCATGACTTTGCGGGCTTCACCCGCTTTCCCATGCCGGGTCACGATAATTATTTTGACGTATGTTCCGAGTGTGATTCTCGTATCGGAGACCGATACCGGAGCTCTACTACAGGAAAAGAGGCAGAGAAACACGGCAACCATGGCAACCGTGAAACTATGGGGGACTATGTATTTTATTTTCACGGGCAGGAGTACCGCCTCTTTTCATTTACCGATGGAAAATTAATCGCGCACATTCAGGGGATTTTTGGTGATAATCGGTATCTACCTGATGGATACGACCGAAACGCGCACTGAATCGGGGGACCCGCTCACAGCACGAGGTCCTGGCGCGTATACGCCTCTTTAATCGGGATTCCCTCACCGGTTATATACTGTTTTCTTTTCCCGTCTATGAGTATCGAGAGTTTTTTTACCTGCTGAAAATCGAATGCGGTGAACATGACCTGGGAAAGCTGAAACAGTATTGCTTCCCTGCCGCTGTAATTATTCTCGAAACCGGAGCTGAAATTCAAAGTCAGGTGTCCTTCATCAATACGTGCCCAGATCAGTTTGGTCCCCTCGGGAATGAAACTGATTGTCCCCGCTTTTTTCTCTGAATCCGTGGGACCGGTGAGCAGATTTTCAATCGTGCGGGTGAGCGGCGAATCCCTGTATTCCACTGTACGCCGAACCGGGTAGAGCTGGGCCGTCCCGTCATCCTCGTTGATCTTTACATAGTAGAGGGAAGCCGTGAGGCTCTTGACCTGCGGTTTCGCCTTTTCTTCAGTCTTCGGTTTGTCGGATACCTTTTCTTCGGTCGGTGGCTCCGGTTCGCCGGCTTCCTCTACGATTATGATCTTCTCTTCCGGTTTTTCATCCTCTTTTAAGGGTTCTTCCCGGACTTCGGGAGGGGTTTCTTCCTTTACCGCGGGTGGTTTTTCAGGCGGCACCTGTGTTTCGGATTGTTCCGGAGTGACCTTCTCTTTGAGGAAGGAAAAGGTTTCCTTGAAGGACCCCTTTCCCCTGTACACGAAAATGACAACAAGGACGAGCAGAATGAAAAGCCAGAACAAACAGCCCGTCTTCCCGATCCTGGACTTTCTTCTTCTTGCCATTTTAAGCAATATAGATTTTAATGATGCAAGTGTCAAGGCAAACGGGGTTGTCCATGCGAGTATCCGGTGCTGCGGTTATTCTTCTCTGCGGGGCACTGTGTCTTCAGGCCGCGGGCGGAAAAAAAGAGGAGACGGTAACCTTGAGCGTCAACGGGCGGCCGCTCACGGTAAGGCTTGCGGCCAGTGAAAAGGAGCGCCGCGCCGGGCTTATGGGGGTTGAGCATCTCGAATGGAACGAGGGAATGCTCTTCGTCTTCGAGCAGGAGGAACACCTCTCCTTCTGGATGAAAAATACAAAAATACCTTTGTCCATAGCTTTTTTGGATGAAAACGGAAAAGTGACCGATATATTTGATATGGAGCCCTATTCCCTCGAGCCGGTCAGGTCCTCTGTTCGGTGCAGGTACGCCCTCGAGGTGAACAGGGGATTCTTTGAAGAGAGTGGTCTGGGCGCGGGAGACTCAATAGACATAGACCTGGAAGCGATCAATTCAAAATGATGAAACGTATCTTACTGCTCATATGCCTGTTGCTGCCCGCATCACAGCTTTTCGCGGGATCGGACATGACACTTATTTATTACTTTAAAAACCTGACCGGGGATTCCGCGTACGACGACCTTATGTACTCGATTCCCGTCTGTCTCTCGAGCAGGCTCGGGGAGGAGTATACGCTCATAGACAGGAGCGGCCTTGATATGTACCTGGAGGACCCTTCCATCGATCTCTGGGACAGGGATTACCTCATGAACAGTGTGGGCCGAAAAATAAAGAACATCCTGTTCGGGATCTTCTACCTCGAGGGTGAACGAGTGGTTCTGCAGGGACGGATGTATTACGCGGAGAGCGGGCTCGTTCTTGATGTTAACGAGCAGAATTGGGCGGATTTCGATGAACTCCGGACTGTGGAAGATTCGGCCGACGACATCAGGGGATGCACGGTGGGCGAGGATGCGCAGCTGTACAAACCGCGTGCCAGGTCGGCCGCTGGTGTAGTCAGGCCGGAGTCCAATAAACTGCTGGTTATGAATACGGGTGTTTTCCTTCCAACCGGGGAATGGAGCGAAATCTACGATACGGGCGTTTACGGCGATTATGTATTCGGGGTGTTTCCAGGCAGGAAAAGGCTGAGATTCGGAGTCGGTACCCACACGGGTTTTATTCTCATGAACCGGAGCAGTGACGACCGGTTCGTTTCATCGAAAATGATGATTATCCCCATAGGGGGAGGGGTGCACTACGCGCTCTTGAATAAGGCGGTCGACCGGGTCATGCTGGATTTTACCCTCGGCATGGCCCTGTCGAAGCTCTCTGTTAATTATGATACCTCCTATTCGACCGACCTCTATACAAAGGGAGGAGTGAGCGTAACCTTCCATGTGCGGCAGCTCCACTTCTCACTTGTGGGCGGACTGATGACGGTCGGGTACAGGGATAATCCCCTCAACGCGGCCTACGCGGAGCTGGGGGTAAGATTCTACGAGTAGTGAAATGAGTAACGGCATGCGCAGGATTGTTGTTTTACTTCTCATATTTCTGGTTCCCTGTCCGATGTTCGCGGGTGAACTGTTCGTATCGTCAAATCCGTTGAACGCGGACGTGTGGCTGAACGGCGAATACGCGGGTAAAACGCCGCTCAGGAAAAGCGGGCTGAAAGACGCGATCGATATCGCTGTTCGCAAGGAGGGTTTCGGGCGCGTGGAGGAGAAAGTGGAGGCGGACGGTTCACGGACAACTCTGCTCTTCTACGAGCTCCAGCCCCTGACCATAGACCTCGTATTGAACCAGGATGAAAAGGAAGTCTTCCTGAATGATGTGTTCGCGGGTAATGCGCCCCTCGTGGTGCGCAACATCCCGGACGGTATCTATCATATAGGAAGCGGGGACAGGGCCATTACCCTTTCAAACGCGGAATACACACGTGCGCGAAAGACGACGATCTATGAGACCGCTTTCTCGGTCGGGCTTACGGCGCTTTCCTTTACCGGCGCGTTCAACGACCAGCCGGTAAAGGGTACGCTCCGTGTCTCTTCGGTTATCTTCGGAGGGCTTCTGGGCTACAACCTTCTCAAGCTGTTAAAACTGCAGACCGCGATAAGGGATGAAAAACGTTCGATGAGGGGTGTCGAGGTCCTTGCCTATAGAGGGGAGGAGGACAGGGATATGTTCTCCAAGGGAATGGAGTTCGTGGGGACGGAATCCTGGGATGAGGCCCTGGCAAAATTCAACCTCCTTATAAACGTTTATCCCGATTCGTCATTCGTACCGCTCAGCATCTATGAAATGGGTTATATATACTATCAGCTCGGCAGATACGAGGAGGCTTCGAAATACACCGCCCGCTTTGTTTTCGACTACCCGGCATATGAGTTTTTCACGCTCGGTGTTTTCCAGCTGCTCAGGGCGGACATGAACACCGGCGATTACGGCGGTGCGGCGGGCCATTATAAAATGGTTCGCCCGCTCTACCTGAATGAAGCCAATGTAGAGGAGTATATCGAGTTCTATAAAATAATGACGGAGCTGTATACCCATACCGGGGAGAAGGCTTTTCTCAGCGAGGACCTGTTTGCGGAGCTCCAGGTTTTTCTCGACAAGAATGAAGAGTCGCTCAGTTACCCGGACATACTTCTTCTCAAAGGCAAGCTCCTCTATCTCTATCTTGATGAAGACAGGGGATTGAAGCTGCTCGGGGATATGAAGGAGGATTTTCCGTATAGGAAGGACATCATATCGGAAGTGGAGGGCGTTCTCGATGCCCGATAGGATAATCTCCTTCAGGCTGAGCGGTTACGCGCTCGGTGTTGAGGAAGACCAGGTTGAAAAGATACTGATAAACAAGCATCCTTCAATGGATGAATTCACCCTCGAAACGGGGGTCGAGGTGAGAAGCCTCAAGGGGTATGTGCCGCTCCCTCCGAAGGAGGAGGTGCCCGCGGAAAACATCCTCTTTATCAAGGGGCAGAAAGACTATTACGGATTCAGCGTCGACGGCGTGGACGGATACCTGAAGCTGAAGGGCGGTGAACCCGCCGAGACGAAGAGGGCCACCGGCCCGGTAAAGTATTACATCCGGAGCGGGGAGACATTCATACCCGTTCTCAATCTCGAGGACATCACGAATGAAGCGGTAACGGTCGACCCGGAGACGATCGAGGAGATCATCGGCTATTCACAGACGGTGGAAGATGCGGGTGCCCAGGAGCCTGACTCCGTTTTTCAGGATGTAAGTCAGGAAGAGGTATACCGGTCCATAGAAGCGGAAATCGAAAAGGAGAAAAGGTCGTATTCCGATGATATCGTACGGAGTGCAAAGAGCGGAGTTATGCTCCCCATTGTACTCAACGTGGTGCTCATCGCGGTCTTCGCGTCGATACTGACATTCTACCTCACCGTCAGCAGGGAGAAACTCAGGGAACAGGTGCTGAGCGGGAGTATTACGGGGGTGGAAGAAGAGGTCATCAGGGAGATCAAGAGGAGGAGCGAGGAGGAGGTCAGGAAAAGCAAGGAGAAGCTGAACGAGGCGAAAAAGAGGCTGACGGCGCTGCAGGAAGAGAGGGATTTCTTTCTCGCCAACCAGGACAAGATACTCTCAGAAAAGGAGCAGGAAATCGCGGACGAGTATGAGCGGAAGCTCGAAGAGGCGCGAAACAGGTTCTTAGCGAGCGGATCCGAGAATGCTGAGCTTGAATTCGAGGAGGAGAAGCAGCGCCTGAACAACGAGTATCAGCAGCAGATAGAGGACACCCGTTCAGAGATAGAAAAAATCAAGGACGATTATGAGAACGCGCTCCAGGCGAGGGAAAACGAGATAAAGAATGAGGTGGACCTCTACACGAAGAAAATCAGCGACATAGAGCAGCAGCTCGTCGAGGAACGCTCGAAACTGAAGGAGACCGAAGAGCGCTTTCAGAGCGCGGTCACCTCTCAGGAGGAGTACCTGGCGTTCAGGAAACAGATCAACAGGGTGTACGATCGGGCCCTGACCCAGATTTCACGGGATAACTATGACAGGGGTATTGCCGAGCTGTCCACGCTCCTGCCCATACTCGAGAGGGCAAGAAGAACGGGCCTGGGAGAGGAGGAGGAGCTGAAGGTGGAGGAGAAGCTCGTGGGCGGCATACTCGATCTCGCGGAAAGTGAAAAGAACCAGATCAAGCTGAATGACGTGGCCGAGCGCATGTATGATTCAGCCGACGGCCTTGAGAAGAGCGGAAACATGAGGGAGGCGCTCTCCCGATACTACACGGCATATTCGATTTCAGACAGCGATCGATTGCGCGAGCGGTCCCTGCGGAGGGCGGAATCCATAATAGAATCCTTTTATGACGAGCGCCGGGAGGGTGAGCGCGTTGCGATGGAATCTGAAGCTGAAATGCTGTTCGACACGGCTGCGGAGTACAGGCGCGCCGGAGATTATACAAGGGCGATGCAGGTCCACGAGAAACTGATCACGGAGCTTCCCGGTACCGAACGGAGCGGCCAGTCCCTTCAGGAGATAGACGAGCTGCAGGATCTGGTCGAAGAGGGGGTGAAGACCGCGCTCCTGGAACAGTTGAACGAGGAGGCCCTGAAACTCATGACGAGCGGTCATAAAGCGTACGACACGGGGTATTATACCGAGGCACTCGAGCGGTACGAAGAGGTTGTAAGGAGCTTCGGGGAATCGGATTACGTTGAAGAGGCGCTCGACCGGATTGTCAGTATCAACGAGGATATGCGGAATATCAAGACCGGCCCTTCGATCGTCATGGGGAGGGATTCAAAAACCGGGGTCATTATACAGATACCGACCGAAAGCACCTTCCTCTTCAACCTCGGCAGCCAGGACGGGCTTTCCAAGGGCGATGTGGTGGGTATATACAGGAGGGACGGCAAATCCCTCAGCTATATCGGCAGTGTCAAGGTTTACGAGGTGTATCCGACCATTTCAAAGGGAAAAGTCATGTACTTTGAGACGAGGTTCAAGGTGGGCGATGTGGTTTCCCCCTCCTGACCGTCGGGCTGTTCGGATCCATGCATGCAGGCTCACCTTTCCGCGGATTCATCTCCACTCATGTCAGCGGGCGTAGAATATTTCAGGGTTGATGATGTAGCGCGGTCTTTTTCCAGACAGCACTCTGATGATCTCGTCCATCCCGTCTTCCATATCCCGCTTGAAGCTTTCCTCTGAATACCATGAAATATGGGGTGTGACAATGACGTTGTCCATGGAGAGGAGCGGGTTCTCCGGAGCGGGAGGCTCTTTCGTCAGCACGTCGATACCGGCGCCTGCGATCCGGCCGTCGGCCAGGGCCCTGCAGAGGGCCTCCTCATCAATGATGTCTCCACGGGCGGTATTTACGATTATGGCCGTTTTCTTCATCTTCTGAAACGCCCGATCGTCAACGAGATGGCGGGTTTCACCGGTGAGCAGGGCGTGTATGGTTATATAATCCGCCGTTTCGAAGAGCTCGTCTATATCGTTGATTCTTTCCACTCCGAATCCGGCGAATATATCGTCATGGAGATAGGGGTCATATGCCGCGACGCGCATTCCGAATCCCTTTGCCTTCGGGACGATGGTCCGTCCGATGCGTCCCAGTCCGATGATCCCCAGTTTCTTGTCCCTGAAATTGAGTATGGGCTTGGTATATTTATATTCCCAATCCGCCCCCCGTGTTTTCGGCAGTATCATCCCGAGCTTGCGCGCCGTTGCCAGTATGAGGGTCATGGCGTGATTGGCCACCTCGTCGGTGCAGTATGCCGGTGTGTTGCACACCGGGATGCCCCTCTTTGTTGCGGCCGGTACGTCGACGCAATCGTATCCCACGGAAAGCGTTTGAATGAGCTCACACTTTTCAAGCCCCTCGATGATTTCCGATGTTATAGTACGGGCGATCACAACCAGGACGGATGCGTCCCGGACCTTTTCAGTGAACGGTTTATCGTCTTCTTCCCGAACCGGGACAACGACTCCGTCGATCTCCTCCGCCCTCCTGTTGAAATAGGAAAGGTCGGTAAACTTTAAAAAAAGCCTCTGTCCTGCAAAAGCCAGCTTCTTCATTTATAACCTCCGCTTTTCCGCGTCTCGGTAATAGGGTGAACTTCGAGTTTTTCTTATATACCATGAAACAGTTGCTAAACATGATAATCATTTTTATTACATTAATTTCTGAAGTCCACCGGAACCAGTAATAGTGTGTCCTATGTATGTGAAAGCTCCACATTATAAAAATTTATTGAAACTTGAAATTCGTCCTAATATGAATTCAAAATACACAGGAATGGTTTAACGAATCAAATAAAATGGCGGGTTCCGTCCCCGGAGGGGTGCTGCATTATGCGAAATTATTATATATCCTTATAAAACGAAACGTTATATAAGTATTTTTTTGAAAATCCGGTTCTGCATGGTCTTTACGTACAGTCCAATAACTATTAAAATTTCCGCACTAACAATACAGGAGGATGCTATGAAAACACGGAGGATACGGACTGTTGTCATCATCTGCACCGTGCTTGCACTGTTCTTTCTTTCCTTCTCAGTTACTCTTGCAAAGAGACCGAAAGACGCAGGGGATTATCCTGCGAGGAATGTTGATTACATCATTCCCTTCAATCCGGGCGGCCAGTCGGATATAACCGCTCAATACCAGAAACAGGACCTCGAAGCCGCTCTTGGAGTGAATGTGCTCATCAAGCACATGCCCGGGGCCGGCGGCGCCGTGGCCTGGTCGAAGCTGGTCAAGACGAAGGCGGACGGATACACCATCTGCGGCAACAACATACCGCATATTATTATTCAGCCGCTTGTCAGGGACAATGCCGGGTACGAGACCGATCAGCTTATCCCGGTGTACATGTTCCAGACCACTCCCATCGGACTTGCCGTGCTGAAAGACAGCAAGTTCAACACCCTTGAGCAGTTCATCGACTATGCACGCAAGAATCCGGGCGGTATTACCATAGGAGGTTCGGGAACGCACAGCGGACACCATCTCGCCCTCCTGCAGCTTCAGAAGCTCGCGTCCGTGCAGTTCACGTATATACCTTCAACGGGTGCGGCTCCCTCGGTCGCCAACTTCCTCGGCGGCCATACCATGGCGCTCTTCGCCAACTCGAACGATCTCGTTCAGCACCAGGACAAGATAAAGATACTTGCCATGGGTACGGAGAAGAGATTCCTTCCCCATCTGCCGGACGTACCGACTTTCATGGAGAAGGGGTATGACATGACGGCCGGTATAGACCGGGGCGTCTGCGTTCCTCCCGGAACTCCGGAGGAAATCATAAGGGAGCTCGAAGCGGCCTTCGAAGAGGTGTGTGAAAAGCCGACGTTCGTCAACAAGATGGAGGAGCTCGGTTTCCTCGTCCAGAAGGTGAAAGCCGCCGAATTCAAGGCATACCTCGACAGCAAGAAGAAGGAAATATTCACCACGCTCAAAGAGCTGGGTGAAATATAGAGCACTGTTGATGTCAAGGCCGTTTCAGTACGGTCCGGGCATTTCAGCTTAAACCGAATGAAACCGCTTCCGGGTATTGCGGGCGGGTTTTACAGACCTGGACCCCGGGAGCGGTTTAAATTATCTTAAAGGCGGAGAGACAACGAGAAATGGAAACCACGCTGTTTGCATCTTTTCTGAACGTTTTCTCCCCGCTCAACCTCTTATTTGTCATCGTCGGGGTGGGGTCGGGTATTGTCGTCGGTGCGCTTCCGGGTCTTACCGCGACGATGGCTATCGCCATACTCGTACCCTTTACCTTTGCGATGGCCCCCATACACGGGCTCGTCCTTCTCGGGGGCATATACTGCGGAGCGATATACGGGGGGAGCTTTTCAGCAATACTCATCAATACCCCGGGAACGCCCTCCGCAATCGCCACCACGTTCGACGGCTATCCCATGGCGAGAAAGGGTGATTCCTACAAGGCCATCGTCAGTGCGACCATCTCATCCGTTATCGGCGGGCTTATCGGTGTCGGTTTCCTCATATTCCTTTCACCGCCTCTCTCAAAGGCTTCGCTCAAGTTCGGTCCTCCGGAGTTCTTCTGGCTGACGGCATTCGGTCTCACCATAATCGCGACGCTCGCCTCCAAGTCCATACTCAAGGGCCTCATCGGGGGGGCTTTCGGACTCCTGATCAGTACGATCGGCATAGCCCCCATAGGGGGAGACGTTCGCTTTACCTTCGGGATGGTGAGCCTGCAGGGCGGTATAGGGCTCATACCCGCGCTCATCGGCTTTTTCTGCATACCGGAAGTCATTATTATGCTCGTGAAGAGGGGGGAGCATTACACCGTTCTTCCCTACAGGAAGCAAAAGAACGTGGTGAGAAATATCTTCATCCACCTGGTCAAGAAGCCCATACTGATTCTGAGGTCCGCCGTTATCGGCACCGTTGTGGGTATCATACCCGGTGCCGGGGGCAACATAGCGGGAATGGTGTCGTACAACGAGGCTGTTCGCGCGTCCAGGTACCCTCACAGGTTCGGCAAGGGGCATATCGACGGAATTGTGGCCTCCGAGGCTTCGAACAACGCGGAGGTTTCGGGATCGCTCATCCCCCTGCTCACCCTCGGGATTCCAGGTGCACCGCCGGCGGCCGTGCTGCTCGGAGCTCTTCTCCTTCAGGGAATGAGACCCGGGGCCGATCTTTTCACCGTCCATGCGGGAGTCACCTATACGTTCATATTTTCGCTCATACTCGCGAATATCCTCATCCTTCCGATGGGTATTTTCAGCGGCAAGATGGTTTCGAAGCTCATCACGAACCTCCCTGCCGCTTTTCTCGCACCATTTATCGTGTTTCTCACCATAATAGGTTCCTTTTCCATAAACAACAATATCTTCGACGTATACGTCATGCTGTTCTTCGGTCTCCTGGGGTACGTGGGAAGGAGGCTCGGATTCGGTCCGGGGCCTATCGTGCTTGGTATCATTCTGGGTGCGATATGCGAGCAGGGGCTCGTTCAATCCATACTCATGGGCAGGGCCGCGGGAAATGTTCTCACCATTTTCTTTACGAGGCCCATATCCATTATTCTCATCGTGCTGACGATTTCATCCGCGTGCTGGCCCATAATTCGAAAAGCGATAGGCGGTCCTAAAGCCCATGAAAAACGCTGACAGAATATCCGCGGGCGTCATAATCGGCATAAGCGCCTACTTCCTGATCGAGACAAGGTCTTTTGAGAAGTTCGGATCGTTCTTTCCGGTCGTCATCGCCTTCGTGCTCGCCGGATTCGCCGCCGCCCTGTTCGTTGCGAGTTTTATCAGGAAATCGGAAGAAGAAAAGAAGGAGAAGATCAAGCTCTCCTCGGTTCTTCTGATAATCCTCATAATCGTCGCTTGGGCGTTTTTCATCACCGTGATCGGATTCCTCGTAACGTGTATCCTTTTCTTTCTCCTCGTTACGATCGCTTACGACCGCCGCAGGAGAGATCTCCGCCACATCCTGATCAAGGTCGGGGCGGTCGGCACGACAGTCACCGCTTTTTACTTCTTTTTCGCTAAATTCCTCCTCGTGCCCTTCCCCCGCGGCCTCCTCTTTTAAACCTAGTGACAGTTCCTTAAGGAACTGTCACTAAAGGAACTTGTCCTCGAATGAGGCGGTTTACCGCCGAATGAGGGGACTGTCACCATATTATCAGGGAATAAAGGGAAAGGGAAACCGGACCCTCAGGTAGCGTATGAATCCTGTTTCGTATCTGCTGTCGAACGCGTATCCGTAATCAAACTTGAGCTTGAGCGAGGTTCGGCTCCACAGCCTGTACCTGAACTCGGCACCGAACTGGAGTACGGGGTGCACGCGAAACTGGTCTTCGGCCGGTTCGCAGTAGACGAAATGTATTCCCGTACCCACGAAGGGAGACAGGAAGAACCGCCGGGTCACCCGAATGCGGAAAGCCAGGTCCGCGTGCAGGGGTATCGTGGTGATAACCGCGCCTTCCATGTTTTCATTTTCATAGTCGGGTATATCGATGCCGTTTTGGACGATCCCGGCTTCGTATATCGTGTACAGCTGTTTCGTGTTGAAATAATTCGTGAGTAGAAAACTCTTTCCGCTGTAATATCCGCCGAAATAGAGGCCGGGGTAAACATCGGCCTCCTCGATATCCTTGCTCGTATAGTGGAACAGGCCCATGGATACGTCGAAATCCGGATCATAGTAGGAGAGGTCCGCGAAAACCGGGAAGGGCAGGGCGGCGAACAGACATACAAACAGAATCGTGAGTGCGAATCGTGGATTATTTTGTTTTTGCGGTAAAGACACCGTCCCAGTCCTCAGCAGGCGGATTCTGTATGAGCTCCTTGCACCTGTCGATATAGAGAGAGCTCGGTACATCCTGCTTGATTATATCGTTGCTTTTCATGAATCGTTTAAGCGATTCCTCGAATTTCATCTCCCTGTAGAGCTCTATCGCTTCACTGAAAATCCCGTAGCCCTCCACCATCCGCTCGGTTTCCTCGAGATAGGGCTGGTAAATCCTGACGGGCTGCAGTTTTCCCTTGACCCTTACCGCGTCTATCTCCCTTGCCTGTATCTCACCGTTGAGGTTGCCGTACGTATTCTCACTGATGATAATGGGCACGCCGTAGAGCTTGGTCAAGCCTTCGAGCCTCGACGCGAGGTTGACGGCGTCTCCTATGCACGTGTAGTCCAGTTTCTGGCTCGAGCCGATGTTTCCCACGACCACTTCGCCCGTATTCAGGCCGACGCCGATCCTGAATACCGGACGGCCTATCCGGGACTGTTTTTTATTAAAACCGTCGAGCGCCCTTATCATCTCCAATGCCGTGACAGTGGCCTGCAGGGGATCGTCATCATGCGTGACAGGGGCTCCGTATATCGCCATGATGGCGTCGCCGATGAACTTGTCGATGATTCCGGTGTGTTCGATGATAATCCCGACCATGATATTGAAGTAGGTGTTAAGCGATGTCACGAGCTCCTCGGCGGAGAGCTTCTCTGAAATACTCGTGAATGAACGGATATCGGAGAAGAGGATCGTTGCTTCCTGTTTCTTTCCGATGAGGAGCTTTTCCCCCTTGAACTCGAGTACCTGATCGATCACCTCGCCGGGTACGTACTTCTGAAAGATATGCCGTATCCTCTCCTCGTTGTTCTTCGCGAGCACGCTCTTATACGCGTACTGCTTCACCTGATTGTACGCGGTCTCGAGGTCGCCGACCATGCGGTTGAACCACGTGGCGAGGTATCCGATTTCGTCGTTGTATTCGACCCGCACCCGTTTCGAGAGGTCGCTGCTCGTGATAATGGTTTTCATCGTACCGACGACGTGCTTGATGGGGTCGGTGAGTTTTTTAATGAAAAAGAAGATGAGACCGACCGCGAAAAGGCTCGTCAGCCCGAGCGTGTACGCCACCTGGCCCCTGATATTGTTCGCGTCCTGATAGAAGGTCGCTTCGAGCTCGCTGAGCAGGATATACCAGTCCCAGGGCTCGAAATAGATATAGTAACCTATACGGTTCTCATCCTGCAGGGTAAAGTTGATCAAACCGTTCTGTTTTTCCCTCATCTCCGCGAACATGTCCAGATCCGCTATGCTCTTGATTTCTTTTTCGGGTATGAGGATATTTCCGGCCCCGTCGAGTATCGTGAAATAGCCTGTCTCCGACAGCCTGATGACATCGGTGTATTCGAATGCCGATTTTTTGGCGAGCTCCTGGTAGGCTTCCTGGTTGATGAGCCCGGTGTCTACAAGGATATCCTGCTGCCGCCTGCAGTACTTGTACATTTCCGTGGTTTTATAGGAGAGAAACTCCTTTGTGACCCTCGTGATTCCGTTCTTGGCGGATATGAACGAGGTGAAACCGATGAGCACGAGGGGAAGTACGAGCAGTGGAAGGGTAACAATGAGCACCTTGGATCTAATCTTCATGTTTCCTACCGGAAAGACTATGATTTAAAAGCGGGACGGATGCGCCCCCGTCCCTTTATTATCGGTCCGAAGCCTGTCGATGTAAAACGTGCATTGGATAAATCATTCGGGCTCCATGTCGCGAAAGAGCTCGAGAACGTCCTCCTCCTTATCGTTTTTTCTCAGCACCTGGACCTTTCTCTCGACCCTGCTGAGCTTCTCGGCACAGATTCTTGAGAGCTTCGTGCCTTCCTCGAAAAAGCCCAGGGCCTTTTCGATCTCGATCTCTCCTCCCTCCAGCTCCCTGACGATTTCCTCCAGCCTCTTCAGTGCTTCTTCAAAAGTAGGGCCCGGTTCCATGGTATCTCCATCCAGTATTCATTTTTTTTCTATCTCGTCTATCGTGCCGAGGATCGATCCATCCTTTACGCGCGCCCTTATACGCCCGCCGTGCGCGACATCCCCGACGGTGCGCACGGCCCTGCCGTCCTCCACCCTCGTAATAACGGCATAACCCCTCGATATAGTTGCCATCGGGCTGAGAACATCGAGTCTGGCCGCGGCCTTTTCGAACCGGTTCCTGACCGCCGAGATCGTTGTCTCCATGCCGATGGAAAGGGAGCGCGCCACATCATCGAGGACCATCCTGCGTCCGTTTATGAGGGCCTCGACCCGCTTTTGGAGAATCTCCGCCGTATAACGTGACAGACGTTCCTCGTTCAGTTTCAGCAGCCTGTCAACGGAGACGGCCAGCCGCCTGTAGAGGTCCCGGAACCGGTTCAGAAGCTCGTCCCTGCTTTTTACCACCAGCTCGGCGGCGGCTGACGGTGTGGGCGCGCGCAGGTCCGCTGTAAAATCGCTGATTGTGAAGTCGGTTTCATGGCCGACCGCACTGATAACGGGAATGGCCGAAGCCGCGATCGCCCTGGCTGTGATTTCCTCGTTGAAGGGCCAGAGGTCCTCTATGGATCCGCCGCCCCTTCCCACGATGAGAACATCCGTCTCGTTCCTCTTGTCCGCTTTGGCTATGGCGCCGGCTATGCCTTCCGCCGCTCCCGCTCCCTGGACGAGCGTCGGATAAATGATGACGTCCACTCCGCTGTGCCGCCTGCGAAGGACATTCAGGATATCCCGGATGGCCGCGCCCGTTTCCGATGTCACAACACCCACGGTATCCGGGAGGGGGGGGATCTTCTTTTTCCGCGACACATCGAAGAGGCCCTCCTGCTCGAGTTTCTTCTTCAGTTGCTCGAATTTAATTTGAAGGGCTCCGACACCCTCGGGCTCTATCAGGTCGGCCAGGATCTGGTATTCGCCCCTCCTGTCGAAAACGCTTATGCTCCCGTGGACAATGACCTTCAGCCCGTCTTCAAGCTCGAAATCCATGTTTTTTTGATAACCCTTGAAGAGAACGACCTTGATTACCGATTTCTCGTCCTTGAGCGTGAAGTAGATATGTCCCGATGCCGCCCGCTTGTAATTGGAAATCTCTCCCCTGACCCGTATGCCGGGGAAGCCGTTTTCCAGTACACCCTTGATTTCCCTCGTCAGTTCCTGGACCGTATAGATACGGCCGCTCGAGTTGGCGTTTTCTTGATGCATACGCTTAGATTAAAGAATATTGAGCTTTAGGTCAACGGTGAAAAAT
>CAYWUT010000005.1:22341-55525 GCA_964460545.1 uncultured Spirochaetota bacterium
CCGAAACCATTGACGCGTCCCGGATTTTGAAGTAACATACCTCTATGAAAATCGGCGCTGTTGTCAATGCGCTCCTGCCGAAAAACAGCGGCGGGATTCGGCGTGAGGATTTCGGGCTCTATCGCGTGCTCCTGGATAAAGCCCGTATGCTTTCCGGAGACGACGACGTCTTTGTTCTCGTGGACGGGCCGGATGAGCCGGAACTAATAAAAGAGCATGCCGTCAGGGTGAAAACCAGGAACGTCGCGTCGGTTCTGAAGGAGCTGCACGGGGTTTTAAAGGACTATGACGGTTTTTTTTATTTCTCTATAGACACTCCCCTCATAGACGTCGGGGCCGCGAGGGATATGGCCGTGCTCCATGAGCGGGAGCTTGCCGAGTACACCTACGGTGAAGGTTACCCCGCAGGATTCACCCCGGAGATCGTCAAGGTCGCCATTCTGCCCAGGCTTGCGGCACTGGTGAAGGACGATGACGGGGAGATCGGGCGGGATTCCCTGTTCAAGCTCCTCTCCAGAGATATCAATTCCTTTGATATAGAAACCCATTTCGCGTCGCGTGATATGAAACTGAACCGTATCGAGCTTGCACTCTCTCCCATGCGCAACGGTATGATCACACGGTCGATCATCGACCGGGCCGGAGCGGATTGCAGTTTCGATAAGTTCGTCACGCTTGTGTCCTCGGATCCGGGGATCTTAAGGACCGTCCCGGCATACGTCGAATTCGAGATCACGACCCGGATGAACGGCCCGTGCATCTATTCGGGTTCCGGATGCCTGAAGCGGCCCGCGGGGGAGATGGCCTTCGATCAATACAGGGAAGCGCTTGAAAAGCTCATGGATTTCTCCGGCGATCTCTACGTCTCCCTCTCCTATAACGGGGAGCCGCTCCTGCACCCCGAAGTGAACCGCATTATCCGGTACACCGCGGAAAAGGACGGACTCAATTTGATTCTCGAGACCGACGGTGTGAATTTCATGCCAGGGTTTTCAGATCGTATCAGCGGTCTCGGGACGGAAAACATCATCGTCATATTCAAGGTCGATGCGGTCAGAAAGGAAACCTACGGGAAGATATGGGGGGGAGACCTGAGAAAGGTGGAGCGCAACGTGCGGTACCTGCTCTCAAAAGGTTTTCCGTCCGTATACCTCCAGCTCACCCGGATGGACTGCAACGAAGACGAGATGCTCGAGTTCTTCGATGTATGGGAGAAGGAGGGGGCGAACGTCATTATACAGAAGTACCGGACATACGGCGGTCTTCTCCCGCAGCGCACCTCGGCGGACCTGCGTCCCCTGGAGCGCCGGCCCTGCTGGCACCTCATGCGGGACCTCGTTGTTTTTCACAACGGCGATGTGCCGAGATGCGTGCAGGACCTCAACGGCGGCCATGTCATCGGAAATATCCTTAAAGATAAACCCCAGGACGTATGGAACGGCAATGATGGGGTTTATCGGGCGCATTGCAGGGAAGAGTACGACGGCCTGTGCGGCGGCTGCGACGATTATTACACGTTCAACTTCTAGCAGGATACGGGCTCATGCCGGTCCCGCGCGTTGAGAAACCGATACACGGCCGATGTCTCTTTTCAATTCATACCATCCACAGTGAGCTATGAACGGCGTATTTATTATTCTTCAGGCAAGGCTCCGCTCCACGCGCCTCCCGCAAAAGCTCCTTTTCCCGCTCTGCGGAATCAGTATGTTCGAGCATATAGTCAGGAGACTCCTGGTCCCGTCCCTGCCGGAGAAAATCGTAGTCGCTACAACGGCGGATACGCTTCCCTCTATTGAAAAAACCTCGGAAAAGCTAGGAGCGGCGGTGATGACGGGAAGCGAGGATGACGTTCTTTCGAGGTTCGCCGATGCGGTGCGGCTGTTCGGTGTAAAGACCCTGGTACGTGCGACGGGCGACAATCCGCTCGTCTCAATGGAGTATGTCGACAGGGCGGTCGATCTCCATGTGAAAAGCTCTGCTCATCTTACGTCCTTTCCCCGGCTTCCCTACGGAACGGGTGTGGAGGTCGTTGAGGCAGGCTGCCTTCTCGAAGCGCATGAAAGAGCGGCCGATCCCCATGAGCGTGAACATATAACACAGTATATTTACCGACATCCCGATGAATATTCCATTGTGCGGGGTGATCCGGATAAAATAGTGCGGCGGCCCGAATTGCGTCTCACGGTTGACACGAAAGAGGACTATTTGCGGGTCACGGACATATATGAGCATCTGTATCGGGGTGAACCGATCAGGCTTCCGGACGTCATAGCCTATCTGGACGGAACGTGTTGAACGGGTCGAAACCAAAAGTGCTTTTCTGCATCGGCTGCGGCGGTGATTTCGGCATGGGCCATCTGAGCAGGGCGGGGGCCCTTATCGAGGCGGGCCGGGGGCGTTTCGATCCGCTGATCTGCGTTTTGCGCGGCTCGCAATGCGGCCCGATTCCGCAGTTCGGAGACTGCATCCGGGTTTCGGCGCCCGAGGACGAAGATGGAATCGACCTCATCGTTTCGGACATGCGGGATACGTCCCGCCGCCTGATGGCCCGGCTGAGCAGGATAGCGCCCGTTGTTTCCCTTGACGACAGGGGCCGGGGTTCCCGGTTCGCCCATGTCACCGTCTATACCCTTCCGGGGGAGGGAGGGGATCCTCCCAATGTTTACGGTCGGGAATATATGGTGCTGAACCCCGCGATAAGGAAATACGCGGGTCACAGGAAAGAGCCGCATGACGTGGACGGTCCCGTCCTGGTTTCCTTCGGAGGATCCGATCCGGGCAACCTGTCGCAGTACATGGTTTCGGTGCTTAATAAAATCGGAATTGAACCGGTTGTCGTCCGGGGACCCTTTTACCGGAATTCCCCACCCAGCGGGAAATGCAGGGTCGTCCATGCCCCCGATGATTTTTACGATCTCCTTTTCCGCGCGCGCGTGCTTATCACGTCCTTCGGTATAACGATGTACGAGGCTTTCTACCTCGGCACTCCCGTCGTACTTTTCAACCATTCGAAGTACCACTGCAGGCTTTCGGGAAACGTCGACGCACCGAACCTCGGGTACGTTGGTTCCCCCGTACCCGATATCGAAGACAGGTTAGGTGCCGCTATAAACGGCGGTGATATTTACGCCCGAGCCCGAGAAAATCTAAAGCATACGGACGGACTGGGCGCGGACCGGGTTCTTGAGCTCATTGAACGGGCGCTTTCCGGGATGAGGACCCGGTGTCTCTTCAACCATGGGGTTGCAAAGGCGGTTGTGAGAAAACGGTCCCTTTCACTCATGCGGTGTTCCCGGTGCGGAGATCTCTTTCTCTTTGAGTTCGAGGAGAAAAAGGATATTTATACCGATGCCTATTTCCTCGAGGAATATGAAAGTCAGTATGGGAAAACCTATGAGGGGGACAGAGAGAATATACGCCGATTCGCCCTTAGAAGACTTGACGTTATAGAACGGATTGCGGGTCCGGGGAAAAAAAGCCTTCTCGATATAGGATGCGCGCTCGGGTTTTTCCTCGAAGCAGCGAGGGAGAGAGGATGGGATACCCTTGGGGTCGAGATATCTCCCTTTGCCTCCGAATGGGCGCGCAGCAATCTCGGCCTCGATGTTATTACGGGCGGCTTCCTTCAGGCTGATCTTCCGGAAGAGCATTTCGACGTGGCGACCCTTTTTTTCGTTTCGGAACACTTCAAGCATGTCGAAAAGGTAATTGAGAGGGTTTACCGTGTGCTGAAGAAGGGAGGTCTGCTCGTTCTGAGCCTTCCGAACCGTGGTGGAGCGGATTTCCGAACCGACTTCAGCGGATGGGTGGAACGGCATCCCGATGATCATTACTTTGATACGAATGTCCGTCATCTCGTTCGTTATTTACGCGGAAGGGGTTTTAAAAAAAAGAAAATCGTTGCAACCGGCATACACCCCGAACGTTTCTTTGGAAGGTCCCGGCTGGGCTGCAGCCGGGTGGGTGAACGAAAATTGTTCGCCCCTCTTTATACGGTTGCCGCAGGAATCCTGAAGGTCGGTGATACCTTTGAATATTACGGCTTTAAAGTATAACATTGTTTTTTGCACTATCGCTGTATTTGTTCTCATCGGGGCGGCGCCTCCGGCCGAGGAAAACGAAGGGGAGAGCGGGAGGGGACAGCCTGTCCCGATCTCCGCGGTTATCGATTATTTTCAATTCGAGTACCGTTATTCCTCGACAACGGGCACGATGGAGCTTTACAATGATCAGAAATCCGTAACCATTATTCCCGGCTCCAACGAAGTCTTTATCGATCAGCGGACGGCTTACCTGGGACAGAGGGTCTTTATCCGGGATGACGGTATAATGGTCCCGCCGGAATGTGTCGACCTCATCACCTGGGAACTTTTAAAGAAGAAGGTCCCGTGGCGGTATAACGGCGAAACGTTCACCGTGGGACGGGAAGAAGCCGGTGAAGACTCCGGCGGAGGCGAAGGGGCCGCTCGGAGACGGCAGCCCCGCCGAGCGTCCCGTTCGGCCAAAGTACAGAGGCCCACAGAGTTTGAAGTAAAGACCATTATTCTGGATCCCGGGCACGGCGGTAAGGACCCGGGCGGTATAGGGTATAACGATATACGTGAAAAGGACATTGTGCTCTCGATCACGAAAGACCTTGCCCGGGAGCTTCAGAGCCGTTTCAGGGACAAGGAGATCATACTCACCCGGCAGGACGATACCTTCATTTCGCTCGAGGAGAGGGGGAATATCGCGAACCGGGTCGATCCCGCGAATAACCCCGTTTTTATAAGTGTTCACGCGAATGTGAGCTTTTCGGCTAAAACCTACGGCTATGAAAGCTTTTTCCTGTCCCTCGATCCCTTTGGCGAAAACGCCCGCGATGTCGCATCCATGGAGAACTCGGTTCTCGACTATGAGATCGAGAATTACAACGACTATCTCAAAGAGATTCTCAACCGCATTGTGGACATTGAATTCAGAAGAGAGAGCAGGCAGCTCGCCAAATCCATTCAAAACAGGATCGAGGGCACTGTAAGCGACGGGAGCAGGAACAGGGGTGTGAAGAGCGCCTTTTTCTATGTTCTCAAGTCGGCGAAAATGCCCGCCGTTCTCGTGGAAACCGGCTTCGTCACGAACAAGAATGAAGCGCTCAGTCTCCTGCAGCCTGAATACCAGCATAAGATCGTGGAGGGCATTGCGGACGGAATAGAGGATTTCGTAACGGCCTTCAGTGAGACCGAAGGGTTTACTACGGATTAGGCGAGGACCGGTTCAACTCCATACGTACATTTTTCTTCGCTGCGTATTTCTATTCGCCGTGTGCCGGCTGCATATGGTTCTCCGCCGCCATCCATTTATTAAATCAATACAAGATTTTCCCTTCCGTGCCGGATCACGGCGCTTTGCTTGTTTTCCCTGTAAAATTCCATTAAAGTTATCAATATATCCTTCCGATATGAAAAAGGAGATAGTATTCGGTTTCGATTTGACGGATGGAATTAAAATTTGACATGGAAGTAGATATTCATATAATTATTGAATAGACGGTAGCTTAAAGAGGAAAGGAGTCCCAAAATGAAAAGGTCAGTGTGCATTCTTTTTTGTCTGCTTTTTGCCGTAACAGCCTTTTCTGTGTTTGCGCAGGAAGAGGATGTGAACGGTGGACCGCAGGTTCTCATCGACTTTGCAAATCTAGAAGGAACCGAAGTTGATTTCTCCAAGTATCCGGGCGCCATGGCAGAAGGTTTAGAGGAGCTGAAGGTGGATATGAGGCTCGAGAACTGGGCCGTAAAACTGGCACCCTCATCCGCTTCACCCATGAACAGGGTGTTGTCTTTTGCACAACCCGTTTACAGTGAAAAAATGGAGGGGGATGTCCTGGGTGTACGGATACACTTCCCGACCGCGCCCTTCAACGGATGGGCGAAAATCCAACCTCCTTTTGAGATTCCCTTTTATGAGGATGCCGAGGGTGATGAGGAGGGAGAGGGAACGCAATTCCTGAACAAGGGAGTCCTCCGCAACGTCGGCACCATCAAATCCATCTCAATGCGGGTTACGGGCAGAAACTTTCCGCACGGAATGTCCTTAACGCTCAAGGATGAGCAGGATTCAGCGAGGGAAATGTTTCTCGGTTATCTGGATTTCAGCGGGTGGAGAACGCTGACGTGGGAGAATCCGAATTACATTACGGATGTAAAGCAGAGAGATCTGCGTAAGAAACCGCTCTATCCGGAGACCATGCCTTCCATCAAGTTCGACTCGTTTACCATTTACAGGCAGGGGAGTCAGATCGGCGGGGATTTCGTCACCTATCTGAAAGATGTCGTTATGGTCTACGATCTCGCGGTACTTGAAGCCGAGCGGGACATCGACGATGAGGATGCGTGGGGAATCCTTCAGGCGCGCAGGGATGTGAAGAGAGCCGCGGAAATAAGGAGACTGGGTATATTACAGGTACTCAGACGGCAGGAGCAGCTGAAGATGCAGCACGCTGTGGTTGAATAGAAAAAAGGGACATTTCATAAATAATAAAACCGCCTGCATATGCAGGCGGTTTTTAATTGGTGGACTACGGGCTACCAATTAAATTTTGTATTTACATTCCGCCTGCGGAATGTTACATTATGCGTCGTTCGAAAGTGCCGAGATAGCTCAGTCGGTAGAGCAGTGGACTGAAAATCCGCGTGTCGACGGTTCGATTCCGCCTCTCGGCAGAATATTCAGCCACCCTAGCTCAGTCGGTAGAGCAACGCATTCGTAATGCGTAGGTTATCGGTTCGAATCCGATGGGTGGCTCTTTTTTTATCCCTCCGTGATTTACCCTCACCCTATCGATAATATACCTTACCGCGTTCTCCGGGAAGTCCGGGACCGCGGCGGCCAGGGCCCTGTAGACAGGGATACTGTTAACAGAGTATTAAAAAACTTGATTTTACGATTCCGCATTAGTATCTTTGCTGAAAATTTTAATATCATAAGAAAGGAAGGGAGATAACATGGCGAAACAACTGCTTTACGATGAGGAGTCCAGGAGAACGCTCCTCAAAGGGGTCGATAAACTGGCCAATGCGGTTAAAGTCACTCTCGGTCCGAAAGGAAGGAATGTCGTACTTGACAAGAAATTCGGTGCGCCGACCGTTACGAATGACGGTGTAACAATTGCAAAGGAAATCGAACTCGAGGATCCTTTTGAAAATATGGGTGCACAGCTCGTCAAGGAAGTCGCCACGAAGACGAATGATGTGGCCGGCGACGGTACGACGACTGCGACCCTTCTTGCACAGAGTATCGTCAAAGAGGGGCTTCGGAACGTTACGGCAGGTGCCAACCCCATGGGAATCAAGCGGGGAATCGAGAAGGCCGTGAAGGTGGCGGTGGCAAAGATCGAGAAGATGTCAAAGAAGATCGAGACTGCGGAGGAAATATCGAACATCGCGGCTATTTCAGCGAACAATGACGGAGAAATCGGACAGCTCATCGCTGATGCGATGGACAAGGTCGGTAAGGACGGCGTTATCACGGTCGAAGAAGCGAAGTCCATGGAGACCGATCTCGAAGTCGTCGAGGGAATGCAGTTCGACAGGGGCTACCTGTCGCCCTATTTCGTAACCAATGCGGAGGCTATGACCGCGACGCTCGAGGATGCGCTCATTCTCATCCACGATAAGAAGATCAGCGCCATGAAAGACCTTCTTCCCGTACTTGAGAAAGTCGCGCAGATGGGAAAGCCCTTTCTTATCATTGCGGAAGACGTCGAGGGTGAGGCGCTTGCCACACTCGTTGTCAACAAGATCAGAGGAACCCTCAATGTCGTCGCTGTCAAGGCTCCCGGTTTCGGAGACAGGAGAAAGGCGATGCTCGAGGATATCGCCATTCTTACCGGCGGCAAGGTCATCTCCGAAGAGATGGGCATGAAGCTCGAGAATACCGATCTGAAGGATCTCGGCAAAGCGAAGAGGATTACGGTCGACAAGGAGAATTCGACCATTGTCGAGGGTGCCGGCGATACGAAGAACATACAGGGCAGAATCGGCCAGATCAAGAACCAGATCGACGAAACGACCTCGGATTACGACAGGGAGAAGCTTCAGGAGAGGCTCGCGAAGCTCGCGGGAGGCGTGGCCGTAATCAACGTCGGCGCCGCCACCGAGGTGGAGCTGAAGGAAAAGAAGCACCGGGTCGAGGACGCTCTCTCAGCCACGAGGGCCGCTGTCGAGGAAGGAATCGTTCCGGGCGGCGGAGTTACCCTGCTTCGCTGTATCATCGATGTCGACAAGCTCCAGCTTGAGGGAGACGAGCTGATCGGCAAGAAAATTATTCTGAGGGCGCTAGAAGAGCCCATCAGGCAGATCGCGCAGAATGCGGGTCTCGACGGATCGGTTATAGCGGAGAAGGCGAAAAAGGAAAAGGAAAGCATGGGATTCGATGCAAACAAGATGGAATGGGCCGACATGTTCAAGGCCGGTGTCATCGATCCCGCCAAGGTTGTGAGGTCTGAGCTCCAGAATGCGGCGAGCGTTTCCGCTCTGCTGCTCACCACCGAAACACTCGTTACTGAAATTCCTGAGAAGAAGGAATCCGCTCCCCCGATGCCTCCCGGAGGAGGAATGGGCGGAATGGGCGGAATGTACTGAGAAACTACCGTTGAAAAAGTATACTATAACGGGCACGGCTTTCTATCAAAGCCGTGCCCGTTTTTTTGCCCGTGTCTACTGCACCGCAGCGTACGAATCGGACGATTCATAAAAATCGGACATGGTTGACTGGGTCTTTAACCGCATGGTACATTAATAGACACGGAACCGTGGAGGACCGGTTATGGCACAAAAGAAAGAACAGCCCCCCAAGAGAAGCCTGAAGGACCTCGAAGACCAGGCGCTTGATCTTTTAAGAGAGGGGGCCATGCCCGAGCTCGACGACATCGAGATCCCTGAAGAGCTTAAAAACCGGGTCGACAGTGCGGACCTTGCGGGCCTCGAAGAGCTCGAGAAGGAGCTCGGTATCGATGAAAGCGCGGTCGGTGTGTACGCGGAAGCCGTTGAATCGGGTGGTGTCGTACAGGCCGATGTCTATCGTGTCGGTGAAGACGATGAATCATCTTCAGAGGGTTCTCCAGCAGAAGGCAGGTGTTCGGTCAGGATAAGCGAGGACAGGATGACGGCTGAAATGGATTTTAGTCCATCGGAGAGAGGCGGTGCGCCGCTTACCCTCGATTATGTAAAAGAGGTGCTAGAGACGGCGGGGGTCAGGCATGGGGTGAACGACGCCCTGCTGAGAAAGGTCATTAAAAGCGTTGAGAAGACCAAGGAACCGAAAAGAAGCGTCGTTGTCGCGCGGGGAACTCCCCCGGAAGAAGGAAGAGAAGGCAGTATCGAATACCGCTTCAGTGAAGATGAATCCATACTGCTGGACATGGACGGAAAAAGATGATCAATATGCATAAAAACCGGAAAAAAAGCCCCGCGAGCGGTATTAAGAGCGGCTCCGGGAACCCGAAAGAGGCATTGTCCGCCGAACCGAGGGTCATCAGGGAGGGATATGCGAGGAAGGGGGATGTCGTAGCGGTTGTGGAGCCCAAGGTTCCGGGAAAACCCGGCAGGAACGTGCTCGGAGAGCAGATCCCCCCGCCTGAAGTGCATGAACCCCATCTCGTTGCGGGGCGGAATATCATGGTGGAAAAGGGAACGCTCTACTACATGGAAGTCGACGGTATCGTCCAGGTTTCAGAGGATGAGAGGTCCATTTATCACATACGCGGGAAGATGTACAGGCATGGTCGGTGTATCGTCTCCGTTTCGGATGACAGGATGACGGCGATGCTCTCGGTCATTCCTCCCCTGGGCGGCGCGCGCGCGATTGAGCCGGCCGACGCTTTCGAGGAAATAAGTCGGAACGGTGTCGTATTCGGAGTGGACGAGAAGGCGGTCGAGGAAACTGTCATGCGGGCGCAGGCGGAACGGATTGCACAGGATGATGTAGTCATTGCGCGGGGCAGGAATCCGAAAGACGGAAGGGACGGCAAGGTCGAGTTCAAGATGGTGCGTGCCTCGGGCAGCACGGTCACCGTTCTCGGTGACGGCCGGGTTGATTTCAAGGAGCAGGACCTCATTACGAACATCGAAGAGGGTCAGCTTATAGCCATCCTCAAGAAGGAGCAGGAACCCGTACAGGACGGAAGCACGGTCCTGGGGGACGTCATCAAGGCCCAGTCCGGCAGACCCGTGAATTTTGAAACAGGGACAAATATACGGGTCGAGGACCTGGGAGAGGAAATCCATTACTACTCGAAGATAGGCGGTCAGCTCATTAGCGACGGGATGCACATATCAGTGGAGCCCATGCTGGTAATCAAAGGCGATGTGGGGACACGGACGGGTAATATAAGCTTCGAAGGCGATGTGCTGGTAAAGGGGAGCGTGAACGACAGCTTCAATGTTTATTCGAAAAAGGATATTACGATCGAGGGCAATGTCGGCAATTGCGTTATCAGGGCCGGCCGCAACATAACGGTTAAAAACGGTGTCCTGGGCAAGAACAGGGGGCTCGTTTCAGCGGGCGGGACCGTAACCGTCAAGTTTGCGGAAAACTCGACCATACAGGCCGGCGAAACAATAAATGTGCAGCGCGCTGCGCTGAATTGCAGGTTCACGGCCGGGGGTAAGATAGTAGCCGTATGGCAAAAGGGCCAGATTATCGGCGGCGAGCTCAGGGCAAAGGACGGTCTCGACGTGAAGATACTGGGTAACGAATCCGAACATCGAATGGATGTCTACGTGGGGACCGATTTCTTTCTTGAAATGAACCTTCAGAAAATCCGTGAGAACATGAAGAAGTATGACCTGGCCCTGCAGAAGATCGTTCTCCTCATCGAGAAGCTCGAACGGGCGGGCGCCGATCAGGAGGGAGCCGAAAAAAAGCTGCAGGAGATGTACGAAGCGGCTTTCAAGAAAAGAACCGCAATCAAGATTGCGCTCAGTGAATTGAAAAACAAGGAAGCCGCGATACTCGGGCGTCTGGACGTCGTTACCGATGCCCGCGTTGTTGTCCGTGAAACCCTGTTCCGGGGGGTGCGGGTCAGCTTCGGAAGTACTATTTACGAAACGGAGGAAGCCAAGGGCGGGGTCAGCATACGCTACAATAAAGACCTGGACAGGGTTGAGGTGCGGAGGAAGTAGGGAGGGATATCAGCCGCTCTTTTGCGCAAGTTTCTGCCGTTTCCGCTCAAGCGAGTCCATCTTTTTATAGAAATCCACCTGTTTTTCCAGCTCTTCGAGATCCATACAATTGATCTTCTGTTCCAGAAGCTTGAACTTCTTGTTTTCAAATATCTTCTGAATGAGAAGGTTTCCCTCGTCGGCAGGGAGCCCCACCATTTTAATGAGCTCTTCCGGGCCGAAATCGAACGTGTACTGCGTGCCCCTTTCCACCGGCACCCTGTTCTCCTCCACAACCGTGAGGAGCATATCGAACATCCTCCCGATGGAGTCGGATATCATGATGTTCGCAAGCTGGCGGTAGGCCTTCCATATCCTCTCAGAGAGAAGTGTAATGAGCTTGGTTCCAAGCTGCGGATTTTTACGAACCATGACCTCGAAATTGTCCTTGCTCACCGCGAGGAGCTGGCTTTCGCCGAAGGATATCGCTGTCGCGCTTCTCGGCTTATTCTCCAGTATGGACATTTCACCGAATATATCACCGGGCTTGAGCACCGCGAGCAGTACTTCCTTGTTATCAACAATTTTTGTTATCTTGATTTTGCCCTTCTGAATGATGTAGAGTTCTTCACCGGGCTCGTGTTCGAGAAAGAGAAGCTCATTGTCCCTGAAGATCCTGCTGAAGCCCGACTGTTTTCTCAGGAGGTCGGCCTGTATATGTGGTTGTAATTTCAGGATAGCGGCTTTTGCCGTAGGGACGTTTGTGTTGTTCGGGAGATACTGGATAAATTTCTTGAATGCGTAGTACGCATGCCCCAACTGCTTCTTTTTTAAATAGTAATCCCCGATATTAAAGAGATACTTTGGGTCTTCCTCCACGCTTCCCTTTAATGAAAGCCTGGCAATAGCAGAGTCGAAATAGCGGAGTTTCTGGCTGAAAGATTTTATAATCTTCATCGCGATGGGCGAATGTTTCTGGATCAGCACCCCGAACTGTTCGCGATAAACGGCAATGACCGTGATATCACTGAGTGCCTTGGCGGTTTCAATGCTCGCATGATTGCTCATGCAGGAAACGACGCCGAAAAAATCCCCCGGATAGAGTATATTTCCGGTGTCTTCCTCTATGACCTCGGCCTCTTTTGATATTTGGGCCTTGCCCTCCCTGATAATGTAGAACCTGTCCGCATCCCTTTTCCCCTCCACATTGACGTAGGAGTTTCTTTTGAATCGCATCATGGAGAGCTGAATCTGACTGGGATGGGCCATGAAGGACACTCCTCGCGTAATTGAGAATAGTATATGGTCACGTCTTTGTCAACTTAAAATGGCGACCTGTGAGGCTTTAAAAACCGAAGGAGGTTGACAATGAAGCGGTAATTCGTTAGATTTTTCATTCCGGTACACTAAATACGGGCGGACCGGCTCGATTGAAAATGGAAATCTGCACACGCAAAGGTCGGTACCGATACGGTGTTGATGGATAGTCTCGTTCTTGCGTCAAAGTCTCCCAGGAGAAGGGAGATACTAAATGCCGTTCATATCCCGTTTATCGTTTGCGGAGTCGATGTCAGCGAACAGGGAGCGGATGAATCCTCACCCCGCCGAGCGGTGGTCGAGCTGTCCGGCAGAAAGGTGGACGAGGCCTCTTCGTTCTTCACGAGCGGGCTCGTAGTGGGAGTCGATACCATAGTTGTGCTGGACGGCAGGATTCTCGGAAAACCGGCAGATGAAGCTGATGCCCTCGAGTTCCTGAGGATACTCAGCGGAAAGACCCATACCGTACTGTCCGGGTTGACGGTCCATGACGTACAGCGGTCCGTCCGGTACACGGCATACTCGGAAACAGCCGTTCATTTTTCCGGTTTGGATGAGGACGAGATAAACCGCTATATCGATGAGGGGGAATGGGCGGACAAGGCGGGCGGATACGCCATTCAGGGACGCGGCGCCTTCTTTGTAAAAAGGATAGAGGGGTCCCACTACAATGTAATGGGCCTTCCCGTTGAGGAACTGTATAAAATTCTGAAGCGGTTCTCCTATTTTACCAGTGAGGGAGAATACAGACCGATTCGGAAACTCTAGGCGGTGGACGGTATATTCACCGACGATTAAACATCATGATCTTCCGGCAGCGCTCGAGCTGTTGAGAAATAGCTGGTGTAAAAACACACCACGTACAACTACCCATGCTGCGTTTCCAATGGCCCTGCGGTTCCGGGAAGATCCAAGAATTTATATTAGAGGGAGGATCAAATTGGGAATCGTTACTATGAAGGAACTTCTCGAAGCGGGAGTTCATTTCGGGCATCAGACACGCAGGTGGGACCCGCGAATGAAGTCCTACATTTTTACCGAACGAAACGGCATACACATCATCGACCTTCAGAAGACCATCGCCCTGCTCAAGATCGCTTATAATGCTGTCAAGGAACTGGTCAAGCAGAACGGCATTATACTCTTTGTCGGAACGAAGAGACAGGCGCGGTCCGCGATTGAGCAGGAGGCGGCCCGCTGTTCAATGCCCTATGTTTCCAACAGGTGGCTCGGCGGCATGATTACGAACTTTTCGACCATTCAGAAAAGTATCATGCGGCTGAAAAAACTCGAGCGTATGGAAGTCGACGGGTCATTCGAATTCATGACAAAGAAAGAGGTCATCAGGCTGAACCGTGAAAAGGAAAAGCTTCTGAAGAACATAGGCGGCATCAAAGACCTCGAAGCATTGCCCGACATGATATTCATCATCGATCCGAAGAAGGAAGCCATCGCCATTGCCGAAGCTATGAAATCCCACATACCTATCGTGGCTATCGTCGATTCAAACTGTAATCCCGAGGGGATCGATTATCCGATACCGGGAAACGATGATGCGATACGTGCTATTAACCTTTTCGCGGCAATCGTCGCTTCCGCCGTTATCGAGGGACAGCAGGAAGCGGGCGCGGCCGAAATGGCCGAAGCGGCCGCGGGGACCGAATCGGAAGGGGGAGAGGAAGGTTCGACGATTGTTTCCCTCGAAGAGGAGGAGCGGGCCCGTGCCGAGCGTGAAGAGAGCTATATAACGGGTGAAGGCGAGGAGAGGCTTGTCGAAGGTGAAGTCCTGGCCGAACCGGCAAAAGATCTGAAGGCTGCTAAGAAGGAAACGGATGTCACGTTAAAAGAGCCGGGCACTGCCTCGAAAGAGACTGACTCAGCGTCGGAAGAAGCGGATACTGCCTCGAAAGAGCCGCAAAAAGCATCCGAAGAGCCGGATACTGGGGACAAACCGCCTGCTGACGCCGGAGACGCGCGGAAAGAAACGGACGCCACATCGAAAGACCTGAAGGATGCGGAGATGAAAACGGACACTTCATCGAAGGAAGCAGATACTGTCTCGAACGAGCCGGATTTAGCATCGGAAGTACCGGTTACTGTCTCGAACGAGCCGGATTTAACATCGGAAGTACCGGTTACTGTCTCGAAAGAGCCGGATTTAGCATCGGAAGTGCCGGCCACTGTCTCGAAAGAGCCGGATACCGCTGATGCGGGTGCTGAAAAACCGGAATCAGTCCCTGAAGAGGCCATTCAGGAGATCCCTGAAGGGGGCACGGAGGAGGCTCAGGGAGGCGAGGAAACGGCTGAAGGTACCGGGGCCGAAGCTCAGGAAGAGGCCGAGAAGGCTGAGGAAAGTGAAAAAGACGGTGATTCCGGTAAACCGCCGGCTGCCGGAAAACAGGAGCCTGCATCCGAAACCGCTTCGGAAGAAACCGGCGACGGCGATGAGCCCGGCGGTGGGGAAACCGAATCCGAGGATAAGGAAGGAAAGTGAGAGGGCGCTTGCGTTGAGATGAGAAGCGACTGATATTTTTCCAACGGCCGTGCCCGGCTCGTCCGGATGTAATCAACTCGGGCGGATAAAACAATACTGGAGGGAGAGTGTGATAAACGCACAGGATGTTAAGAGGTTGAGGGAAAAAACCGGTGCTGGTATAATGGACTGTAAGAAAGCGCTGATCGAATCCGACGGGGATTTCGAGAAGGCGATCAAGTATCTGAAGGAAAAGGGCCTTGCCGAAGCGGGAAAAAGAAGCGAGCGCGAGGCAAAGGAAGGAATCATCACCGTCGTATCGAGTGAAGACGGCAGGGTCCGGGTGATGGCGGAAATCAATTGCGAAACTGACTTCGTCTCCAGGACCGATGATTTCCAGAAATTCGTCAATGAAGCGGCGAACGGCATACTCGAATCCGGGGCGGAGGATACCGGTTCTCTCGGTCCCGACATAGAGGAAAAAATCAAAGACGCCATAGCGTCGTTTGGAGAAAATATCATTATCAGGCGGATGGTTCGCTTCGAAAAAGCGGACGACGCCGGGAGCGAGTTCACCTCGTATATACACCTCGGAGGCAAGGTCGGTGTTCTGGTTGAATTCCTCATTGACGGTCAGAAGGGAGGGGAGAACGCCGATGTCGAGGAACTGGAGAAGAATATCGCCCTTCAGATAGCCTCCATGGCGCCTATCGGTATTTCACAGGATGATATACCCACGGAGACGGTTGAAGAGCAGCGCGGTATATATATGGTTCAGGCCCGGGAATCGGGAAAACCCGAGCATATACTCGAAAAAATTGCACAGGGCCGGATGAAAAAGTTCTTTGCCGAATCCTGCCTCCTCGAACAGAAGTATGTGAAGGACGGCGATCTTACCGTTGAGAAATATTTGAAATCCGTTGAGCAGAAAACGGAGAGTAAAATCGTCATAAAACGGTTTGCCCGGTTCAAACTCGGAGAAGAGTAGCGTGGTCTATCAAAGCATGCTCCTGAAGCTGAGCGGTGAAGCGATTTCCGGGGGGGGCGGTATTTTTCACATGCCGACCGTGGAACGGATAGCCCGGGAGATCGGGAGCGTTCATGCGCTCGGCGTGAAGATGGGAGTCGTCATCGGCGGCGGGAACATGGTACGCGGTGCCGAGCTTTCCGGTCACGGGATCGGCCGCGTCAGGTCCGATTCCATGGGTATGCTCGCCACGCTCATGAACAGCCTGCTTCTCGCGGAGGTTTTAGAGCAGGTATCTACGCCCGCCGTTGTGCAGTCGGCACTGCCGGTCGACACCGTCGCGGAGAGTATCGACCTCGCGAAAACAGGGGAATACCTGGAATCGGGAAAAGTGGTCATTTTCGCGGCCGGAACGGGAAGTCCCTATTTTACAACCGACACGGCGGCCGCGCTCAGGGCCTGCGAAATCAGGGCGGACGTGCTCCTCAAGGCGACGAAGGTCGACGGAGTCTATGACAGGGATCCGGTGAAGCACAGTAACGCGAGTTTATTTAAATCACTTACATACGAGGAAGTGCTCAAACGCCGGCTCGGCGTTATGGATATGGCGGCTGTATCAATGTGCCGCGATAACGGCATACCCATCGTGATCTTCAACATACTGAAAGAGGGGGCTCTTGAAAAGATAGCCGGAGGGCGGCCGGTGGGAACAACAATAACGGAGGTATAGGCATGTTCGAAGAGATTAAGAAGAAGATGAACTCCCGAATGGATAAATCGATACAGAGCCTGGAGGATGACTTCAAGAAGATACGCTCGGGCCGCGCGAGTGCCGGGCTGGTTGAGGGGCTTATGATCGATTATTATGGAAACAGGACGCCGCTGAAGCAGCTCGCGTCCATTTCCGTGCCTGAGCCTCGACTCATCGTTATTCAGCCGTGGGACAAGGGAAGCCTGCAGGATATTGAGAAGGCCTTCCACAAATCCGATCTCATGCTGCACCCGAATAATGACGGCAAGGTCATCCGGATTTCGATTCCTCCGCTTACGGAAGAAAGACGAAAGGAACTCGTCAAGGTTGCAAAGGCGAAAGCCGAAGAGGCGCGTATCGCGATCCGCAATATCCGAAGAGACGGAAACGATGACGTGAAACACGCTGAAAAGGAAGGCCACCTGAGCGAGGATGACTCCAAAAAGGCGATTGAGGATATTCAGAAGATCACCGACGACTACGTGGAGAAGGTCGGCATTTTACTCGAAGCCAAAGAGGCGGAGATAATGGAAGTATAGATGGATCGTGCTGAGAGTATGCCGGATGAAGCGTCTGCCGGGGGAAAGATCCAACATATAGCCGTCATCATGGACGGAAACGGCAGGTGGGCAAGGGAGAGAGGGCTTCCCAGGAATGCCGGTCATCGAGCGGGTGCCGAGCGGGTCAGGGATATTGTAAGGGCCAGTCTCGATGCAGGCGTGAAATACCTCACTCTCTATACATTTTCAAAGGAGAACTGGAAGCGTCCCCGGAGTGAAGTGTCCGGCATTATGGGCCTGGCGGAGCTTTTTTTCAGGAAGTTTTTCAGGGAGCTCCGAAACGACGGCGTCTACTTCACGCACCTGGGCGACCGTCAGGGCCTTCCGGAGTCCGTTCTCAGGGTTATCGATAATATTGAAGCGGACAATGCCCCTGAAAAAAAACTCCATCTCAATCTCGCTTTTAATTACAGCGGAAGGGCCGAGATCGTGCGGGCCGCCCGGTCCCTGTGCGCGGCCGCCGCTGCAGGAGAGCTGGAACCCGAAGATATAAATGAGGAAAGCCTGAGTACCCGCCTCTTCACCGCGGGTATGCCCGATCCGGACCTGCTCATAAGAACGGGCGGAGAGATGAGGATCAGTAATTTCCTGATCTGGCAGGTGGCATATACGGAGCTTTGGGTCACCGACGTTCTCTGGCCTGACTTTACCCGGGAACACCTGCTGAAGGCAATTGAGGATTTTTTAAGAAGGGAAAGGCGTTTCGGCGGGGTAAAGAAGTAGGGCGAATCGAGCTCCGGGCTGCAGGCAATGTCTAAACGTATCTTTTTTTCAATACTTTTCATTCCGGCAATAGCCGCGGCAATCTATACGGACCTGCTCCGCGGATTCTTTTTTTTCCTGATGATTCTTGCAGTTACCGTGTTCACGGCGCGTGAGACGTGTATACTGGTCGAGCGGATACGGGGTTTGCCGTGCCCGCGTTACATCGTCCTCGTTTCTTCCCTGGCCGTTGTCTTTTCATACATAAACGGCTTTCTCGGAGTGAACGGGGGTACTATCTTATGTATACTCGGCTGCGGAGCATTTCTTTTTATCGCCGGTTTGATACACGGTAAACCGGAAGGTTTGGTCGGTATTCTGATCTTTGAAGCCGTATTTATTTACACGGGTGTATTTCCCCTTTTCCTCTATCTGACAAGGATTGAGGAAAACGGCGCGGCACTCGTTTTTTTCCTCTTGACGCTCGGCTGGTTCAACGATGCGTCGGCTTATTTCATCGGATCTGCATTCGGAAGAAAGAGGGGGATTGTCAGATCGAGCCCGAACAAGAGCCTCGAGGGATACGTTTCTTCTTTTGTGCTGACCGTGGCGGGCGCCGCCCTGTTCGGCCTGGCATGCAGGGAGGTGTTCCCCCTGGGGGGAGGGGGACGGTACGGTATTGTGGAGGCGGTTTTAGGGGGATTACTGATCGGATTTGCGGCCCCCGCCGGTGATCTGCTGGAATCATATTTTAAACGGAAGGCGAATGTCAAGGACTCGGGTGCGTTTCTCCCCGGTTTCGGGGGTGTTCTCGATATTTTTGACAGTATCCTGTTATGTGCCCCCTTGTTTTATATCTACGTAAAAATAATGAGCTGAAACGGTAGGGAGTATGGTAACTACAATTTTCCTGGGAATAATATCAATAGGAATACTCATCTTTGTCCATGAGCTGGGCCATTTCATCTTCGCGCGTGCCGCCGGGATAAGGGTGGAGGTTTTTTCAATCGGGTGGGGAAAAGGTCTCATCTCGTTCAAATGGCGGGAAACCCGCATTCAGCTGGGATGGATCCCCTTCGGCGGCTACTGCAAGATGGCGGGTGATTCGCCGAAGGATACCCTGAGAGGCGGGTCGGACGAATACTACGCGTCTTCCCCTTTCAGGAGGATAACGGTCGCATTCGGCGGACCGTTCTTCAACTACCTTTTTGCCGTTCTCCTCTTCATCGTCATCATCATGGTGGGATATGAGATCAACACGTTTCCGAACAGGATCGTACTCGCCGAACCGGCGGAAACACTGGGGACGACGGTAACTCCCGCGCAACGGGCCGGCCTGCAGGACGGGGATGTCATACTGGCGATAAACGGAAAAGAGGTGGACAACTGGGACGATATTACGGAGTTCATCGTCCGCAATCCGCTCAGGACCATCAGTATGGATATCGAACGGGAGGGAAGACGTCTGAGACTGACGGCCGTCCCGGAACTCGACAGAGAAACGGGCCGGGGGCTCATCGGCATTCATCCGTGGGTCGAGCCCGTGGTTGAAGGGGTCAGGCCCGGGGAGCCGGCGGAAAGGGCGGGTATAGAACCCGGCGACCTGGTCATATCGGTCGACGGTATCGGTATTCGCCATCACGTGGATTTCTATGATGCCATAGAGGGGAAGAGCTGGCAGGACGTACCTGTCGTCGTCGAACGCGGCGGAGAAATGGTGGAACTCATCATCATGCCGGAAAAGGTCGATGATTACGATTCAGCGGGTCTCTTCTTCAGGCATGTTACCTATAGAACGGAGCGGTACCCTTTCCATATCGCCGTGGGCAGAGGTTTCGTGAAATCACTGCAGGGTGTGCAGGACACGGTCAGGGGAGTGATAATGGTATTCAGCGGCAGGATACGGGCCCGCTCGGCGGTCGCCGGACCTGCGAAGCTTATATACCTGTCCGGCGTTATAGCGCGCGAGGGCTTTACCTACTTTCTGCAGGTGATGAGCTATATAAGCATCGCGTTTTTCATCATGAACCTCATTCCCTTTCCCGCGCTCGACGGGAGTCACATCATCCTCTCGGTCTACGAAATCGCGACGCGAAAAAAGCCGAACCTGGACGTTGTTTATAAAATACAGACATTTGGTTTTCTCTTCCTTATCGTGGTGCTCATTTTCGTGACGATGAACGATATCAGCAGTTTTATAGGCCGGTAACTTCGCATTCATGAAACGATTCGTGCTGCTCATACTTCTTCTCGTACCCGTTATCGCGCGTCCGGATACCGCGCCCTTTCATACGGGTGAGCGTGTGGAATATGCCATTCTCGCGGCGGGCTTTCGCGTAGGAACGCAGACAATCGAGTTCATGTCCGACCCCGGCTGCGGCGGCTATCTTCTCAGAGGCAGCTCCCGTACCACCCCCTTCATGAGCCTCTTTTACAAGCTCGACGACAAGTGGTTCGTATCGCTGGACCGCGAAACACTTCTTCCCGATACTATCGAGAAACACGTGACGGAAGGGGAGAGGGTCGCCCGGCTTCTCTATCGTGTCGACCGGGCGGGGGGAAAGGTCATGCTCGAAAACGCCGATACGGGTGAGGGCAGGACGATCGCGTTCGAGCATGATGTTTTCGATCTTTTTTCCGTCATTTACCACCTGCGGTATTATCCCCGCCTGCTTGAAGGGGGATTCACCTTCGATTTCCTGGAGGAGAAGAGGGTGAAAACAGTCATTCTCGTGGACACGGGGGAGTCCCGGGTAAGCATCCCTTCTCTCATGGGAGGCGCTCCCGTACCCGTACAAAGGCTCGTTGTGGAAAATGAGGGCATCGAAATCTTTATAAGCAGAGACAACCTGAGGCTTCCGCTCAAGCTCACGGTAAAAGCCCTGCTGCCGGGAAATAAGACCACGCTCATCGAGTTCCTGATCAGGGGGTATGACCCCGGAGACCATGGAGGGACGATACCACCCGTATACCGGGAGATCATGACGGCCGATCCGTCCTGACCCCTATAAACCGCCCTTTACACGGTATGCCGTTATCGGTGCAGCGAGTACATGCTTGAAAGAGAGTATGTATGGGTATATAATAGAGAATAATTCCTGATAATGTAACAGAGGTAAGTACTGAACCAGGGATCCCTTTCCCGGAGAGCGAATTAAAGTGGAAGTCCAGGCATTTCAGTTCTCAAGCCCCACCTCGTCTCAGATAATCCTTCTTATCGTTGTTCTTGTCGTTGTCGGCGTCGGTTTCTTCATTGCCGCTCGAAAAGCCGCAGGCGGAAAGAAGAAGAAGGACGGGGCGGGTCCGGGCTGGCGCAGTTTCTATCAGATCGCGAAGCAAAGGGGCCTGACCAAGCAGGAAACCGAAAGGCTGAAGAGGCTCGTTGTTGCTCACAAGCTCTCGAGACCCGCTCTCATATTCACGTCCACGAACATTCTGGACTCCTGCATTCAGAGAACGGTGCGCAAGTTGAGCCTTGCGGAGGCAAAGGGTGAATCAAAGGAAGACGTCATCAACGCGTATTACCGGCTTCGCAACAAGATCTCCCGAACACGGTCCGGCACCCTTACATCGACAAAGCAGATAGCCGTCGGTACGAATATGCAATTACAGGTGGAGAAGCACGGTAGTTATTCCGTTTCCGTGAACAGCAACGAAGAAGACTATCTGGGCATATCCATTCCCGTTCTGCCTCCCGGTAAGATCGTTCCGTGGGACAAGAAAAAGGTGAAGTGTACCGTGTGGGAAAACGATGATACGGGGTACAACTTCCTGTCCAGAGTCGATGATGTGAAGGTTTCCGATGATATCCAGTGCCTCTGCCTGAAACACACGGATACGATCGGAAAGTCGCAGAGAAGGCTCTACCCGCGAAAGAGTGTTCGCATGCCCGTATTCTTTTCCAGGGTGCGGGTGGTGGAAGAGGGTGGAAAGAAAAAAGCGATCGTGGATAAAAAGGACACGCACTGGGGTACGGTAACCGATCTCTCGGTCGGAGGCATGACGGTTGAAACCACCGTTCCCATTGACAGGAACAGGTTTCTGCGCATAGAGTTCGAGCTGAAGGAAGATTACCGGCTGGTTGCATTCGGAAAGGTCAGGCGGATCGAGAAGAACAGCGCCCGCAAGACCTGGCTGATGCACATACAGTTTACAAAGATAGACAAGAAGTATAAAAACGACATCTTCGCCGTCCTGTACGACTATCAGGCACTATAATATTTCCTGAACACGCCTATTATAACAGAAACGGAGGCCGCGAAGATGGATGAATTGCGCTGTCCGGAGGGATCACTGTTTCTTTAATGAGGGTATCCTTGAAGCGCAGCAAGATTCTCTGGAGTACCATTGTACGTTTCGGAAAAGACCGCTGTGACCTCCACGCACGCTCGCTCAGCTATCTCTCCCTGCTTTCCCTCGTACCCATTCTCATCATCATCGTACTCGAGCTGAAGAACCTTGCCTTCTTTCCCATGGTCGAACAACGGCTCATGGAGCTCATCAATGGATACTTCCTTCCTCAGAAGGCGTCGGTCATATCGGAGCGCATTCAATTCCTGCTCGAGGATATATCCGTCGGCTTTTTCGGCGTTATTTTTTCCATCGTCATCGGGTTCCTGCTCTTTTTTTCCATCAGCAAGACGGTCAACAGCATCTGGCGCTGGGACAAGGGCCATTCACTGCTCTGGAGCACCGTTAAGTTCTTTATCGCCCTCGTTTCGGTTCCTCCCATCCTGATAAGCGCGTTTTTCTTCCGGAACATCCTCGCGCTTTCCGGGATAGGCGGCATTCCGGTTCTCTCCACGGGAGTGGAGCACGTCGTATCGATTTTCCTTCACTGGATCGTGCTCGTGCTCGTTTGTCAGTTTATTCCACACGGGAAGGTGAATATTTTTTATTCTCTCCTGTCAGGATGCTTCGGCGGAACGATCTGGTACGGACTAAGAATCGGACTGAATCTCTATGTACACCTCATACCGCAGCTCAACCTGATATACGGCTCGCTCGCATTTGTGCCCATACTCCTTATCTGGCTCTACGCCTCATGGGCGATCGCACTCTTCGCGCTGGAGCTGAATTATACTTTGCATTATAACCGCCGGGATATACCTTACGCAGATGCGGACGAGATCAGAGACAAAAACCCCTGAGGAGACGCTTTCCGCAGGAGAATCCCTGGGACGCACCCTGACCGGAGGTGAGGTTGTACTCCTGGAGGGAGGGCTGGGGAGCGGGAAAACGGTTTTTACGAAGGGAATAGCGCGCGGGCTCGATATCGAGGATGTGGTAACGAGCCCCTCCTTTGCCATCATGAACAGGTACGAGGGACGGCTCAGACTCTGCCACTTTGATTTTTACAGGCTTGACCGGCCCGGTGAAATGGAGGACCTCCTGGAGGATTGCATTTATCACGAGGATACCGTGGTGGTCATAGAGTGGGGAGAGGCGCTCGGAGGCCTTCTCGAATCCCCTCTTCGGGTAAGGTTTGAAATCGAGGAGGAAGGCCGCGTTGTTACGGTTGAGAGGGGGGAGGCGTGAAACTCGGCGTCGATACCTCCACGAACGTGCTCTCCATCGCGCTGGAAGGATCCGGATTATCGGCAAATATGGAGATTCGAAAAAAGTCCGCCGGTTCCCAGCAGGTCGCGGGTATCGTGGAGTTCCTCCTTCAAAAACTGAATAAATCCGCTTCCGACATACAGGAGGCCTATGCCGGCAACGGGCCCGGCTCCTTTACGGGGATACGGGTGGCCCTCTCCTTCATCAATACGCTTTCTCAAACTCTGCGCATACCGGTCGCATCCGTATCATCGCTCGATCTCCTTGCATTCGGGTGCGGCGCGTGGTATACTTCCGTCATCCCCTTTATTCGTTCGAGAAGGAACGAGGTCTTTACCGCGTATTATGAAAGGGGCGGGCGGGTCACCGATTACCTTGTGCTTGACAGGGACGATTTTCTTACGTTCATCAGGGAACGAAGCCCACGGACGATCACGGCTCCGGATGATGAGCTGAAGGACTACGCGCACCTGGATTTGCCCGGATCGTTCCTCGCTTCCAACCCGAGCGCCCGTTTCATCTTCTCCCTCGCCGATGAGCTGAAAATAGAGCCGGAACACGGTTATTTGAAGCCCGCATACCTGCGCTCCTTCTGATGTTCCGGTTAGATACCTATTTTATATCAGCGCTCCGTGATGGCATACCTCATTCAAACCGATTCGAAGAACCTCGCTCAATCCATCGGCCTCAGCATGGTACGCGTGCCGAGGGGTGACCGCCGGTACAACCTTCATGCTATTCGAAGTCACGACAGGCTCTTTCTCCTCGAAACCGATTCGAAGACCGTGTTCGGGCCGTTCAAGCCCTCGGGAAAGGTGAGGGAAGAGAAAAACCCCGAATCCGGCCCGTTCAACGGCGGCGAGGGAAGGGAACGGCACTATATATTCGAACGCCTGGACCTCGACTGCTCTTCACTTTATCCAAAAGGAGTTCCTCTGGGGAGATGGTGTGACGGCCGGGCGGACGACTTTTTCCTCGACGGGAACCGGGAGAACAGAATACTCGAGGAACTGTGCTGCTTCAATACGAAGCGGGAGCCGCTCGTTATCGCCCTGGACGGAGGAGACGAACGGGTCGGGGTGACGGTCATAGGTCTCTCAGGGAAGACGAGCATAGCATCGTACCCGGTAAAGACGGGAACATCCTTTCTGCCCCTTATGCGCAGGGAGCTGCGGGAAGCAGAAGAACTCCTCTGGCGCGGCAGTGATGGGGAATTCATTCTTTTCGCGCAAAAGATCGGTGAGAAGATCTACGATAAATTTTTTGATTCCACACCGGCTGAGCCGCTGTTCGATGAGGGCGGTTTTTCCGTTGCGGTCGCGGGGGACGGATATATCGAGCGAATACCCTTTGAGCTCGCTTTCAGGGAGGAATTCATTTTCAGGAAGAATATCATGAGCTTCAGGGGAAGGGGCGAGTCCGAAAGGGACCGGCGGCGCACCTCGCAAAAGGATTCCTCCGTCCGTCGGGTCCTGATAATTGCGGATCCCGCGGAGTCATGCGAGCGTGCGTACGAGGAGGGCATGGAACTCCTCTCGGAGCTCGAGAAGCGGGGTATTGAAGCTGACCTCCTGTCAAGGCCTCTCAAACCGCATTTATTCGGGGAATACCTGTCCCGCTACGATATCGTCCATTTCGCTGGACACAACTCTGACGGATCGGCGGGATGGGATATAGGCGGCTCGTCGTTCGGGGTGGACGACCTGAGCGCGTCCAGCCTCCCCTCGCTCGTGTTTATGAGTACGTGCGGAAACACGCTCGGCATGGGATTCGATCTTCTTCAACGGGGTGTAAAGAATACCGTCTCCTCACGCTGGAGAATTCCGGACCGCGACATGTGTCCCTTCATCCTGCTCTTCTATCGGTATCTCTCCTGGGGTTTCGAAATCGGCTATGCCCTGAACAGGGCGCTCAACGCGCGATTCGAGAAGGATGACGTCCTGCCGCTTCTCTTCATCCTGCAGGGTGAGGCGGAGATGAAATATGATGGATAGAATTCCCGATGCTCAGATAAAGAGCTGCATACGAAGATACGGCAGCGGGGAAAAATCCTGTTACGCACGGATTGTCAGGATACTCTCTCCCTATATATATAACTATCCCCGTATTGTATTCAGGTCCGGGCCCGACCAATGCGGAAACTTCTACGAGTATGTTCTTTTACGGCTCGAAAGAATACTGTCACGCTACAGGGAGAGCGAGGCTCGTTTCGTCACCTGGTTCACCGTGGTTTTAAGGCGGCGGTATCTCAATTTTCTCCGGGAGCATAAAACGAGTGAGCAGCCGCCCTTTTCTCTCGATTGCGGGGAAGGAGCCCGTCTCTATGATGTGATTGCGGAGCGAAAGGACTATGTACGGTCGAACAAGGAGGGCTATGACCGGCTCATCGACGGTATAGTCAGAAATCTGAACATGAAACAGCGGCTGTTTTTTCATCTCTACTTCATAGAAGACCTGAGACCTGAGGACGTCGGTTTTATCGCGGTTACGACCGGCGCTTCGGTTCGGGAGGTTCTCGAAGGGATAGACGGTATACGGAATTCAATGGTGCGGAAGTATGCCGTCCATAGAGATATCCTCGACAGGCTGGGCGGCCTATACCGGGAGATACTCGAGAAGGAGGCGGACAGGGAAGGCGACGTAACGGGACGTTTAAAGAAAAGGAGGGACGCCCTGATCGAGGAGTACAGGAAAATCAGGCTCAATCCTTCGTACAAATCCATCGCTTCGTTTCTGGGCATGCCCATCGGTACCGTGTCCACATCTATAGCCCGCATGAAAAAAACCGTTCGAATAGTACTGCAGGAGATGCGCCATGAAGAAATGTCGTTTTAACGATGCGAATTTTATCGCCATGTACATCGACGGCGCTCTGCCCGAGGAGGCGGAGCGGGCGTTTGCAAAACACCTTCCGGGATGCAGGGAGTGCATGGAGGCTTTGCTCCTGGCAAAGAAGGATATCTTCACAATGTCCACGACCGATTTCGAGCCGCTTCCGGACCGTAAGCCGTTGAGAGCACGGTTCAGGCTTTTTCGGGGCGTGATCGAGCTCCTGGAAAATATCGAGGGCGGTGAGGGATTCGTTCCGGTTCGCCTTCTGCCGGTGAGAGGCGGGAAGACGAAATCCTTTTCCCTGCGTAAGGGGGGAGTGTCCGTAGAGGTGAAGGCCGATGAGGAGGATACCTTTGCGGTGGTGCTCGAGGGAATCAGGGGAAAAAAGATCCACCTCGAAGAGGGCGGGAGGATCGTGGAAAGAATAAAATCGGAGGAAGACCGATATTCGGTAAGTTTTCTGCGGAGGGGGGATTATATTCTCTATGTAGACGGCGGAGTGCTGGTCGAGTTTACCGTGCGGTAGCCGAACCGGTAAGAACCCGGGAACCATGCGGCGATTATAAATTTCGAATGAGCGCTCAGAGCTCGCCCCGAAAAAGAGGAGATGAACCATGGATTTGAAAGAGGCCTTCAGATTAGCGATAAAGGGAGAGATCGAGGGACGTGAGCTGTATTCCCTCGCGGCTGAAAAAACCGACGACGAGAAGGCGAAGGAGGTTTTCGGTTACCTCGCCCGCGAGGAGGATTCCCATCTCGAGGCATTGAAAATTTTATACCGTTCGCTTGTCGACGGAGAGGAGATGGTCCCGCCGGTACTTCCCCGCCTCGTTGATTTCAAGGATGCAGGTGCACCGATTTTCTCGGACACTTTCAAAGAAAGGCTCACGGGAAAGCATTTCGAGATGTCCGTTCTGTCGATCGGGCTGAAGCTTGAAAAGGAATCATTCGAGTTTTATGAAAAGACGGCCCGGGAGCTGGGTGAGGGCGGTACCGGTGATTTCTTCCGGACGCTGGCGGAATGGGAAAAGGACCATTACGACGCGCTCTATAGGGAGATGACGCTTTTAGAGGAGGATTTTTTTACGGAAAATGATTTCGCACCCTTCTGAGCGTCCCGGAATGGGACCGGCGGTCCTGAGCCGGGGGGAGCTACACGAGGTATACGATAAAATCCGCCCTTTGATTCGTTCGAGAATTGATGAATTCAGAAAAATCCGGGACTGCGGCTCGGAAGAGGATATCTTCTGGGAGCTCGTATTCTGCCTTCTCACTCCCGCTTCCCGGGCACGATCGGCGTGGAAGGCGGTACGGGTTCTTCGGGAAGAGCGTATAATCGGACCGGAGGGTGTGGACAGGGAGCGGCTCACTCGGGAGCTCGCGGTCGTCAGGTTTAAGAACAACAAGGCGCGGCGGGTGGAGGAGGCGCTGCGCCGTTTTTATACGAACGGTTCCTACACGGTCGGGAAAGAACTCGGTGCGCACCGGGACACCGCGCATAAACGCGATTGGCTCGTTCATACGGTACACGGCCTGGGATACAAGGAGGCGAGCCATTTTCTCAGGAATATCGGGTTCACGGATACGGCCATACTCGACCGGCATGTTCTGAAGAACCTCCGGGCGCTTTCCGTTATCGACGAGATGCCCCCCTCCCTCACCCGGGTGAGATACCTTCAAATTGAGGACCGTATGCGCCGTTTTGCTATGGAAACGAATATCCCGATCGACCATCTCGATTTCGTTCTCTGGTACATGGAAACGGGAGAGATATTCAAATGAGCCGGTCCGGCCCCGCTGCGGGTTTCAGTTCGTCCGCGGACCCAGGGAACTCCGTGTCCGTTCAAGGAGGGCGGTAACGTAATCCGCGGCCTCCGCTATTGCCCGGTAGAGTCTTCCCGCATTTTCGACGGAGGTCTTCTTCGTCTCCGCGCGAGTCCCCATGATCTCGGCGATTGGTTTCTGCATCACCATGCTGATGAGTCGGTTTTCCTCGGTGAATGAAAGGATCTTTTCGTCGAGCGGAGCCAGTTTTTCATACCGCCCCGTACGGTTCAGGTCCTCGGCTTCACGTGCGGCTTTCTTCAGACCGGCCATGGCGCGGAGCACCGAATCCATGTAATTCATAAATCCGTCCATACCGGCCCGGTTCCCAAGCAGCTTCTTTAATTCCGACCTCGCCGCCTCCACGGCGCACCTCGTCTTCTTTTTTCTATCCGGGATGATTGACGGGAGGCGGTCGGGGTTCACGTCTTCGATGGGGTGCAGGGAGAGCCCTCCCCGCGTTCCGTTCAGTACGCTGCTGCCGGGCTCGATCGAATGCTCGAACCACGACCTGTAGAGCAGCATGCGGCTGTCGCTTACGACCGTTATTCCGTCCCGGTTCTTCACGAAACCCGGGTTTCCTCCCCTTATATACCGTGTAAAGAACGTATCCGGTGTTTCGAGCCTGGAATGCCTGGAAAAGACATAACTTTCGATAAAGGAACCGCGAAGATGTGTTCTTCCCGGTTTGTAGGAGAGGTCCATCCCCATGAGTATGACCGGATCGGCACCCATGCGGCGGGCAAGGTCGAAGGCCGTGGTTGAAACGGAACCGCCGGCCGCTATGCCTCCCTTTGTGCCCGAAAACCGTTCGATGATTTTTCCGGGATTGAACACGGAGGATGTCAGTACTTTAGGGCCCCGATACCCGCGCAGTACTGCTGGTGAAACGGCCGGGTCCGCAACGAGCACGGGAAGGTCCTTTTGCGGGAGAAAAGCGAGATGAAGGCTGTTGATGAACTGCGGATCGACCGTTACGGTGAAATCGGGAATTATCCCCCGCATCAGGAGTGATTTCAGCGCGGTGTCGACCGCTATGAGAACCGTCCGCTTGGCCAGTATTCCAATGGTTTCGAGGTCTTCCTCCACCGACGGACCGGCTCCTATGACGAGGGCCGGGATTCCCCGGAATCGGCCGTACAGGAGCTTCGCGCCCGGTGAGGAAAAGAAGTATTCGGCGTTTCTGAACGTGTTCCTCGTCCAGAGCCGGTCGAACCGTCCCAGGGTCGCGACGTTTATCCTCCGGCTGTTCATAAAGGAATTGAAGTTATCGGCGTATCCCTTCATCGCTTCCGGAAAGAGGTTCAGGTAGGGCCGCGCGGGCACGAACTCGAACCGGGTATCCGAGGGGTGTTCCACGAGGTCGGAATACTGAATGAAACCGGGATCAAGGAGCAGGTCTATAACGCGTTCGTCGGTCAGAAGAGACGAGAGGTCGCGAATACCGAGGATGAAGCGAAAAAGCCCTTCAGAGGGTTCGATGACGAGGAATTTCGTTTCCCTGGTATTATCAAGCATGGCTTCCAGCAGGTAACCCATGCCGATGCCCGCGATCACGACGAACTGCTCGCCGCCGTCGAGGACCGCCGAGACGAGCCGCTGCGCCTCTCGAGCCGGGTTTTTCCTGGAGGAGAGGAAGAGGGTTTTGTCGTTTTTTTGCACCTCGACGGTAACCGCGCCGTCCAGTTCCACCCTGCGGCACTCGAAGGGACATTCCGCCGATTCGACCCTTTGTGCCGCGTTACCGAACCGGCGAAGGGCACGCAGGTTCGAATTGTAGATGTCATTTGTCTGCATCGTTCAGTATGTACACTTTCGTGGAAGAGGGGTAGATGTTGAGGTACGGGGCGATACGTTCCACGATATGTTTGAATACGGGCGCCGCTGTCTGACCTCCGTAACTCTCCCCCGTCGGCCGGTCAAGGGTGACGAGAACCACGATCTTCGGTTCCGGAACGGGGAGAAATCCGATAAAGGACGCGTAGAATTGTCCCTCCAGGTATCCCCCCTTTTCCCTGTCGGCTATCTGGGCGGTGCCCGTTTTTCCCGCCATTGAATAGCCCTCTATTCGGGCATTGTATCCCGTGCCCCTGTCCGAGAGAACTCCGGTCAGTATGTCGAGCATCCTGTTCGCGGTCTCGGAACTTAATACGCGTCTTATCTGGAGAGGACCGTATTCCTTTATCAGGGTCCCGTCCGGCCTTTCGATGGACTTTACGATCCTGGGCTGCATGAGCACGCCGTCGTTGGCTATCGCGCCTGCAGCCGTAATAATCTGGAGGGGTGTTGACGAAACCTCCTGGCCTATTGCGATAACGTATTTCGAGAGCATGCTCCATTCGCCGGGGTTTCTCAGTATCCCGCGTGCCTCTCCCGGCAGGTTGATACCGGTCGGGGTTCCGAAACCGAAGGCCCGCAGTTTCTCGAACAGGTCCGATTTGCCGATCCGGTCGACCGAGAGCACCATTCCCACGTTGCAGGAGCGCTCCAGGATCTGCCTGGGGTTCACGATACCGTGCTCTCCCGTGTCGTGTATGGTAACTCCACCGACATCGATTTCACCGCTGCATTCGAAAGTGTCGTCCTCATCGATGAGTCCGCTGTCAAAAAGTATGGACGAGATGAATATTTTGAAGGTCGAGCCCGGTTCGAACGAATCGGTAATCGCTTTATTCCTTATAAGATCATCCGGGTAATTTCCGAACCGGTTGAGGTCGTAATCGGGCTTGTTCGAGAGGGCAAGGATTTCACCGGTATCGGGACGCATGACGAGTGCCGTTATCAGCTGGGCGCCGGTCTGTGCATATGACGCGGCCAGTTCCTCCTCGACGATTTCCTGCACGTACCTGTCTATGGTCAATACGACCGAGTAGCCCCGGGTGGTTTCCTCTCCGCCGTGGGCCTCCGGCCTTTCTTCCCGCTTCCGGGGAAGGAGAACCTCGTCGAACTGGTACTCGATTCCCTCCAGTCCTTCCTGGTCGATTCCGGCGAAACCGATAACGTGCGATGCGAGGTTGCCGAAGGGGTAGTAGCGTCTGAATTCCTTTTCAGTGTAGATACCCTTCAGGTCGAGTTCGTCGAACGAAGGAATAAGTGCAATATCCACCTGACGTTCGATCCAGACAAACGGCTTGTCCGTGTTGATCATGCGCAGTACCCGGTCGTAGCGGGTTCCCAGCACACGGGCGAGTTCCGTCGCGGTTTCTTTTTTATTCTCTATCTCGGAGGGACGCGCATATACGGAGAGCGTTTCCAGGCTCAGGGCCAGTTTTTCCCCGTTCCGGTCGAGGATGAACCCGCGTTCACTGAGGTTCACCTGACTGGGGACCGCACTCAGGACCGCTTTGTGGAAAAACATGAGTTTCGTAATTCGCCAGAGGAGCACCCCGAGCAGGAGGATGAGCAGTATTATTATGATCCGGAATCGTTTTCTTGCTTTGTCCATTTCCCTTCTATTTTCGGCAGAATATCCGGACGCATGCGCGGTTATGCGGTTATGATGAATACGATTTACCGCCATCCGGTGAATTCGCAGTGGGCGGAATACACGGATGTGCCTTTATCCGGGTTCTTCCTGGTTTGCGGTTATGGATTCTTAAAAAGCCGCCTGTAGGCCCGCGCATCGGGTGATTGATGAAGCGGACTACTCTATTCCCACCAGCGCCTTTATGTACTGAAGACGCTCATAGGCCGCGGGTTCATCGCTCTCTTCCTGGCTCAGCCTGCCCCTGAAATCGTCTATTACATCGAACTTGTTGGATTTCATCCACGTTTCGATTTCCTGTAAAATCGTTTCGATGTATTTGGGGCCCTTCTTGTAGAGAACGGAGCATATCTGCACCGCGGACGCGCCCGCAAGGAGCTGTTTCACGACATCGGCACCGGAATGGACGCCCGTGGTGGCCGAGAGGTCGCACTCGACCCTGCCGTAGAGGAGGGCGATCCACCGGAGCGGGAGGCTCATTTCCAGCGGTGTGCTGAGCGGGTTGCCGGGCACGACCTTCATTTTTTCGATATCGAAATCGAGGCTGTAGTAACGGTTGAAGAGTACGAGTGCCTTGCATCCGCGCTTCGAGAGCTGGTCAGCGAACCAGGGAAGCGATGTGAATGAGGAACCGACCTTGACGGCGATCGGCAGGGAGACGGCCTCGTTCACCTTTTGAACGATTTCATAGTACACTTTTTCGATGTCCCCGCTTACGTGTTTCGTCGTATAGCCGATGAACCCGATGTTCAGCTCGAGCCCGTCCGCTCCCGCGGATTCGAGCTGTTTCGCGTAGTCTATCCACCAGCCGGCGGAGACGCAGTTGAGACTGGCTATGACGGGTATGGATATGGATTTCTTTGCATCCTCGATAAGCCGGATATATTCCTTGGGTCCGAGCTCCATGCTGAGCCGGCTTACATAGTCATAAGCCTCCGTATGCGATGCGGGCATGACCTGGCTTTCCAGCTCTTCCTTCTCCATGATGATCTGTTCTTCAAAGAGTGATTTGAGCACCAGTCCACCCGCGCCGGCGTCTTCAAGCTTTTTCAGCCCGTCAATATCCTTTGTCAGCCTGCTGCTCGCAACGATAACGGGGTTCCTGAGCTCAAGGCCTATATATTTCGTTTTGAGATCCGACATATCGGCTCCTTTCATTCTAACCGCCGGCTATAAAAGCCCCCATTCCGGCAATTATGGGATGCAATTAAAGTACATTATAATGCCGTTCGCTACAACCTAAATAAATAAGGGGAATGGAAAGAAGCCGCCTCGCCGTCGCTATTACACGCACCTTTTACGGATGCGCCGGAATGACCTCTCTTACAAGGCCCACCTGTAACTCAACAGCTACAGACATGCGGACAGGAAATTATTAAGGAAGCTATATTAAATGGATTATTGTAATTTTAATTATATGTTATATAGTATTACTTGTTATTAATTTTATAATAATACCCTTGTTGTCTTTCAACGGTCGGTAAGCTCTTCGGCCGAGCAACCGGTTCTTCCTTCCGGGTGCCCATGAACGGACATAGAGCCGTTCATGATGTTGTTATTACACGTTGATGATCAGA
>CAYWUT010000006.1:0-5670 GCA_964460545.1 uncultured Spirochaetota bacterium
ATCTCTGGGGAAATGAAAAGATAGTGCTCGATCGTACGGTCGACGTGCATATACGTCACCTTCGTGAAAAACTGGGCGAATGCGGCGGTATAATCAAAAACGTCAGGGGTATCGGATACAAGCTGGAAGCATGATAGGATCACTTTTCTTCAAGGTATTCGTCGGTTTTGTCGTCATAACGGGCATTCTCTCGCTCGCGCTCCTCATCATATCATCCACGGCCATAAAGAACCTCTACATCGACACGCTCATGCGTGAAACCGAGAATCTCGGCAACATGCTCCGGAGCGATATCGTGGCATACCTCGAAGAGGAAAAAAACCTCCAGCTCCTCGTCGAAAATATCAGCACCAACACGAACAAAAGAATCACGGTCATACGACCGGACGGCACGGTAAAGGCGGACTCCCATGCCGAACCCAAAAGATGGATTTGCACCGGGACCGGCCGAAGATCATCAAAGCGCACGGCGGCGAGATCGGCCGGTTCATCCGGCACAGTATCACGATGGGAGAGGAGATGCTCTACGTCGCCCTTCCCCTCTATGTAAGGAGGGGATATTATCGGTGTTCTGCGCATCAGCATGAAAAACGAGAACATCGAGCATAGAGTTCGGTCATTCCAGTCCAGGATCTCGATAGCGGCCTGTGTTTTCATAGGAATACTCATCGGAGGGGCGTTTTTCTTTTTCAGGCGGATCATGGATCCGATTCGGCAACTGAAGAGCGCCGCTGACCGCATCGCGAAGGGTGACCTGGGAGCCCGGGTTTTTTTAAAAAACGGTGATGAAATCAAGGCACTGGCGGACAGTTTCAATTACATGTCGGATGAAATCAACAGACATATAGCCGGCCTCACGAAACAGGGAGAAGAGCTGCGCTCCATCATCTCCTCAATGCAGTCGGGCCTGCTCGTACTCGACCGGAACGGCAAGATAGTACTCTGCAATGAAAGCATGGAAAAAACCGTACAGGCTTCCGACATCACGGGCCAGTTCTACTGGGCCGTGATCAAGGATACCGCGGTTTTCGAACTGATACAGAGAATCCAGATAACAAAAACGAGTGAAAGCACCGAGGTAAATCTCTACGGGAGGGCGTATCAGTGCAACGCGGCTTATGTCATGAAAAATAATGAAATCATCATTGTCTTTCACGATATAACGGGCATCCGGAACCTCTGGAAGATGAAGCGGGATTTCGTGAGCAATGTCTCCCATGAGCTGAGAACCCCGCTCACCGCCATCAAAGGGCGCGCGGAAACGCTCAAGGGAGTAAAGGGGATAATTTCGATTACCTGCAGATAATAAAGAGGCACACCGACAGGCTTATCAACATCGTCCAGGACCTCCTCGTGCTTTCGGAACTCGAGGAGATGGGGCTTGCCGGTGAAGACCTCGAACGCGTTGACGTCAACACCGTAATCCGCCAGATAAGCCAGGATATTCGAGCAGCGGGTCCGGGAAAAGGGCCTGTCACTCCTCCTCGAGCTCGAAAACATTCCCCTTATCCATGGAGACGGCTGGAAGCTCGAACAGGCGTTTATCAACCTCATTGACAATGCCATTAAGTATACGGAAGCAGGCACCATAACCATCCGCACCGGTCGGAAGGAGAGCGAAATATTCATCGACTTCCAGGATGCGGGCATTGGAATCCCGGGAACCCATTTGCCGAGGCTCTTCGAACGGTTCTATACGGTCGACAAGTCCCACTCACGGAAGATGGGCGGAACGGGCCTCGGCCTCTCAATCGTCAAGCACATCGTACTTCTGCACAGGGGAGCCATAGACGTCTCGAGTGTGCCGCAGGGAGGGACCACCTTCAGGATAACACTCCCGGACAACTGATAATTCCCGCACTGTATTAATAGACTCTTAACCGACCATCCACCCGTTCTCAACCCGGCGGTTTTATTTTTATCGAAATTCGGGTAATACGGAGGTGTCTAAGTCGCTAAAATCCGGAAGGGTGCGCTACACGAGTATAAACCTCGGGGTCTTCGTCAGAAAAAACAGGGAGCGGATTATCACATCTTTTCAACGGGTTCTATTCCTAGCAGCTTCAAACCGGTTTCCAGTATCTTCCTAACTCCGGAAACCAGAAGCGCTCTCGACAGGGAAAGCTCGGGATCATCGGTAATAACCCTGTGTGTATTGTAAAACCCGTTGAAGAGTGATGCGAGATCGAGCAGGTACCTGGCTATGACGGAGGGCTCGTATTCCCCGGCGGCCCGAAGCACCGTATCTTCAAAATTGTTCAGCACGAGAGAAACATCGAATACCTCTTCCGGAAATTCCATACCCTCCCCGCACTCCGCCGCTCCGTAGCGTTCTTCATACTTTTTCAGGAGACTGCATGCACGGGCGTACGTATACTGCACGTATACACCCGTTTCTCCGTTGAAGTTGAGGATTTCGTCCCAGTCAAAGGTAATGTCTCTGGTCCTGTAATTCTTCAGATCGTTGAATATGACCGATCCGACACCGACCGCCTCCGCAACCGACCGCTTGTTTTCAAGCTCCGGATTCTTCTCTTCGATGGTCCTGAGTGCGAGGTCGACGGCCCTGTCCAGAACATCCTCGAGGAAAACGATATTCCCCTTTCGCGTGCTCATGGCCTCCTCGCGGAAACGAATCTGGCCGAACGGGACATGCACGCAACTGGAGGCCCAGGGCTTGCCCATCCTTTCGAGAATGGAGACGAGCTGTTTGAAGTGTAAAATCTGCGGAGAACCGACTACATAGAGGGCCTTGCCGAATTGATACTCGCCGTAACGATAGAGAGCGGCGGCTATGTCTCGCGTCAGATAGAGGGTGGAACCGTCGTTTTTCCTGAGCAGCGCCGGCGTATCATCATCCCCGAAAGGTACAATGAGCGCCCCGTCGCTTATTTCCGTAATTCCCGATTCGACGACTTCTTCAACGGCCCCGTCGAGCTTGTCCTCGTAAAAGCTCTCTCCCGTGTAATGCTCGAACGTCACACCGAGACGCTCGTACACACGGGTGAACTCCTCGATACTCAGCCGTGTGAAGAGTCCCCACAGCTCCCGGGCCTCGGGATCGCCCTTTTCGAGCCTGCTGAACCAGTCGCGCCCCTCCTTCTCCAGTTCGGGGTCGCTTTCGGCCTCCCTGTGAAACCTGACATAGAGCTCGTAAAGATATTTGACGGGATTGGACGCCTCCAGCGCCCGGACGGACCCCCACCTCTTAAAGGCGCTTATGAGTTTTCCGAACTGCGTGCCCCAATCGCCGAGATGATTGATACCGACCGCATTATAACCGAGAAACCCGTATATTTTCTTCAGCGCGCTTCCGATTACGGTTGACCGTAAATGCCCGATACCGAAAGGTTTTGCGATATTGGGGGATGAATAGTCTATGAGCACCGTTTCCCCGGCGCCGTATCCTCGAACCGCATCGAAATCCGTTTCCAGGAGCCATCCCAGTATCCGTCCGGCGATGTGGCCGTGGTCTATGAATATATTCAGGTACGGTCCGACCGCTTCCGTGCGCGCGATGATTTCATCCTTTGAGGGAGATGCGATCCGCCTGGAAACCTCTATCGCGATTTCAGCCGGGTTCTTCTTCATCGTCTTTGCAAAGAAGAAACAGGGAACTGCGAAATCACCGAAGTCTGGATTGGGAGGAATCTCGATGAGAGGGAGGACCCGTTCTTTTTCCGTATTAAACGGTTCTGCAAGCCGGGATGCCAGTTGACCTTTTATATCGATGCTCATCGCGGATTACGGTTAAAACTTAATATTGTCGTTACGGACAACCTTCGCTTCTCCCTTGAGCTCGTCAATAAGCTCGTTGAGCCGATCGTTGTACTGCTTTTGAAGAAGCTGCATCTCGATCTGCTGCCGCGCCACATCGATATCGACACCGGCAAAGAGTTTCTTGTTCTGGTTGTAGATCGCCTCTATCTGCTCGTCTGAAACATCGTTCAGGAGAGGCTCGATCTTCTCCGCCAGAAAAACCTGGATAATCGCCCTTCGCTCAACCGCCCGGAGAAGGTCCTGTATGTCCTCACGCTTTTCATAGCCCGCTTTCCGGGCTTCATTGTAGATAAGATATTCATTGATGAGATTGGTGAGAAATTTCTTCCTGTTTACGTCTTCCTGCTCGTATTTCTTCTTCTCCTCCTCCACTATGGGGAGGGAGAAGACGTGTACACCGAACTCCTTGTTGAACTCATCAACGGTTATGGTTTTGGAGTCGATCTTGGCGACCCACCCGTTTTGCTGCGTGTCCGCCAGTATATACAGCGGCATGTACTCCCGTGCGTCCGTCCCGCCTGCCAGGAAAAATCCCAGGTGGACGAAACCGGTCAGGAATAACAAAGTCAAAAAAATAATGAGCGGCTTTTTCATGGTGCCATCCTCTTTTAAGTCAGTGTAAATCTAACGTTTATTCAAAACGGGGACAATACATTTACACCTCTACACATACCTGATCCCCGTATCGTTCACCGTGAAAGGCCTGACCGATTCCTTTCCTATGGCGTAGGTGTCCTCGAATCCGACCGTGCCGTTTTCGAAAACAAACTTCGGCTCGAATGCTATGGTCATGTCTTCCTCGATCACCCCTTCGTATCCGCCTGAGATGACGGGAAGCTCGTCCAGCTCGAGGCCGACGCCGTGGCCGATAAATCCCACTCCGCCCATAAACCGGTTTGAAAGGCCCCGCTCCTCGACCATCGTCGTCACCTCATCGTAAATATCCTTGATCGACACACCGGGGCGCGCGCGCTCCCTGAAGATTTCATGTAGAACCCCGGAGAGAGCGTGCGCCTCCGTCAGCTTTCCGTCCGGCTTCCCGGCACAGTATATCCTCGTACAATCGACCATGTATCCCTCATATACGAAAGCCGAATCGATGAGCACGGGTTCATTTTTCTTAATTATTTTAGAGGAAGCTCCGCTTGGAAACGCGGTGCTGATACCGGCGCCTCCCCCCGAAGGCGAGTTGAGCGCGGAGAAAAGCGCCGCGCTCTCCCCGCTCAGCACGTACTTCGGCTCAGCCTCCATGTTAAAGGTCCGCGTCCGTATGAAAAGGCTGGAACCTTCCTGCTGGAGCAGGAGCGTTAAACGCGTATAGAGCTTGTACTCCGATATCCCGGGTTTCACCTCATGGGCCATGCGGTCGAGAACACGGTCGAAACGCGCACCCGCTTCCGACATGAGGGAGAGCTCATGGGGTGATTTGCGGGTTCTCTGCCTGCGAACAACGGCGGAAATATCGACAAACCGGCACTCCGGAAGAAGGGCCTTCAGCCGCTCGTAGAGGTACGCGGGCAGTACATCCATCGATAAACCCACGACTCCCGCATGAAGCCCCCTGTCCTTCATGAAGGACTCGATATCACGCAGCCCCTTCATCCCGGTTATGTTCCGAAGCGGCGATTCCTCCCTGGCCCTCCGGAGCGTTCGCCTGACAAAGAGAACGGGTCCTTCGTCCGGACCCACGAGGAGCGCGCCATCCTGTACCGTACCGGAATAATAGTATCGTTCCGTGTTCTGGAAGAGCAGGGCCGTATCCACCCCCTCTTCCGCGATTCTGCGGGCAAGCAGGTCTATACGGTCATCAATCTCTTTTTTAATCATCATTTCAGTCTTCTTTTCAGCCCTCTTCTCATTCATCTTTTCAGTCTTCATTTCAGACGTCAT
>CAYWUT010000006.1:5770-28182 GCA_964460545.1 uncultured Spirochaetota bacterium
AGACGTCATCGTATTCGAAGAGCTCTTTAAAAAAAACGTACTTTTCACGGGTATCGCCGAATACCCGGTATACGTGCAGGATATTCGGGTCATGGGGAGAAAATCCGAAAATGCTCCTGTTTTCTTCAATCTTCCTGATAAGAGTCAGTATATCGACCCTGCTCTTTTCGAATGTTACCTGAAGCTCGTTCTCGCGTTCCCGCAGGCCCCGGATTCCGACCCTGCTGCATAGAATTTTCAATTTCACGTTCTCGAAAAGCTCCTCGAGCTCGGAAGGAAGCTTCCCGAAGCGGTCGGACATCTCCTCACGCAGGTCCGCCAGCTCCTCGTCGCCATGCACACCGTTCAGGCGCTTGTACATCTCTATCCTGCCGCTCTCGCCCTCTATGTAGGATTGGGGAATATACCCCTTGTACTTGAGGTCAAGGGTCACTTCGAGTTCTGCGGCTTCCTCCGTACCCCTGAGCTCCCTTACGGCCTCGTCGAGAAGTTTCACGTACATCTCGAACCCGACGGTGAGTATTTCACCATGCTGCTGCCTTCCCAGCACGTTGCCCGCTCCCCTCAGCTCGAGGTCCTTCAGGGCAATGGCAAACCCGGAACCGAGAGCCGTGTGGTCGTTGATGACCGTCAGCCGTTTCTGCGCCTGCTCCGAAATGATCCTGCCCTCAGGATAGAGCAGGTAGGCGTATGCCTTCCTTTTGCCCCGCCCCACCCTCCCGCGGAGCTGGTAGAGCTGGGAGAGCCCGAAGCGGTCCGCGCGCTCTATGATGATGGTATTGACGTTCGGTATATCAAGACCCGATTCAATGATGGTAGTGGTCACGAGCACCTGGAACTCCATTTCGAAAAAATCCTGCATGATCTCTTCGAGCTCGCGCTCCTCCATCTGGCCGTGCGCCCGCTCAACGGTTACACCCGGAAGGACATTTCTCAGCTCCTCCACCTTCCGGTCGATGGTTTTGACGCGGTTATGGACATAGTAAACCTGCCCCCCCCGCTCCACCTCCCGCTGTATCGCGTGCACGACGATTTCCGGGTTGTACTCCATCACATAGGTTTCTATGGGAACGCGCTCGGCGGGAGGGGTTTCTATCAGGCTCATGTCCCTAATATTCGTCATGGACATGTAGAGCGTGCGCGGAATAGGAGTGGCGGTCATGGTGATGACATCAACGAGCTTTCGCAGCTGCTTGAGTTTTTCCTTGTGTTCGACCCCGAAACGCTGTTCCTCGTCGATTATCACGAGCCCCAGATCCTTGAAGAAGATATCCTTCTGGATAAGCCTGTGGGTTCCTATTATCACGTCGATGAGCCCCTCATTCAGGTTCCGGATGATGGTGCGCTGCTGTGCCGGCGTTTTGAACCTTGAAAGCATCTCCACGGTAACGGGGTAGAGGGAAAAACGCTCACCGAAGGTGTTGAGGTGCTGTTCAGCCAGAATGGTGGTCGGCACGAGTACGGCGACCTGTTTGCCGTCCATAACCGCCTTGAATGCGGCCCGAACAGCGACCTCCGTCTTCCCGAAACCCACATCCCCGCATATGAGCCGGTCCATGGGGTGAGGGTCCTCCATGTCGCCCTTTACCTCTTCGATGGTTCTCAACTGGTCGGGTGTCTCCTCGTACCTAAATCCCGATTCGAACTCGTACTGCCACTGGGAATCGGAAGAGAAACCATGCCCCCTGAGACTCGCACGCGACGCATAGAGCTCCAGCAATTCGGCTGCCATGGTCTTAACCGATTTCTTCACATGGCTCTTTACCTTCTTCCAGGTGGAAGATCCTATCCTGTCTATTCGGGGCCTTCGCCCCTCCTGGCCTATATACTTCTGAAGGAGATTGATCTGGTCGACCGGAATAAAAACCTCGTCGCCGTCCCTGTACTCAATCTTTATGAAGTCCTTTTCCGCCCCGCCCGAGGTCAGTTTTTCGATCCCCCTGTATACCCCGATGCCATGCTCCACGTGTACGATATAATCGCCCTTCGTGATCGTGCGCAGGGTGTCCACGGGCTGCGAACGGGCTTCGAGAGACGCCGCCCCATACCTCTTTTTTCTGTTGAATATCTCCCTGTCAAGTATCACGGCGAACTTCATGTTTTCATCCGTAAAACCTTCCGAAAGGTTCAGGGTATGGATGTACAGGTTTTCATAACGCTGAAGCAGATCAGGAAGAAGCTCCCGCAGCCGTTCGGTCTGGCCCTCATAACCCGCTCCGACCACTACGGTATAGCCCTCGTCGAGCATGCGTCCCACATCCTTCTTGAACTGCTCGATCCGTCCGCTGTATCCCACTCGCTCCTTCGTTGAAAAACCGTATTTTCGGCCGTTTGTCTCCGGAAGCAACGACACGACTCCGTAACGGCCGAAAGAATCGAGAAGCCCGTCGAAATCAGCCATCAGGTCTCCGGGAACCGGGAGGATGTGTTCCCCCTTCTTCTCCTCATATATTCTGTGGGACTCGGACCTGAAAAACTCGTACGTCCGCCTGCACTGTTGGAGGGAATCAACGAGGAGATAACAATCATCACCCGCATGAAGCGGCGCATCATGCGCCGCGTAATGCGAGATCATTTCAGTTTTAACCCGTTCACGCACACCCTCTTCAGGCAGGTCCTCCCGCGCCGGAAGAACGGTGCAGCGTTCGATCTCGGACAGTGACCGCTGTGTGCCGGGTGAGAATGTCCTGATCGATTCGACGGTATCATCGAAAAGTTCGATCCTGCAGGGATTTGTCCATCCGAATGAGTAGATATCGAGAATATCACCCCTCAGGGCGAACATACCCCTTTCGCTCACCCTGTCCTCGCGGCTGAACCCGATACGCGTCAATTTTCGAACAACGGCATCCAGGGACAGAACCATGGAGCACTCAACGTCGATCATGGATTCTTTCAGTGTTCCGCGGGTCGGGTAGTAACCGGTGAAACTCCTGACCGGCAGCACATAGACCCCGCTTCGTCCGCCGAGAAGTCCCGTAAGCGCGATTATACGCTTCTCCGTAATCTCGGTAAAGGGAGGCGAGTCGTCATAGGGAAGGGTTTCCTGGGCGGGAAAGAGAAAAATATCCTCCGGTTTCATGAAGAGCCCGAGATCCGAGCAGAAATCGCCCGCATCCCGGTTATTCCGTGTTACGACAATAATCGTACCGCCCGCGTAGAGCGAAGCCGTCAGGAGAGCTCTGGCGGACCCGTGGAGTCCGTTGAATTCGGAGATCCCCGGAGCGCGAACATCTCCCGGATCGATTCCGTAGTCTTCCGAAAAACGCTTTCTCAGCGTATGAAGGATTGAGAGCATAGAGGTCACCCTGCCCATTCAATGTACTACAAAAGAGGTGGTTTTTCGAAGATGAAAAGAAAAAATTGTTACTAGTCGGAGATGAATTTGAATCTTCCCGCGTTGGGCGTTGCAACGGGTGAAAAGGTATGCTTTCAGGCATAATACAGGGAGAGAAAAATTCAGGAGGAATTCCCGGACATGACCTCGTCGTAGATATCGAATATATCCCGAGCCTTCTTAATGAATTCAGGAGACAGCTCAATAATCTGCAGTCCTGACTGGATCTCACGAAGCAGGTTAACCGATTTGCTCTCTATCTTGACGATGGCACCGTTTTCCGAGTATGAGTCCACAAGACCGTACTTCCTGTCCTTCTTCAGCTCTTTTATTATGGAGACCAGGTCCTCCAGGGTTTTCAAGCACCTTTCGGGTGAATCGTAGAGGGGCTGGGGGTTTCCGAAACGCTCGGCGTTGATCGATGTGTCCCTGAACTTCTGAGCCGTAATCTTGTAATTGTAGTTCAAAGTATTCCTGATATCATCAACCATAGTTGTACAGTCCCCTCCCAAGCCAAAACACTTTCACCCTAATATATAGGAATATAATTGGATTGCAAGAATATTTCGTCGTATTTTGTCGAATATAAGAACAGGATGCGTTGAAGAGACAAAACCACCAGGGGGAAGCGGGGATTGGTTAAAACAGGAGGGAAAAAGAAAAAGACGGCCGCCCTTCTGGCGGCCGGTATCGGAGCGGCCGCCGTTCTTTTTCTGCTGAGGCCTCTTTTCAAACCGGACGAGCCGGGCCCGCCCTCCCCGCCTCCAATAGAGGAAAAAGTGGGGGATAAACGCACGATTGAGGACGAGAAGGTACCAGCCCCAGCCGTAAAACCTCAGGACGTTGAAACAACTATCGCTAAATCAGCGGCCGTTAAACCAACGACGGCTGCCCGAATCGCGGTGATCATCGACGATGTCGGGTATGAATCCGACACGATGAACGAATTCAGCAGGTTCGAGGGGAAACTGACCTTTTCCGTACTTCCCTTCATGACGCATTCCAGGGAATACGCCGAAATACTGTACGACAGGGGTTTCGAAATCATGCTCCATATTCCCATGGAACCCCTGGACTACCCCGATCACGACCCCGGAGAGGGTGCGCTCTACACATGGGACAGGCGGGAGGACGTTCTGGCCAAACTCGATACCATGGTTTCCGATACGCCTCACATCAGGGGCGCAAACAATCATATGGGATCGAAAGCCACCGGCGACGAAGAGCTCATGGGCTGGACGCTGTCATATTTAAAAAGCCGTGACCTCTACTTCATCGACAGCTTCACTACGGCGGATTCGGTTGCGTATGAAAAAGCGGTGAATATGGCGATGAAAACCGGGAGGAGGGATATTTTCCTCGACAACGAGAATAATTTTTCCTCCATTAATGGACAATTCGAAAAATTGAAAGCAATCGCGCTTGAAGAGGGCTCGGCTGTCGCGATCGGTCACTTCCAGAACGAAAACACGGTCAAGGTGCTGAACCACCAGCTCCCCATGCTCCGCAACGAGGGAATTGAGCTCGTATTCGCCTCGGAGCTTGTGCGGGTGACCCGGGAATAAAAGACCGGACGCCCCGTATGAACCTTAACTAGAATGAGGCGGCAAGCCTCCTTCTGTCTGTAATCACCCGCCCCTCCAGACAGACTGAAGGGCAAGCCCCCCGGTCAAGCCGGAGGGCAAGCCCCCCGGTCAAGCCGGAGGGCATGCTTGTGCGGTAATCATATAGTATTTGACTTTGCACGATACGAAAGGATACCTTTTTCACCAGCAACTGCAGTTGTTGCAGCAACTGAGGGGAGGCCGAATAGAGGTGCTGGTGCTCGGTATAGAGACGTCGTGCGACGAAACGTCCGCCGCTGTCGTAAAGGACGGAACGACCATTCTCTCAAACGTCGTCGCGACACAGTTCGAGTTTCACAGGCGGTACGCGGGCGTCGTTCCAGAGATCGCTTCAAGACGCCATTCCGAAACCATCAATTACGTGATCGAAGAGGCCCTCCGAAAAGCGGCCAAGGCATTTGAACACATAGACGCGGTTGCGGTGACCTCCCATCCCGGACTCATCGGGTCCCTGCTTGTCGGCGTAATATCGGCAAAAACGATCAGCCTGGCTCTCGGCATTCCGATTATCGGAATAGATCACATCGAAGCCCATCTCTACTCGGTACACTTCGACAACGACGTCGTCTATCCTATTGTGGGACTCGTTATTTCAGGCGGGCATACCCTCCTCCTCTATTCGGAGCGGCCCGACCATTACGAAATCAGGGGGAGCACCATAGACGACGCCGTGGGCGAGGCCTTCGACAAGGTCGCAAAGCATCTCGGGCTCGGCTACCCGGGAGGACCGGCAATCCAGAGTGCCGCGGAGAACGGAAGCGAGCAGGCATTCGCGTTTCCGCGCGTCGTACTCGACCGGAAAGCCAACCGTTACAATTTCAGTTACAGCGGACTGAAAAACGCCGTTATTAACCAGAGGAGCCGCTTTCAGTCCCCCGATTTCGATGACACGGTCGAAAATGTGGCCGCATCCTTTCAGGCCGCCGCCACGGATGTGCTCCTGACAAAGTCGAAGATGCTGTGTGGGGACCTCGGAATAAAACGTATCGCCCTGGCCGGAGGCGTCTCGAACAACGCGCGCGTCAGGAACCTCTTTTCGGAAGATGAAGAGCTCCAGACCTACCTTCCCGCGAAATCGCTGACGCAGGACAATGCCGCGATGGTGGCGGGAGCCGCCTATCACAGGCTCGTGCGCGGGGAGCACAGTGATCTCGATTTCGAACCCCGGTCCAGGATTACGGGTATTAAAAAGGGAAAGAGAAAAAAAGATGGATAACGACCAGAGAGATGTTCGCATACAGAAACTGCGGGAGCTCAGGGAACGGGGCATAAACCCTTACCGCGACAAATACGAGCGAACGCACCTCCTGAGCGAGGCGCGGAGTCTGCAGCCGGAAACCCGCGATGTACGTATTGCCGGACGCGTCATGGCGATCAGAATGTTCGGCAGGCTCATATTCGCCACGCTCAAGGACGGCTCGGGCCGTATGCAGATCGCGCTCCAGGAGAAGACGCTCGGAGACGAGTTCGGGTTTTTCAAGAAATACGTGGATATCGGTGATTTCATCGGTACCGAAGGGGACATCTTTATTACGAAGAAGGGGGAAACCACGCTGAACACGCTCCGCTTCGAGATCCTCTCAAAAACCCTTCGTCCCCTTCCCGAAAAGTGGCACGGCGTCCAGGACCGGGAGCTGCTCTACAGGCAGCGTTACCTCGACCTGACCATGAACGACGACACGATGAAGAAGTTTCTGATCCGAACCGGGATCATCAGAACGATGCGCGAATTCCTGGACTCCTCCGGTTTTACAGAGGTCGACACGCCGGTACTCCAGACCAAGCCGTCAGGCGCGATCGCCACTCCCTTCATCACCCATCACAACGCGCTCGACATGCCCCTCTATCTCAGGATAGCCCCTGAAACCTACCTCAAACGTTGCATAGCCGGCGGATTCGACAGGGTCTACGAATTCGCCAGGAGCTTCAGGAACGAGGGGATGGACCCGTCTCACCTGCAGGATTTTACCCTCCTCGAGTGGTACGCGGCGTACTGGAACTACGAAAACAACATGGAGTTCACCCAGCGGTTCGTAAAACACGTTCTCCGGGAGATAAACGGTTCACTCGTGCTTCGGTACGGAGAAAGAGAAATCGATTTCAGCGGCGCGTGGAAGCGCATAACCATGCGCGAAATCATTCTCGCGGACACCGGCATAGACATATACGCGTACGAAGACGATACCGCTTTGAGGAAAAGGATCGAGACGGACAAAATCGAGATTCAGGGTTTTGAAACCATGGGGCTCGGTCAGCTCATCGACAACCTCTTCAAGAAGGTATCACGGCCGGCAATTATCGACCCCGTGTTCATCGTCCATCATCCGAGGGAGCTCTCTCCGCTCGCAAGAACGAATGATGAAGACGGAAGGATAACCGACCGGTTCCAGCTCGTTGCAAACGGATGGGAGCTCATCAACGCGTACAGCGAGCTCATCGATCCGCTCGATCAGCGGGCGCGGCTGGAAGCACAGGCACGGCTTCACAGCAGCGGAGATGCGGAGGCCATGGTTATGGATGAAGACTACCTCACCGCCATGGAGCATGGTATGCCTCCCATATCGGGGCTCGGCATGGGGGTGGACCGCTTCATAAGCCTCCTGGCGGGACAGGAAAATCTGCGTGATGTCGTGCTTTTTCCCCTCATGAAACCGAGGGAAGAGGAGTGAAAATACATCCGCTCGATATCCTATTTACAAAGTGTGCCTGCCGCGGTATACTATAGATACCTGCTGTGTCCGTGATGCAGGATATTCGTATTTGAGCCAACACCTATTGGAAACGGGACGTCGATATTTATCCGTGAAGTGCGTTCGCCCCTGAGGTTTCAGAGCTCACGAAGCGGATGTGAGACAACCCACTTAACGAAAGGTCTCAAATCAAATCATGCACACGGCACAAGCGGGTTTTTTATTTACCCGCGGACGTCCCCCCAGGCTCATCACGGTATGCACGCCTCAATCTCAGGAAAGCGGGCAGCGCGAAGAAACGGATGAGTATCAGGAGTCCCAGTGATATGCCGTCCATGTTATACGCGTAGAAATCCTTTCCTCCGCTGTTCCTCCTGTCCTTCCTGAACCGGAAATACCGGCCGAGCGCGTAGCTCTTGTTATAGAGACGTCCAAGCATTTTGTAGAATTCTTTTCGTCTCAGTCGGGTGGGTAATACCGAGTGGGCGAAATCGTAGTAATCATAATCCCTTATGACGAGCTTGTTCTTCGTTTCCTCGTAGAGCTCAGTTCCCGGCAGCGGGGTGAGCACCGGAAAGGCGGGACGGAACAGCGATTTCTCCCTGACGTACCTGAGTATATGCTCGAAGTCATCCCTCGTGTAATCAGGGTCAACGATGAAGTGGGCGTTGATGAATATACCGATCCGCTTCAGTATCCTTATGGCCTCGCTGTTCATATGGACCGTGGTCTTCTTGTGATACTTGTCCAGGTCCCGGTCCTGTACCGCTTCGAACCCCACGGTCAGGTACTCGACACCCGCCTCCCGCAGGTCCTCGAAGAGATCGGGGTGTCTGACGATGAGATCGGCCCTCGCGTACATCTGGAATTTCTTTTTTATGTTGTTCTCACGAATCGCCCGAGCGAGCTCCCTGGCCCTCTTAACGTTGTGAACGGTATTATCATCGGAGAAGTAGACGATATCGACCTCCTCCGGGAGGGCCCGCATCTCCTCGATAATGGACGAAACGCTCCTGGTCACGTACCGCCCGTCCATGAGTTTCCAGCACGCGCAGAAGGTACAGCGGAAGGGACATCCGCGTGAGGTCATGAGGAGCGCGAGATTGTTCCTTATGGAATCGTGGTACTTCCTTCTGTAATCCCGGGTCAGGTCCCGGGCGGGGAAGGGAAGCGCGTCGAGGTCGCCGGAAGGGGCCTCTTTTTCGGTAAAATGAAGGACGTTTTCCCGGACCAGTGCTATGTTCGGGACATCCTCGACGGTTCCTCTTTCAAGTGCTTCAACGTAGGCTCTGAAAGTCCGGTCCGCGTAACCCTGGAACAGGGCATCCGCCGAAGCATCCCGGAAATCATGGGGCGCGAACGTGGTATGTATTCCGCCGACCACGGTATTGATGGATCCGTCGTATGTTTTGACCTCAGCCAGTATCGACTTTACCGTTTTCACGTCGCAGGTGTAGGAGGGTACGCCCACGAGGCCGGGCTTGAATGTCCGAAGCTTCCTCTCTAGGTTCCTGTCGATTCGCATGTCGAGTATGGCCACGTTATGGCCTCTTACCGCTGCGGCGAGGTACTCGAGGTCCAGGGGTTCGTAGAGCGTCGTACTGAGTATATGAGGATTGAGCGGCGGTTTTACCAGAAGAATATTCATTCAGGCACCTCTCCTATCGATGCGCTTTACAGGTCCGGTGGTACGATGTCGGGGTCCGGCACCTGTGGGATTACTACCTGATCCGAATGTCGTACCGTTTACAAAGTAACAATACCACATCCGTTTCGTTTATGAATAGACGGTGCGAATATACATCGCTTTTTTTGTGCCGATTATAGAAGGCAAGTCGCTGCCGCGTATAAAAAAGGGAATAAATAACAGAATCCTACAGTATATGGCGAAGGAAACGCTGAGTCCGTTCTTCATCCGGGTTGTTGAACAGCTTGGCGGGATCTCCCTGCTCGATAATCTCGCCTTCGTCCATGAAGATGACCCTCCTGGCGGCCGCACGAGCAAAACCCATTTCGTGCGATACCACGAGCATCGTCATGCCGTCCTCGGCCAGCCCAAGCATGACGTCGAGGACTTCTTTGATCATTTCCGGATCGAGGGCCGATGTGGGCTCGTCGAAGAGCATGACGTGGGGATCCATGGCCAGCGCCCGGGCAATGGCCACCCTCTGCTGCTGACCTCCGGAAAGCTGCGCGGGGTACGAATGTTCCTTGTCCCCGAGGCCGACACGATCGAGCAGGGCCCGCGCGTTCCTGTTCGCCTCTTTCTTCGACATACCCCTGACCACGACCGGTGAAAGCGCAATGTTCTGGATCGCGGAGAGATGGGGGAAGAGGTTGAAGCTCTGAAAAACCATACCGACTTCCTCACGCACCTGTCGGATATCGGTTTTTTCCTCCGTAACACATTTACCGTCTATCCAGATCGCCCCCCCGGTAAGGTCTTCGAGGCGGTTAATACAGCGGAGAAGCGTGGATTTTCCGCTTCCGGAGGGACCGATGATAAGGACAACCTCGCCCGCATCCACCTCCATGGATACGTTTCTCAGCGCATAGAGGGTCGATTGCGTAACCGAGAGCTTCTTTTCGCGCTCCTTTCCGAACATCCCGCCCGTCGATGAGGACATACCGCGGCGAGGGAGAAGACCCCGGGGAATTTTACCCCGTGGAACTTTACCCCGCGTCTGCCCGCTGTCGTTATTTACGGGAGCACCCTCAGGTTCCTCCTCCCGTTTGTAAACGCGGAACACCTTTGTTGCGTTTTCTATTCTTATCTTTTCTTTATTTGACATCCCGGCTCAGCCTGGCCTCCATCTTTCCCACGAGCCATGAGAAAAAGAGAGTTAAAATGAGGTATACGAGCGCCACCACCGTGAGCGTCTCGAAATACTGAAAGGTATGGGAGGCGAACTCCCGTCCCCGTCTTAAAAGGTCGGATACCGCCAGGATCGAGACGAGTGAGCTGTCTTTCAACAGCGCTATGAACTCATTCCCGACCGGCGGCAGGATGATTTTGAAGGTTTGAGGAAGAATGATATACCGCATCGCCTGTCTCCGGGACAGCCCGAGCGCCAGGGCCGCCTCCGTCTGGCCGACCGGTACGGACTGTATTCCGGCACGAATGATTTCCGCCAGATAGGCGCCGTAACAAACCGCCATGGCGATTATGGCGGATGCAATATCCGGTATCTTGACAACCCTTCCGAGTGCATAGTAGATGTAGAATATCTGTACGAGCAGGGGAATTCCGCGTACCACCTCGACATAAACGGTAGCAATCCGATTTATTATTTTTATCCTCGAAATCCTTCCCAGCCCCGCGATGAGTCCGATCAGGAGCGCGAGGAGTATGGCCAGAATCGTTACCTGAAAAGTCCTGAGTATGCCGTCTGGAATGAAGAGCAGAATCCGTCCGTAGGGATCGGGGGAATAGAGCGTGAGAAAAATCAGTATGCCGATGGCCCCGAAGAAGGCGATCTTCCACGCCGAGAGGATCTGTTTATCCTCCTTTGTGGGGATCAGGGTCCCGTCATCGGTTGTAATCTTATCTTTCGCCATGAATAATTGTTTTACGTATACCGGGGACCCACCCTCCCAGGGGGGTCGTCCCCGGCACTCGTTGTATGTTTCGAATCTAATGACAGGATATCAATCGGAAACGCGATCATATCCCGTAGCGAAGCCGCTAGCGAAGCCATTCCTTCTCCACCTTAGCATATGCGTCCGTTCCGATCACCCCGTCCAGTCCCGCATTGATCGCATCGAGCACTTTCGTATTGCCCTTCTGCACGGCTATTCCGTAGTACTCTTCCGTAAAGGGCTCCCCGACTATCTTCAGCTTTCCCTTGTAATTATCGCTCTGCAGGGCGAAATCCGCGGCCACCGGCGTATCAGCCACGACTCCGTCAATTCTTCCATTTACCAGGTCCTCAAAGGCGAGGCCGATCTCGTCATAGGTTTTGAGCTCGACGCCGTCTATCTTTTCGATCTCAAACGCTCCGGTCGTTCCGATCTGAGCGGCGACCGTCATACCCTTCATGTCTTGCAGCGTGGAAACGCCCTTCGTCTTTTCGGGAACAACGAGTATCTGTCCCGCGTTGATATAGGGTTTGGAAAAATCCATTTCTTTCTGCCGTTCCTCCGTTATGGTAACGGAAGACATAACAGCGTCGTACTTGCCCGCCCTGAGACCGGCGAAAATGCCGTCCCACGCGGTATTCTTGAACTCGTAGGTGAATCCTCCGGCTTTCGCGATTGCAGCCATGAGGTCGATATCGAATCCTATGATTTCCTTGCTTCCCTCGTCCACGAACTCCATGGGAGGCCACGTTGCATCGGTCGCGATAACGATATGCAGTCCGTCACCCGCTTCCTCCTTCGAGCCCGCCGCAGAAATCAATCCAACCGTTCCCACTATAAAAAAAAGACACAGCAATGAAAAAACAAGTTTCTTCATGCGATTCCCTCCTCGTCATGTAATTGATTCAATAGAGTATATTTAATCCAACTATCTGTCAAGGGTATTATCGGCCGTATGTAATGCGATAGCAATGCGCCAGCATTGCCGTAAGCAACGCGCTATCGTTGCGACAGCGACTTAGAGCATGCCCTTTCGCACCCGTTCCGCGAGCAGGATGAGGTTTCTGAGATCTTCCACGTTTCGCGCCCTGTTCCAGTTTCCGGCAAAATCCGTATCCCTGACTATCTGGGCTATGGCCATGAGCGCCTGCAGGTGGAAGGTCCGCTCGTCCGCCGATCCGGCGAGCGCGAACACGATATGCACGGGCTCGCCGTTCGGCTCGAAAGGCACACCGCTTCGCACCCTGACGGCGACGATATCGAAGAGGCCCCGCCCTTCGATGATAATGTGCGGAATCGCGAGACCGCTGTGTATAACCGTTGTCGATTCCCTTTCACGGCTGTTGAGCAGATCGAATATCCTGTCCGCGGGTATGTCGAGCCGCTCGGAATAGACATCGGCGATTCTGCGGAAGAGATCGTCCCGGGTGGTCGCGTTCATATCGATGATGGCCGCGTTGCGTATTATCCGGTCGAAGCGGTCCTCGACGATATTGTCGCGGACCCTCAGTATCTCGCGCAGCTCGTCCGAAAGGGTATTTGACTGCATCTGGCTGGAGGTCACGCGCTGGACGACACGTATGAGCGCGGACTCACGGTTCCCCCTTCGCTTCGAATAGACTACGTACCACGCGAGGGAGAGCGTAAAGAAACCGCCCGTGATCAGGAGGGGCAGCGTCCCCATTCTGAGGATTAAAACGGCGTAGGCGACGATACCGGCGATCTGCATGGCCGGATAGAACGGGGCACGGAATCCGGGCCGGTATGAGACGATGCCGCTTTCTCTCATGATGATGACGGAGAGGTTGACGAACATGAAGAGCAGCAGCATCATGGTGGACGCGACCTTGACGAGTGCCTCGAGATCGAGGACCAGTATGACGAGAACCATAAAGAACATGGTAACGAGTATCGATACAATGGGTGTTTTGAAGCGTACGCTCACTTTTGAGAAAAAGGAGGGAATGAGATTGTCCTTTGCCATCGCAAGGGGGACCCGTGACGCCGCCATGAGTCCCGCGTTGGCAGTTGTGAGGAAAGCGGCGACCGCGGCTGCGAGGAGCAGGAGTGATCCGACCCGGCCCGAGAACACACCCGCGCCCGACGAAAGCGGTGTGAGGGACAGCGAGAAGGCCGGGGCATCGAGCAGTCCCACGGTTACAAAAACGGCGAGCACGTAGAGAAGGGATACAACCAGGAAGGCGGAAAACATGCCCCGCGGTATGGTCTTCCCCGGATCGTCAACCTCCTCCGCAACGGAGGCCGCCTTGGTAAGACCTCCGAAAGCGATGAACACCGTGCCCGTGGCCGTGATAGTGGGGCCCCAGCCCCCGGGTTTGAAGGGTACATACCGGTGTACGTCAATAAACCGCATGCCGCCGAAGATATAGAAGAGCAGTATCGCGATGAGCCCGAAAACAAGAACGACCTGAAAAGTTCCGCTCTCCTTCACACTAAGAAGATTGACGACCGTAAAGAGGACGGTAAAGCCCACCGCGACGAGCTTCACCGAGGTCCCGGCCGCGCCGACCCACGGTTCGAGTATGATGCCGACACCGACGAGGGCGAATGCCCCCTTCATGCTTATGGAAAACCAGTTGGCGAAACCGGCGAAGGTGCCCAGGAGCGGCCCGAGACTCCGGTGAACGAAGAAATAGGTGCCGCCGGATTTCGGCATGGCAGTGGCGAGCTCGACCTTGGAGAGCATGGCGGGCACCACGAGCAGGGAGGCGAAAAAATAGGCAAGTATGATGGACGGACCGGCCTTTGAATAGACGACGGACGGAAGAACGAAGAGTCCCGAGCTGATCATGGCGCCCGCGGCTATACAGAATATCTCTTTCGTGCCGAGCGTTTTCTTAAGATCCGCTTCCTTTTCCACGTGCCGCAGCCTCGTTTTTTTATAACAGTCTTTAGCCCCGTCCTACTCCGGAAAATCCCGCTCGCCTATGAGGGTCTTGAGCTGCTTGATCTCCTCGACAATGGAGGACCGCTCGAGATTCTCGAAACGCTTCGGGATCATCCGCCTGCTCGTGCATTCGAGTACCGCAACGAGGTTCTGAAGTGCGATCTCATGCGGATAGGCAGGAGGAACGAAATCCTTTATCGTTTCCTCGAGGTCCTCCTCTGTTATGATGACGTGGTTCCGCACCGCAGCCGCGAACTTGGCGCGTATGAGTATTGATTCGAGATCGGCGCCGGAGAAATCGAAATGGTATTTCTTGAAAAGCGCGACGATGTCGACCTTCTGCACCTTGAGTTTCAGCTTCCTGATGAGCGTTGCGTAGAGGTCCTGCTTCTCCTCAAAGGTCTCCGGATAGAAAAGCGCCAGGTGCTCCTCCGCCCTCCCCTGCCGTTTGAGGTCGATGGGGAGCAGATCGGGCCTGCACGTAATGAGAAACCAGATAATCCTGCCCCTGTACTCCGTGTTTCCCATGAATGACGCGATCTGTGCGAAGATACGGTTGCTCGTACCCGAATCTCCCTGCTGATGGCGGTGCCCCAGAAACGCGTCCGCCTCGTCAATCATGACTCCCACCGGGGCCATGGCTTTCAGAATGTTCAGCGTCTTTTCCAGGTTCGCCTCGGTCACACCCTGCCACTTGCTCCTGAAATTGAGGAACCGGACCATGGGAATACCGATCTCACCCGCGAATGCCGTGACCATGAAGGACTTGCCCGTACCCACGGGTCCCGATATGAGATATCCCATGGGAAGAACGTCGAGCCTCCCCTGCTTTATGGCCCGCGCCGCGCTCTTGAATCGCCGCTTGACGAATTCGTGGCCTGAAACCATGGAGAGGTCATGGTCCGTGTCCACGAACCCGAGGAGGCCTATGGCCTCTCCCTCTATGATCTCTCTCTTCTTCTTTGTGAGGTAATCGAGCGAAATCTTCCTGTCCTCCTGAAACGACTCGGCCGCGAGCTGGTTGATGTTCACGAGGTTGAGCCCGCCCGTTGTACCCGCGAGCCGGGAGGGCGTCAGCCTGGGCTCGAGCAGGAGCTTGTTCCTGCGTTGGAGGTATTCGAAAAAACTCCCGCGAACGGACGCGTCGGGTATGGGAATTTCGACCTTTACCGTGCTCGGAGAGCGCACGATCTTGGGGCTGAGATCGGCCAGGTTCTCGGTGAGGAGAATGATCGAGATGTCGTTCTCATTGAAGAGCGGGTCCGTGGCCCACCGGTTCAACGTGACGAGGCAGTAGCGGTCCTCGTCCGTATAGGAGGAAAAATTCGTATTCGGGATGAGTGTTTCCGCGTAGTCGATAAGGAGAACGATCCTGTACTTGTGCCTCACGTTTCTATAGAAGTAGAACTCGAGATTCTTCAAGGCGGAAACCGGATCGGTCGAAAGGAACTCGGAAACGGGACGGTTGCCGCCGAGCCCCCGCATCTCATTGAGGAAGTCCTGCTTCATCTCGTTCGAGCCGAAGGTGATGCCTGAGGAGCGGTCGAAATAGGTAATGATGTCGCGATTTCCGAAAAGCACCTCGCTTATGTAATTCTGTATCTTGACGAACATGAACTCGCCCTCGTTCATCTTGTGGGGCAGGAAATCCCTGATATTGCCGTACACGATGTAGAGGTTCGCCGTTTTGGAGCAGTACTTGTAGGAGAGCTCCTGGGCCCAGCCGGGCAGGATGCGAATGAAGGGCAGGTGCTTCAGGATGAGCTGTTCGGCCATGTTCCCCTCCCGTTATAACCCCGCGTGCGGGACCTGATTCCGGGCTCCTGCCGCGGTCATACTAGTATACGCCATCGGGACCACCGAAGCAACCGAAAGAAGTAGCGGCCTGAAGGCGGCCTGCATAACGATAATATTAATATTTCTTAACTGTTTATGGCTTCTCGGCATTTTTAATTTACTTCTTTTACCGTTTCCCGTATAATAAGACATCAACTATCCGGGAGGTTGCAGAATGCGGAGAAAACACTGGCTTTTCATCATTCTTATCGGGCTTTTTGCCTTTTCCCTCATGGTGTACACGGGATGCTCGACCGGCTCATCCGGGTCGGATACCGCAGCCGACGGCGGTGATACGACAGACGGCGATACCGATACAGGCGATACCGGGGACGGTGACACGGACGGAACCGACGATACGGACGACGACGATACGGTCGTTTCGCCCGTAATCAGGAGCTACGGAGGCAGCGATCCGGAGGGCGACTTCGTCGTCATAATAAACGACGTGGACAATTCCAGGGTAAAGCGGATCGATTACACCGCAGGTGAAACCGAGGACTCTGTGGAGTGGTACGACTATACGGCGGTAGAGCCGGACGACGAGTTTGCGAGCGGTTTCTCGATGCTGAATAGAGCCGAAATCGACTCGGACACCTTTGTTCTATTCGCCGAGTTTCCGGAGGTCGCGCTCATATACCAGGTTTTCGACGAATCCGGAGACGACATAGGAAATCCATCCTACGTTGTGTACAGGGAGGAGCTCGACAAGACGGAGCTCTACGAAAAGGCCTACAACTGGATGAAATTCTACATAGACGGGGACCTCGAGGACTCCGATATGAGCGCCGGATTCTGCGGTTTCGATGCGCAGTCCGAGGAGGGACTCGTGTACGGCGCCGCTTACAGCAAGCGTGAGAACGTTTTCGAGGAAGGGTACGAAGGCAGCGGAGTCAGCGATATCAATGAGGGCGACGTGACGAAGCTCGACGAGTTCACCTATGACGAGGAAACCGAGTCCTGCATCATGTGGGGCTCCGCGGTCGAGAACTGGGATGAGGCAATCACGCTCACGGGAACCGATTCGGGCAGCATCATTCTCGACTTCGGACCCGACATGGGCGGCGGAATGGGGCTCGCGGTACCGCAGATGGATGATCCGGCCGACTCCGAGTGGTGGAGCAGCGGCGCGGGAACGTACTTTGCCATGATGTACGAGCTCGACAAGGGTGACGGTGAATCGAGCGTTAATCCCATGAAGCTCGTGATAACCGACACCGGCAGGGTCAAGGTGTATCAGTACAATGATTCGATTGCTTCGGGAACGCCCGTGTTCAACCAGCAGCTTATCGCGTTCGAGGATTTCAATGAGGGACCGAACGACGAGCCGATAGAAACCACCTTCGGCACCGTTTCAGGAAACGACGAAGCCGTTTCGAGCGCGGTAAATAATGCCCATAAGTGCAGGGGTGCTTTCATAGCGCATGACGAAGAGGATGACGTAATCGTCACCGCCCTGATCGACCCGGATGGAAGGTTCGGCGGTTTCACGCTCTTCGACGATGAAGAGGAAGAGACGGACTATATACTGCGTTTCGGGTTTTATATCAGGGATAGCGGGTATACGGACCCGGAGTAATAAAGGTGTTTTAAAACAGGTGCTCCCGCGTCCCTACCATTTATCCCAGTGCACGATTTCCTCGAGATCGAGCCTGTTCTTATTCTTAACGGAAGAGTCCTTCGGATATCCCACGACCAGGAGCTCAACGACCCTGATCTCCTCCGGTATGCCGAGGGCCTCCCTGACGGCCTCCTCATTGAAGGCCCCGATCCAGCAGGTCCCGAGTCCGAGCTCGACCGCGCGCAGGGTCATGTGGTCGATTGCGATCGCCACGTCTATGGGATATGAGAGCTGACCGCAGCGCATGACGTGGCCGTCCGTATCCGCGCAGCACGCGATAACGCACCCCCCCTCGCCTACGAAAGACTGGTTCGCGGCGGCCGGCACGAGGCTCCTTCGCATATCAGGATCGGTGACGGCCACGTACCTGCCCTCCTGCCGGTTAGACGCCGACGGTGCGAGGCGGGCCGCCTCGAGCAGGGCCGATATCTTTTCCTTTTCCACCGGCCTGTCCCGGTAATGCCTGACGCTCCGCCGGAGCTCAATCGCCTCTTCAACAGTCATAGCTTCCTCCAATCATAAAAATCCTGAAATCCCCCGGTTTTCAATTATATAGTGCTGAACCGGAATGAAAAGATTTTTCATCGGAGACCGCGAACCGCTTCCCCCACTCCACCCTTACCATCAGCGGTCTTTTTTATTCCAATTACCATTAATTTGAAGTACATTTATTCCCAACCCATAAGAAGGATACCCGTAATAATGAAAGAGCTTCTCTCCGGAAACGAGGCCATTGCCCGCGGTGCGTTCGAACACGGCGTCCGGGTCGCGGCCGCATATCCAGGGACACCGAGCACCGAGATACTGGAAAACCTCACGACCTACGACGGCGTCTACACGGAATGGGCGCCGAACGAAAAAGTCGCCTATGAGGTCGCCTTCGGGGCCTGCCTCGCGGGAACGAGGTCCATGGCGGTCATGAAACATGTAGGTCTCAACGTCGCTTCCGACCCGCTCATGACATCGTCTTATACGGGCGTACGGGGAGGGTTCGTGGTCGTGGTAGCCGACGATCCGGGCATGCATTCCTCCCAGAACGAGCAGGATTCACGGAACTACGCGCGGTTCGCTAAGGTACCGCTCTTCGAACCGTCGGACGCACAGGAGGCGAAAGCCCTGCTCGGGACGGCATTCGAGGTGTCGGAGCGGTTCGACACGCCCGTCATATTCAGATCCACGACGAGGATATCGCATTCAAAAGGGATTGTCGAGCTCGGCGAACGGAAGGAAGGGCCGGCGCCGGAATACGAAAAGGACCCGTCCAAGTATCTCATGGTTCCCGGAAACGCCCGAAACAGGCGCGTGGCACTGGAGGAAAGGACCGGGCGGCTTACGGAATTCTGCAACGGATTCGAGGGGAACCGGGCCGATTACGGCAACACCGATATCGGCATTATCACGTCGAGCATATCCTATCAGTACGTCATGGAGGTGTTCGGAGATTTCTCGATTCTGAAGCTCTCCATGAGCTATCCCTTTCCCGACGACCTCATACGTACGTTCGCCTCAAAGGTCGAAAAGCTCATCGTGGTCGAGGAGCTGGACCCCTTTATCCTGGAACATGTTAAGTCACTCGGTCTTCATGCGGAAGAGAACCTCACGCCCCGTATCGGAGAGCTCAATCCCGATATACTTCTCAAGGCGCGCCGGACCCTTACCGGTGATGGGGATAACACCGTTGGTTCCGCGCATGAAGAGACCCAATCCCCGGCCGATCCCCCGGCCCGTCCGCCCGTGCTCTGCCCGGGCTGCCCGCACAGGACCGTGTTCTACGGTTTGAAGAAGCACAAGCCCATCGTGATCGGAGATATCGGATGCTACAGCCTGGGCGGCCTTCCGCCCCTCGAGTCCATGGACGCCATAATCTGCATGGGCGCCGGCATCAGCGCGGCGATGGGCGTATCGAAGAGCGGAATCGACAGGCCCGTTGTCGGCATCGTCGGTGATTCCACCTTCTTCCACTCCGGCATCACGGGACTTCTCGATATCGGCTACAACAGGGGTAATGTCACCATCATCGTACTGGACAACCGGATTACGGCAATGACGGGCCACCAGAACCATCCGGGTACGGGAAAAACGCTTTCGGGCGAGGATACGTTCAGGGCAAGCATAGAGCGGTTCGGCGAGGCCGCGGGAATAGGGCGAATCAGGGTGTTCGATCCGTACGACCTCGAGGAAACGGCGGCAGTGCTGGGGGAGGAAATCGAATGTCCCGAGCCCTCACTTCTCATTTCACGGCGGCCCTGCCTGCTCAGCGGCGGGAAAACGGCTCCTCCCTTTCACGTGGACGCCGATGGGTGCAAAGCGTGCGGAATCTGCTTCAAGCTGGGCTGCCCGGCGCTGGCAAAGGAAACGGATGAAAACGGCGAGTGGAAGGCCGTCATTACGCAGTCCCTGTGCACGGGGTGCTCGGTCTGCGCCCAGGCCTGCCCCTTTGACGCCATCGTCCGTGACTGAAAGAGATTGACCCCTTTTGTTATGGTACACATACAATGCGCTTCATCGGCGATTTTCACATCCACTCCCACTATTCCATTGCAACGAGTAAAAAGCTCGTTCCCGAGTACCTGGACCGGTACGCACGCATCAAGGGAATAACCGTTGTCGGAACCGGGGACTTCACCCATCCCGGCTGGCTGTCCGAGCTCGGGGAGAAACTGGAGCCCGCTGAGGAGGGGCTTTACGTGCTGAAGGAGGAAGCGGGGGATAAAATCCTCGATCCTCCCCTCCCCCCGCAGGCGCGGACAAAAAAAACCCGTTTCCTTCTCACCGCCGAGATCAGCTCTATATACAAACGGGACGGCCGCGTCCGCAAGGTCCACAACCTCCTGTTCGTTCCCGATTTCGAGAGTGCCCGCAGGATACAGGACCGGCTGGAACGAGTCGGCAACATACGCTCGGACGGACGGCCCATACTGGGGATAGACTCGCGTGACCTCCTCGAACTGGCACTCGAAGCCGCTCCGCGGGCCTTCTTCGTGCCCGCCCATATATGGACCCCGTGGTTTTCCGCGCTCGGTCATAAATCGGGATTTGAAAGCATACGCGCATGCTACCGGGACATGACCCCGTACATACACGCGGTTGAAACCGGGCTCTCGAGCGATCCTCCCATGAACTGGATATGCTCGTTTCTCGATCCGTTCACCATAATATCCAATTCCGACGCCCACTCGCCGGAAAAACTGGGCCGCGAGGCGAATCTCTTCGACGCCGATCTCTCCTATGGTGGATTGACAGGGGCATTGAGCGGGGGAAAACAGGCCGGTTTCAGAGGCACGGTCGAATTCTTCCCCCAGGAGGGCAAGTACCATTACGACGGTCACAGGAAGTGCGGCGTCCGGTGGGACCCCCTCCAGACGGTCAGGAATGACGGTATATGCCCGGTGTGCGGAAAAAAGGTGACCGTCGGCGTCATGAACCGCGTGGCCCGGCTCGCGGACAGGGACAATCCCTTGACCCGTGATAGCCGTTCTCCCTATTACTCCCTCATACCACTGAAGGAAATTCTCTCAGAGCTTTGCGGGACCGGACCTTCATCGAAAAAGGTCGGGCTGGAGTACAATGCGCTCGTCATGAAAGCCGGCTCCGAGTTCGACCTGCTCCTGAACCTTCCGGAGGAGGAGGTCGAGAAGCTCGGCGGGGAAATGGTCGGGGCCGCCGTTTCGAGAATGCGCAGGCGCGAGGTTGTCATAGAGGAGGGGTTCGACGGGGAATTCGGGAAAATCTGTCTCTTCCCGGAAAAATCTACGTCTTCGGCCGGGCCGTCGCTCTTCACTCCGGTGAAAAACGGTGCCGGGGACACGGCCGGTTCCCCGGTTTATTCATCAGGAGCGGCCGCCGGATCGGCTTCGGCCGAAGCCGATCCGGTCCGGCTTATCCGGTTCAATCTCGGGGAGTACAAACGGCTGAGCGGCTCCGGCTGCAGCAGTGGCGGCGGGAAGGGTTCTTCGGAATCGAAGGGAAGTCCGGGAACGGGCCGAAAAGTATACTCGCTCAACAGCAAGCAGCTGGAGGCCGCGCATCACCCCGGCGGTCCGGCCCTCATTATCGCCGGGCCGGGAACGGGGAAGACGGTGACGCTCGCCTACCGCATAGCCCATCTTATCGACAGGTGCGGCGTGAATCCCGGGAGCATACTCGCCCTCACCTTCACGAACAAGGCTGCTCAAGCAATAACACAGCGGCTTGAAAAAACCCTGGGAGAAAAGGCGGAAGATGTGCGTGCCTGCACTTTTCACAGGTTCGGGCTTTCCGTTCTCGAAGAGAGCTGCGGTACGATGAAGGGGCTCGGCCGGCCCCGCCCCGGTTTCACCATAATCGATTCGAGAGACAGGGAGGCCCTTCTCGCCGAATACGGCCATGATGCCGACACGTATGCGGCTTTCAAGGAGAAACACAACATTGTCGATCTAGACGATCTTATTCTTTTACCGCTCGAGCTGTTCAATAACGGGCGCGTGCTCGCGACATACCGCAGCCGGTTCACGCATCTTCTCGTGGATGAGTACCAGGACATCAATGAAGCGCAGTACCGGATAGTGAGGAAGCTCATGCCCGGGGAAGACGCTGATATCTGCGTTATCGGAGACCCCAATCAGGCGATATACGGATTTCGAGGTTCCGACGTGCGGTTCATAGAGCGGTTCACCGATGACTACCCGAAATCCGCTGTCTATACCCTGGCAAGGTGCTACCGGTGTACGGACAGGATACTGAAGGCGTCGAGGCAGGTCGTTTCAAGCGCCGTCCCGCTCAAGGGGACGGGTCCTGGCATCCGATCAAACGCCACAATGCTTCAGGGCACGGGTCC
>CAYWUT010000006.1:28282-51232 GCA_964460545.1 uncultured Spirochaetota bacterium
GGCATCCGATCAAACGCCACAATGCTTCAGGGCACGGGTCCCGGGATTCGAATTCAAATCAGCGAGCACCCGACGGAGCGGAGCGAGGCGGAGTTCGTGGCGCGGACGATCGAGAGCATGATCGGGGGACTGAGATTTTTTTCCATGGACAGCAGTATAACGGAAGGGCAGAAAAACGGCGAAATCGAGAGCCTTTCCGATTTTGCCGTGCTGTGCCGAACGGCCCTGCAGATGGGGCCCGTCGAAAAGGCGCTGAAAGACCATGCCGTTCCCTATAACAGAATCGGGGAATCGCACTCCGTTCCTGCCGGAAAAATTATTGATGTGCTCAGAATCATACGGGGCCCGGACAATCCGTACCTCCTCGGAAAGGCCGGAAAGCTCGGAATTAAAAAAAAGGGGATCGAGGAGCTGCGACTGCTTGCCGGGAAAATATCGGTTCAAGACCTCATAGACCGCATAGCCGGCGAGTATTTCCCCGGTTCTCTCGAAGACGCCGTGCTGCGTAAGCTTTACTCCGCCGGAACGCGCTCCACTTCCCTCGGCACCTTCATCACGGACGCAGCGCTCAGGACGGTCCATGATCTCTACGAACCGGGAACGGAAAACGTCTCGCTGATGACCCTGCACGCGACCAAGGGTCTCGAGTTCTCCTGTGTTTTCATTGTGGGGTGCGAGGAAGGCCTCATTCCCTACACTCTTTCGGGGAAAGAAAATGACCTCGAAGAGGAGCGCCGGCTCTTCTACGTCGGCATGACCAGGGCGAAAAACGACCTCTTTCTAACCGGAGCCCGTTCCCGGAGGATATTCGGCAGGATGCGTCGTCGCGAAAAAAGCCCGTTTATAAAACAGATAGAGGAAGAGCTCGTAGAGATCCGGCACTCGGCGTATCAGAGGAAACCGAATAAATCCGGTCTGCAGTTCGATCTTTTTGATGAATTCACGGGAAAATGAGACGAGGGCGATCTATCCCTCTTCCTTCCTTCTCAAAAGGCCGCCCACCTTGTCGACCGCGGCCTGTGATGCGCTGATATTTTCCCTTTGAATGGCGAGAAAGACTTCCTTACGGTGTACCTTTATATTCCTCGGGGCCGTAATGCCGAGCTTAACCTGATCACCCTTGACTTCAACAACGGAGATCTCGACATCTTCCCCGATCATGATACTTTCATTCGTCTTACGGGTGAGAACAAGCATTACGTCGACTCCACGAGCTGGGCCTGCTTTTCAGCCTCCTCCATAATATAATGTTTCACGCCGTACTCATCATTCTCAGAGATGACCTGCCGTGCGACCCTTGTCTTTTTATTAATAATAATAGGTCCCATCAGGTTCGCCGAGATCTTTTTATGATCCTCGGGTACGGTGACGATGGCGAAATCGAGCAGGTCCGACTGTTCCTCCACACCGATCGCCTCCAGGTCCTCGCTCTGGACCATGAGTTTGTAACCGGTCATGAAAATTCTGGGATTGATGAGGATGAAGGCGAGCTCGGGATGCTCCTCGGACTGAAGCCAGTAGTAGGGCCCCTCTTTCGAGTCGATGAGGAAATAACTCGTGATGCCTTCGAACCCTATGATCCCGTCAGAGAAGAGGATCTTTTGTTTTTCACTGACCTCGATCTCACCGTAGGGCTTTGTCTTGATCTTCATACTTTTCACTCCTTACCTTAAGAAATCTAAGAGGGTGGGCTGAATCACCCGTGCTGTAACGCCGAGCGCCGCATTGTGGGCGACTTCAAGCATTTTCAGCTTAGTTATGGTTTCCGCTATATCTATGTCCTCATTCTTCGAGAGGATCTCCTCCATGCTCGTCCTGTCCTGTACGATTCGCGCCCTGACCATATCGAGTCTGTTCGACCTGGCGCCGAGCTCGGTTCTGTACTTGAGCATGTTGTCGATGGCAAGGTCCATTCCGCCGAGAGACCTGGTTCCCGCATCCTGAGCGTCGTTCAAGTAGAGAGAATCCCTGATCCGCATAACCATATCGAACATGGTCCCGCCGAAAAATCGGGCCGACGGAGAGAGGTTTTTAGGCGGATTCTTCCCCGAGATAACGCCGAGATCACGCATGAGCGTACCGCCCTCAATATCCTCTATCCAGATATCGCGGGCCGATGAGGTTTCGAGTATTATTCCGCCGTTCATCCTGTTTACCGAGGCGCGAATCGGTACCGGAGCATCGTTAATGCGGTTGACGATCATTTCGACGTTGTCACCCGCCTTGAAATCCACGTTCACCCCATTGATCCGAACGCGTGCATCCGTTCCAAGAACGTAGTCCGTTGCGTCGACCGATGAGAAGAGGCTCGACGTTTCCGCCCAGAAGACCTCGTTCCCGGGTACATCGACCGAGACGATGTTACCCCGCCCGATTTCCCGATTTGCCGATCCCATATCGCCCAGATACTCGACCCCGACAATGATCTGGCTGCCCGACTCTTTTGAAAAGGAATAGATGGGCCTGAAGGGATCCGAGAGCGTCTCGTTCCCGCCGAAAAGCGCCTTTCCCTTGTATTTCGAGTTGGCGATATCCACGAGTTCCTCGAGGAGCTCGTTTATCTCTGACGCGATCTTCGCACGGTCCTCCTTCGTATAGATGCCGTTAGAACCCTGTACCCCGAGCTCCCGTATTCGCTGCAGGATATCGGTTGCGCTCGAAAGAGCGTTTTCCGCCATGTCGATGCGGGACTTGCCGTCATCCACGTTCTTCTCGAATCTCTCCAGCTCGAAAAGGATCCTCCGGTATTCGATCGCATTGCTCACCTCGAGCGGATTCTCCCGCGGCAGGCGGTTTTTCATCCCGGTCGATACGTTGTTTTGAACCTTCAACATCTTCTCGGCGTTTCGCTTCGTTATATTGATGAGATTGTCACCCATCATGTTTGAAGAAACACGAAACATTGTCTTTTCCCCTTAAAGCTGTTCCTATATTCTGTTTATAAGAACGTCGAGCATTTTATCGACCTCGGCTATGAAACGGGCGGCCGCCGCGTATCCATGCTGAAACTTTACGAGGTTGACGAGCTCTTCGTCTATATTGACGCCTGATATGGATTTTCGAAGGTTGACGAGGTTTTCCACGATGAGATCCCTGTTGGAGCTCTCGCCCTCGGCCGTCTCGCCTTTCAATCCGGTACGCGCGATCAGGGCGCTGTAATATTCGCCGAGCGTCCCGCTGCCGCCCACCATCGCCTTGTGAAAACGAATGCCGGCTATACGCAGGGCGTTATCCCCGCTGCCCGCTCCGTCGCTCAGGTCCGGCATACGGTTTCCGTCCGTATCCGTTCCGGCCGCCGCCGCAACCGATTCGGGCTCGTTCGATACTGATTCGTTTATCCCGATCCATGAGGCGGGATGTGATTCCTGCATGACCATGAAATCCCCGGCGATCCGGGCTCCCATTCCCCCGGACCCGGAATCGAACGCCCCGTCCTCCCCGCTGTTCCGGAGCAGTCCGCCGAACCTGACCAGCAAGTCGCCGGAATCCTCGAGATGCGAAATATGCTGCGACGGTGAATCCGACCTGACGACGAGCCGGCCGTCCGGATCGAGCGTGGCTTTGACGCCGCTTCCGGCGAGATTCAGCCGTGTCATAATCTCCGACAGGGTATCGGTTTCACCGTAATCGACCGCGATTCCGTTCTCCAGGGTTACCCGGCCTGCAAGCCCGACAGCACCGTCGGGATCCAGCCTGTTCGTGCCCGTCATACGGAAGATCGCCGTTCCGTCGATACGTCCGTCCCCGCTGAAGTCATGATCCCCCGTCCCGTTCAGCGTCGCGGTTTTTTCTGCGAAGAAATCGATGCCCGTACGGAGGTTCAGACCGAAGCCCCTGCGGTGCACCGAGTTTACGAGGTCCATAAGTGTGACTGCGAACGTGTCGAGCGTGTCTATCTGGCCCTTGATCTCCACATCCCGGGCGTCGAGCATGGCCTTCAGCTCTCCCGAGCGCAGGGCGAGGGGAGAACCGTCCACCTCCCACAGGATGTTCGAATACCCCTCGTTTTCGGGGTTCTTCAGGAGCATGAGCCCCTCGTAATGGCTTCCCTGAACGAGGTGCTTGCCGCCGATGTAGACCATGAACTCGTCGCGGTCGCTGCGGCCGATGTGAACGTCCACCATGCCGGAGAGCTTTTCCACGAGGAGGTCACGCTTGTCCCAGAGATCGTTCGGATTGTCCCCCACGGACTCGGCCCGAAGTATTTCTCCGTTCAAATGGGCGATCTGTTTCGCCAGCCCGTTTATCTCTTCGACGCGTATCTCAATCGATTTTTCTATATTGTTCCTAACCGCTTTCAGGGCCTGGTAATTGTGGTTGAGGTGCTTTGACAGAGACCAGCCGTATTCCAGCACCGCTTCACGGGGACCCATCTCTTCCGGATTGTTTGCGAGCTCCTGCCATGAAGACCAGAATTTATCGAGAACATGCATGATGCTCCTGTCGGTCGGTTCATTGTGAACGAGCTCCGCCTGATGAAGCCAGCCGCTCATTGCCTTCCAGTATTCAAGGCCGTTCTTCTCACTCAGAATCCTGTCCTCGAGAAGCATGTCACGGGCGCGCAGTATCTTCTCGACCTGCACCCCCTGTCCTATCTGGCCCGGCCCGTTCTCCCGTGTGAGTCCGGGAACGTAGAGAGGGTCGAACACCTCGAGGGAGACCTTCTGCCGCGAGTATCCCTCTGTCTCGGCGTTCGCGATATTGTGACCCGTGACGTTTATCGCCGCCTGATGGGTTACAATCCCCTTCTTGCCGATTTCTATGCCGGTGAAAGTCGATATCATCCGATTCTCCTCAGGCTTTCACATCGAAGACGAGCGATGTGGGTCGCCCCAATCCTTTCTTCTCTTCTCCCCTGACTCCGTAGGTCTTGACGTTCGAGCCGTCGCCGGAGAACATCGAAAGTGTAAAATCGATGACCTCGAGGCTGGAGGATAAAAGCTGCTCGCTCCTGCGGATAACGTCTTTCAGCCTGTCGACCAGGACCTGCAGCCTTGAACCGCTTTCGAGGAGGTCCTCCCTCATCTGCCTGGGGACGGTCTGTTCGAGATCGGAGAGGGAGAGGTCGCGCCGTCCCGAGATCTTCTCTATAATATCGAGGCGGGTCGTCTCCGCGCTCTCGATATTGGTCAGTATCTCCCTGCTCCTGTCGACTTCCCTTTCAAGGTTTCGCCAATCCTGGTTTATGATGAGCTGGAGCTTTTCCCGCTCCACCCCGATCAGCTCCCTGTGAAAGGTAATGAGCATGTCGAGCACGGAGAGAAGCTTGAAATATTCCTCTTCCATGGGCATTTTCCTATTCGTGGTCTCAACTTAAGTTTCGGAAGAAATTATAATTAGATAAGGGGGAATTTCGGGGAAGACCGCACTATGACGTTCCGCAGGCGGTACGCAGCACGCGTTTTTTAACGCCGCGCACCCGCATCAGAAGTGCGACGAGCTCCAGGATCGGAGCACGAAAGGGGCCCGATCCCACCAGTCCGCGGAGTACCCTGTCGTGCAGGCTTTTTTCCTCCAGGAGCTCATCCATGGGACCGGAATGATAGCCGGAAAGGAGTATGTGCTTCGCGACCTCCTCCCCGGACACGAGCGCCTGATAGATCCCCTCCCCTGTCAGCGCGGATGCCAGGCCGGCTGCGTCTCCGGCGAGAAAGACATTTCCGAACCGGTAACCCCCGTAATCGCAGCACAGGGGCCACCCCTCAAACCTGCAGCCGGAGACATCGATTCCTCTCCTCTTCAGCCATCGGCCGAATATTCGCCTGAGCTCCCCGGGGGAACGTATACCGGGACCGCAGCCGCATCCGGTCGAGGTATACCCCTCGTGGGGAAACAGCCATGCATACCATGAGTTAAACCGCCCCGAATCGTATGAGATACAGAGCTCTTCATCATCATGAAAGGGAAGGAGGTAGTGAAATGCATAGGAAGGTTTGACCTTTTTGAGCCCGAGGGCCCTTCGTACGAAGGAGAGGGAACCGTCCGCACCTACGAGACGCGAAAACCGGTAGGTCTTCGAGTCGGTGAACACCCTGTTTTCCCCGAAACCGGTGACCCGCATACCGGTAAGGACGGTTCCGCCGGCCTCCTTCACGAGTCCGAGCTGGTACTGTCCAAGAGCCCGGCGTTCGACGGTATGTATGAGCGTTTCATCCGAGGAGAGGTGCAGGGTCTGCAGAGGTGTCGAGAAGGTTATCTCCCTGAAGCTGCGCCCGACAAGCGACTGCGGTAGACGGATTTTCTCCATGGTTTTTCCGGTCAGTCCGCCCGCGCAGATCTTGGGCCCTACCGATTTGTTTTTTTCGAGGACCAGGACCCTGGCGCCCGATACCGCCAGTTTACGCGCACATGCCAGGCCCGCCGGCCCCGCGCCGACAATGACCACCTCATATGAATCCATCTTTCAAATTCACTTAACGGCCTCTGAAGTCGAGGAGCCTCTTTTCACCTTTCAGAGCCTGAATATCGCTTATGTTCCTGCTTGCCTCGAGAATGCCGAGATGCTTGCCTTCCCGGTCTCGCAATGCGTAGTACTCGATCAATACCTTCTGTTTCTCTCCATCGGGACCCAGGGGCAGATCAATCCAGAAACGCGCACTGTCCCTCTTTCCCGCTTTCATGTCCCTGATGATTTCCTCCACCATGTGTACGCTTTTCTTGGGATGACAATTCCTGACGTCCCTTCCCACGACCGATTCCGGCCGTTTGAAAATCCTCGTTTCATGTTTGTTCCAGGCCAGTACTTTGTCGTCTTTATCAACTACTGAAAACTCGATAGGAATGGTCTCCATAAAAATATCCAGAACATCATCGGGCAGCTTACCAATCATCTTCTCCTCCTTCTTTCAGATTCAGCAGTGGCGAAACCTTTCGCCCTGCCTGCGTGGACTCATGATTTCGGGACGAGATCGATATTTATCTTGAATTCCCCCCCCCCTGAAACGCTGATGCCGAAGGAATCCAGGTCGAGGATAATGCCGTCTTCGACGTTCGCGATCTCGATCGAGTATACACCGGCCTTGATCCCCTCTTTCCTGTCCTCGATAAACGCACTGAGAGCTATCAGGAGATTTTCACCGTTCGTCACTTTCACTCCCTCCCCTGCCCGGCACCGCGGCAGGACCTCTGCCGAATAGTTTGATTGTTAGATATTATAACACCAATGAAAAAAAGTCGAATTTCGAGTAACCTTCATGTCCGTCCAAATTCCTGGAATCCTCCCACCTCCCCTGTTATACTATGGATATCGGGGAGGAACGGTCATGGAAAGACTGGCGGCACTCCTGCGGGAATCGAAAAGCTGCGTCGCATTTACGGGCGCGGGGGTTTCAACACTTTCCGGGATCAGGGACTTCCGTGGAAAAAACGGCCTCTACAAGTCGTTCGATGCCGAAAAAATATTCGACATAGACTACTTCCACACGGACCCGGAGTATTACTACAGGAATACAAAGGATTTCATATACAGCGTGGACGGGTATGAGCCGGGAATCGTACACCGCGTTCTCGCGCGTCTCGAGCGGAAGGGTATCGTCAGGGCGGTCATAACCCAGAATATAGACCTCCTCCATCAGAAGGCCGGCTCAAAAAACGTCATAGAGGTACATGGGTCTCCCCTCGTTCACCGCTGTCTGAACTGCGATAAAACATACACCTACGAGTATATCACGGGGATCGTTCACGAAAACCGTGTCCCGCGCTGCACGGTATGCAACGGGATTATCAAACCCGATATCACGTTTTTCGGGGAGCCGCTGCCGGCCGGAGCAATAAACTCCGCGATCCGCTGCGCCTCGGAGGCGGATCTCATGCTCGTGCTCGGGTCCACGCTCATCGTCCAGCCCGCGGCTTCCCTGCCGCTCTACACGCGGCAAAACGGCGGCGGTGTCGTTATCGTCAATGACATGGCCACTCCGCTCGACGACGATGCGGAACTCAGGTACGGCGATCTTATGGAGGTCTTTACCTACCTGGAAGAGAATATGGAATAGGGTTCCGGCCGGAGTTCTAAGCTCTATAACTCCATAACCGACCGCCGGGATCCCCGTTCCTGCGGCTACATCAAAATGAAACTCATAATCGTCCACACAAGAACATAGCTGATGATCATGGAAATATTTACGAGCGCGACCCCTACCTTGTAATTCATGCCGAACTCTGCGGAAAAGGGAACAACCGTCATCCCCACGGGTAATATGAGCGCGATGAGCAGAAGGCCCCTGAAGAACACGCCGTAGGGCAGCAGGAAGAAGAGGATAAGGCCGATGGAGCCTCCCGCGAGGTAGCGGAGGAGAAGGACCCGTATGATGATCCCGGCGTCCTTTTCGATCCTGAAGTTGAGGTATATGCCGATGAGGAGGAAAACGAGGGGCATATTGGCGCGCGAAAGAGCTGAAATCACGGTATAGGCCAATACCGGAATACGCAGACCCGAAAGGTTGATGCCGAGCCCGACTATATACCCCAGAAGGGGGGTCGACTTGAGGAGGCTCCGTACGATGAACCTGAAGTTCAGCCGGGTCCTCTCTCCCCTGCCCCGGGCGGAAAAATACGCACCGATGATGTAGTTGACCCCGAGCAGCACCACCACATTTCCAATATCAAATATTGCGAAATACTTCAAACCCTCCGCCCCCCACATCGCCTCCGCAATGGGGAAAATGAAGAACGCGTTATTGAAACCCTGCGAGCACATGGCGGCCAGGCCGCGCATTCCGGGTTCCGCGTTTTTAAAAACACGAAGAGATATGTATAAAATAAACACGCAGTAAAGAACACAAATGAGGGGGAAAAGCATGAGGGAGGAATCGAGCTTCACCTCGACCATGGTTTTGATAATTACCGCCGGCATGGTTACGTTGAGGATAATGCGGGCGAGCATATCGCCGTCCTGCTCGCGTATGTTCTTTGTTCTTTTCAGCAGGTACCCGGCACCGATGATGACGACTGATAAAATAAAAACAGCGGCGGCCTTCTGCATATCAGTTCGGGACCTCGCGTTCGGAGTCCCGGGCGAATCGGCGGCCGGGCTCATCCTCGACCTCCACCCGGCCGATAAAGGACTGGCTCCTCCTCCAGTACCGGAGGGGCCGGACCGGATCGTCCGCCCCGGCTATGATGAAATCAGACGACGCGGTATCCCCCGGAACGTAGCGCGCCTCTTCGCCGTCATACACGAAATAGGACGCTCCCGGAGCGAGATACGACAGAAGCATGTCCACCTCCCCTGCGGTCGCATAAACGGTGAACTCCACATAGCCGTGATCGCGGTCCGCCCTGTCGGGATAGACGTTCGTGACTTCAAGACCGTAATCGGAGAAGAAGAGCTCCCTGCAGATCCTCCCGACCGTTTCCCTCATATATACCTTGACCGTGGTCGTGTCGTCCCATCCGTATAAACGAACGCGCCGGCGCACCCATGGCCCTTTCCGGCACAGCCCGTCCCGTTTTCGGTTGAGATCTTCGTAGAACGTTATCCTGCGCGCTATCTGCTCGGGAGAAAACCATCGGGAGAGGGGGCAGTCCCCTCCCGGATTGATAATCTTCTTTTTATATTCGGGCGGAGGGGTTTCACACTTCGGTTCGGCCTGTCCCAGATTCTCATAGAGCGATCTGATCTCCTCCGCCGACTCCCGGGGGGCCCGCAGAAATCCCCACCCCTTCTGCAACTGATAGAGCCCGTCGTACGCGGTATCGTGATAAGAGGAAACGACATGGGGTATACCCCGCTCTTCAAGCAGGGACTGGAGTATTCGGGCCTCCACCTCGTTTTCGAACGTCAACACTTTCAGCCAGTTCGCCACGTCCGGGCCTCAGTCGAGGGTGCCGATGCCGAAATCCACGTTTGACATGGATTCGGAAAGCGTAATCACGGTTGCTGAACCGGAGGACTGTATGGGGGCCGACACGGTCCCGTTGTAATAGCCGTCGAAATCCCCGGTTGTGCCGTACTCGAGATCGCCGGACTGATCGACCTGCATCCTCAGCGTATAGTCTCCCGCTGAGAGGCCGGTTACCACGTAATTAACGTACTTCGATGTGGTGGTCACCTGTGTCGCGTCGAACTCGGAAAAGGGATAGGGATCAAAAGACGTCTTGTTTATACCGAACATGATTGAACGGGCCGCCGAGGCGCTGTCAGGGAGCTGAACCGTACCCGAAATCGAGAGGTCGCCGTCGCCGAAATAGGAGTCGATCGACACGGTCGGAGCATCGGCATCCGGCACGATATCGCCCCCGGTCAGGGAGGACCCGTCGTCGGTTGAGCACCCGAAGAGAAAAAAGAATGATAAAAGGGAAACCAGAATGATGGCAAATATGCGCATGGTCTGCCTCCTTAAAGGTTTGTGGATAGTGTATTACCCAAAAGATCGCATGTCAACCGTTCACGTATCCGCCGGTTAAAAAGCCGGAAAGCGTACGTTCTCCTCTCAGGCCGGGGTACAGCGGCGGAGGTTTTCGTACGGGCCGCATTATGGTATACTATGTACTCTTACGGCAAGAGACCAAGGGGGATGCATGAGCCTTATAGAGAAACTCTGGAAGCGCGGTAAAACCTTTCTCGGTACCCGGTATCCGATTATGTGCGGGGGCATGACCTGGGTAAGCACCCTCGATCTCATGAAAGCCGTGAGTAAAAGCGGCGGATTTCCCGTCATGGCCGGCGGCAACATGGATCCCGGTCTGTTCGAAGAAACGGTGCGCCGTTGTTCCAAAGAGCTGGGGGGCCCCTTCGGAGTAAACCTTATAACCATCGCTCCCAACTTCAAAAAACATCTCGAGATAGTGAAGGACAGCGACGTCCCGATCGTCATCTTTGCCGGGAATTTCCCCAAGAAACAGCACGTGGATGTCGTGAAAAAATCAGGGAAGAAAACAATGTCCTTCGCGTCCACGAAATCCATAGCACGCCAGATGATCGGCTTCGGCATCGACGCGCTCATACTCGAAGGGAGCGAAGCCGGAGGCCATATCGGTTATGTGTCCCTTGCCATACTCGTACAGCAGGTGCTCTTCGACGTCAGCGAAGTCCCGGTTTTCGCGGCGGGCGGTATCGCGCGGGGCGGAATGATAGCCCACCTCCTCCTCATGGGAGCGGCGGGATGCCAGCTCGGTACGCGGTTCGCCGTAAGTGCCGAAAGCACCGCGCACGGGGATTTCAAGAAGGCCCTCTTAAGGGCCCGCGCGCGACAGGCCATGGCCACACCCCAGTACGATTCACGGCTCCCGGTCGTCGCGGTCCGCGCTATACGGAACAGCGGTATGCAGGAGTTTGGAAAGCTCCAGCTGGAGCTCCTGCGCGAGCTGGATAGTAAGGAGGTGACACGTGAGGAGGCACAGTACCGCGTCGAGAGCTTCTGGATCGGCTCCCTGCGGCGCGCGGTGATCGAGGGCGACGTGGTGCACGGCTCCCTCATGGCGGGCCAGAGCGTGGGCCTCGTCGATAAGATCCAGACTGTTGATGAAATCATGAACGAGCTCGTAACAGACGCTGAAAAGGAGCTTCAGCGGGTAAAGGATATTTATAGGAGCGTGTGAAACCATTTATGGGGACGCTCGTGAATGGTACCCCATTCTCACCTCCAATAGAGAAAACTTGATATAATCGTATTAGATCAGGAGTGGCGATATGGTTGCAATAAAAATGCCGCAGGTCAGCCAGACGACCGACGAGGTCAGGTTGGTCAGGTGGCTCGTCAAAGAGGGTGATGAAGTCATGAGGGGTACCCCGCTCTGCGAGGTCGAAACCGACAAGACGACGATGGAGGTGGAGAGTTTCGAAAACGGTACCGTGCTCGGCCTTGTTGCGGGGAATGACACAACGGTCGAGGCCGGAAACATAATCGCCTATATAGGCAAGCCCGGGGAAGTGGCACCGGAGGCCGGGAGCGAAACAGTATCGAAACGCATTAAACCGGACCCGGCGGAACCGGCTCCCCGGACGGGCAGGGAAACCGGAGAAGAAAGACCGGACGATGCCGTCCTTCCGCTCAGAAATACATTCGGCGCGGAGGTGAATGCATCCTCCATTGTAAAGCAGATCGCGCTGAAGCGGGGGATCAGACTCGAACAGGTGCGCGGTACGGGGCCGGGCGGCCGCATTACGAAGGCGGACCTGGAGGAGTACATGCGGAACGGCGAGAAAGACGGAATAAAACTCCGCAGAGAGGACATTCCGCTCTCGCCGCTTCAAGTCGCCGTTGGGCGGAATATGCTGAGAAGCAAGAGAGAAATCCCCCACTACTATCTCAAAATCCGGCTGCATATGGACCGGTTCCTGTCCTGGCGTTCCGAAAAATATAACCGTGAAGGCACTAAGATCGCCATAGACGCCCTCTTTGTATATGCCGTATCAAGGGCGCTCCGCCTCTATCCGCGTCTCAATGCGAGCTTTCGCGATACCGGTATCCGTACCGCGAACGCTATTAATGTCGGGTTTGCCGCGGCCGCCGGAGAAGACCTCCATGTGCCCGTTATCAGAAACGCGGACGGATTGAGCATCGATGAAATCGACGAAGAGGTGAAACGGCTGGCTGAGCTTGTGAAAAACGGACAAATAAAGACCGCGGAAACGACAGGCGGCACCTTTACCGTTACGAACCTCGGTATGTTCGGCATCGAGGAGTTCTGCGCGATCATCAACCCTCCACAGGCCGGGGTACTGGCCGTGGGAGGGATTCGCAGGGGCATCGCCGTAGACGGGGAGGACCGGGTCAGCCCGTGCACGGTCTGCATTGCCACGGGAAGCTTCGACCATCGGTTAGTGAACGGCGCCCTTGCGTCGCAGTTCCTAGGGGCTGTCAGGAAATCCATAGAGGAAGGATGGAAATCGAATGGATAAGGAAACGGCCATTTCCGAACTCGGCGACAGCCGGATCATCGATATGTACCGCCGAATGGTAATTATCAGGGAGTTCGAGGAGCGGATCAGGTACCTCTTTCTCGAGGGCAAGATGCCGGGTACGATCCACCAGTACATAGGCATGGAGGCATGTGCCGTGGGGGTATGCTCGGCGCTCGAGGTAAACGACGTGATCGGGTCGACGCATCGCCCCAACGGCCACGCACTCGCGATGGGCATACCGATGAAGGACATCGTTGCCGAGCTCTATGGAAAGGCGAACGGTGTCTGCCGCGGGAAGGGAGGCGCCATGCACATCGGCGATCTCGAGCGGGGCATGATACCCGCGATCGCCATTGTGGGCGCAAACATGCCTGTTGTACTCGGCGCGGCGCTCGCGTTCAAGCTTCGAAAAGAACCCCGTGTCGCGGTGAGCTTTTTCGGGGACGGCGCATCAAACGAGGGCGCATTCCATGAAGCGCTCAACATGGCGGCCGTATACCGCGTACCCGCGGTTTTCGTGTGCGAAAACAACCAGTACGGCGCTTCCACGAGTATCAAACTGACCACGGCCATTGAACATATATCGGACCGGGCTGCCTGCTACGGTATGCGGGGAGACCTCGCGGACGGAATGGACGTGCTGGACGTGTACGCGCATGCGCGTGAGGCCCTGCACACGGCCAGGAGCGGAAAAGGGCCGACGCTGCTGGAGCTCCTGACCTATCGCTTCTGCGGACACAGCAGGAGGGACCCCTCAAACTACCAGCCCGAAGAGGAGAAGAAACGGTGGAAAAAGAAAGACTCCATCGCCCGTTTTCGGTCCCTCATGCTGGAGAGGGGAATCATCACCAAAGAGAAACTCGATGTGTTGAAGAAAGAGGTGGAAGACTCCATTTCAGAAGCGATCGAGTATGCGCGGCACTGCCCCGACCCCGACCCCGAGGACACCTATAACGACCTGTATACCGGCATGGAGGTCCCGAAATGAAAATGGGAATAGCCGAAGCGCTGCGAAAAGCGATCCACGACGAAATGACACGCGATGAGAACGTGTTCTGCATCGGCGAAGATATCGGAATAACCGGAGGATTCGGCGGTGCGTTTACCGTAACGCTCGGTCTGGAGAAGGATTTCCGGGACCGGATCATCGATACGCCCATATCCGAGACAGGTATATTCGGAGCCGCATGCGGAGCGGCCCTGATGGGCATGCGGCCCATCGCGGACGTTCAGTACGGAGATTTCCTGCTCTGCGCCATGGACCAGATCGTGAACCAGATCGCGAAGCTGCGCTACATGTCGGGCGGAAAGCTCAAGATGCCGGTCGTAATGCGGGCCCCGGTCGGTGTAACGGGGCGCGGGTCGCAGCACGCCCAGAACCTCGAACCCTATTTTCTATGCTGTCCCGGAATCAAGATCGTGGCGCCGGCAACCGCTTATGACGCGGCGGGGCTGCTCCGTGCGGCCGTACGCGACGACGATCCCGTTCTCATATTCGAGCACAAGCTGCTCTACGGTTCGAAAGGTCCGCGGCAGGAGTCTGGGACCTTCGATGTCACCTCCGAAATTCCGGAAGAGGATTATGTCGTCCCCATCGGGAAGGGTGTGGTGAGGCGCGCGGGGAAGGACTGTACGATCGTGGCGAGTCTTTTAATGATGCATTTCAGCCTCGCCGCCGCCCGGATGCTCGAAGAAGAGGGCATCTCCTGCGAAGTGCTGGACCCCAGGACGTTGTGGCCCCTGGATATCGAGCTTATTACGGGTTCGGTACGAAAAACAGGCAGGCTCGTCATCGCGGAGGAATCGCCGAAGCAGGGAGGTCTCGGCGCCGAGATCGGTATGCAGGTTTCGGAGCGGATCCCGGATTACCTGCTGGCGCCTGTTCTGCGTGTCGCCGCACCCAATACACCGGCACCCTTCTCGCCGGTCATGGAACGGTTCTACGTACCCCAGCCCGAACGTATACGCGACGAGGTGAAAAGCCTGATCGCGGAGAGCTGAGAAAGTCGGGAGTTCGTTCGCCGTTTACCGTTCGCCCCGATCGGTTGAATATGACATCCAGTAATTCTTCCTGGAAATCGTGGTTGTAGAGCTCGGCCAACAGAGTTTCCAGAAATGTAACGATGTTCGTGGCGGTCACTATGTATATTCCGCTGTCGGGGAAATAGAACACATCCGCCGCCGCAGTAATCCATAATCAGGTATTATTGTTCATCGCTATAAGAAAACCTCGTTCCGAAACCTCTGAACTCGTACGTATAATCCGCTGAAAAATACTCTTTTCAAGCAGGCGTATTTACACGAACAGGGCCACGAGGGCGCCGATCCCGTACGCAGCGGCCGCGGCTATGCCACCGACAACGAGCATCTCGACCCCTGAGACGAGCCAGTTCTTTTCCGTTATGCGCACCTTGATCGCGCCGAGCGTGAACAGCGTGAGGGCGGTCAGCACGGACGCGATAAGAAAGGTGTTGTTCGCAAGTACTTCCATGAAACCGGAAAGCACATATGCGACGAGGGGTATGAAACCGAAAACCACGAAAGATAAAAAGGTCACGAGCGCGTTCTTCAGGGGAGACTCGTCGCTCTCGACGATGCCGAGCTCCTCGACCATCATGACTGAAACCCACGCCTTCGGATATTTACGCAGTATACCGGCCATTTTCCGGGCGTCCTCCTCGCCGATCCCCTGGTCCCTGTAGAGCTCGGCCATCTCCTTTTCCTCGCCGTCCGGATAGTGCTCCACTTCCCACTCCTCGCGCTTCCGCTCCGCCTGATTGTATTCGTTCTCCGCCCGTGTAGAGAGAAAATCCCCTATTGCCATGGAGAGTCCGTCCGCAAAGAGATTGGCGAATCCGAGTATGAGCACAATAGCGGGCGACAGCGCCGCACCGGCAACACCCGCAACCACGGCGAAAGTGGTAATTATCCCGTCCAGGCCGCCGTATATGAGGCTCTTGATATACTTCCCCCCCTGCTTGTGCTCTTCGACCGCCGTCTGCTCGTGTGCGCGCCTGCTCTCCTCCGTACTGCCCTTCCTGAAGGCCTCCCGGGCCTTTTCGAGATTCCGTGAAAGCATAAACTTCCCTCGTTTATTTTATTTTACCGCACCGGACGAACTTAACCCTCTATTCCTCTTAAGATAATCGATCCCGTCAGGAATGCCAACTTTCATGATATTATTAGACACATGTTAAATTTCAGAATAGTCAGATTATACGGACACTTTTTATGGGCCGGGGTATATGCAGGAACAATTCGGTTGTGGAATTAAGAAAATGTCCCCTCCATTCTTTTACAGTGATGGGTCGGGGGGATATAAATAAAAACGCCTCCCCCGGGTTCACTATGCAGGTCACAATTGGGAGGCGTTTTATAAAAAGGGCATTCAACTATGATGAAAAGCTAAGATGTGAGCCCTTTATTGCTCAGTTTCAGCGCGCCGCTTTTACGGCTTCCAGTGCTTCATTCGCAACACGCTCGGGAGTGAAACCATACTCTTCAACGAGGACCTTGTACGGGGCGGAATTACCGAAAGCGTCCCTGCTTATGATCCTTCCCTTATCCCCGACATACTTGTGCCACCCCATGCTCACGCCGGTCTCAACCGACACGCGTACGGAACCGGAGGGCAGTATGGCTTGTTTATAGTCATCGGGCTGTTCATCGAAGAGTTCCCAACTCGGCATGGAAACGACCCGGGCTTTAATATTCTTATCCTTCAGTATTCCGCATGCTTCAAGCGCAAGTGAAACCTCTGATCCCGAGGAGATGAGAATCACATCCGGGGAGGATTCCGTATCACGCACGATATAGGCGCCCTTCCTGACACCGTCCGCGGCGGCCTGTGGTTCGTCGAGAACGGGCAGTCCCTGCCTGCTCAGAATGAGGGCAGTCGGGCCGCTGCTGCGTTCCAGCGCGATCTTCCACGCGGCGGCCGTCTCATTCGCATCGGCCGGCCTGATTACAACGAGGTTCGGCATGGCGCGAAGCGCCGCAATCTGCTCCACCGGCTGATGTGTGGGGCCGTCCTCACCGAGCCAGACGCTGTCGTGTGTCCACACCCATATGGAATGGAGCTTCGAGAGAGCTGAAACGCGTACCGCTCCCCTCATGTAGTCCGAGAAGGTGAGGAAGGTTCCGCCGAAAGGAATAACACCGCCGTGATACGCCATTCCATTGACAATCGAACCCATGGCGTGCTCACGGACTCCGAATCTGACATTTCGGCCGCCCGGGCTCTCCTTCTGCTGTTCATCCTCGTCTTTCATGTAGGTGTTTGTCGAGGGAGCGAGGTCCGCGGAGCCCCCGATCAGGTTCCATATCACGGGTGCAACCGCATTGATGATCGAACCCGACGCCTTTCTCGTGGGAATGGCCCCGTTTTCCCCTGAGAAAACGGGGAGCGCTTTTTCCCAGCCGTCCGGGAGCTTCCCGGACCAGGCGTCTTTCCACTGCTTCGCCAGCTCAGGATGGGTGCCGGTATAGGAATTGAAGCAATTATTCCACGACTCCTCACGCTCTTTTCCCTTATCTACCGCCTCCCTGAAGTGCGAGAGAACATCATCAGGCACCAGAAAAGCGGGTTCCACGGGCCATCCAAGGTTCTCCTTCGTAGCCTTTATCTCATCATCTCCGAGGGGAGAGCCGTGCGCGGCGTGGGAATTCGCCTTGTTGGGTGATCCGTATCCGATCAGGGTCTTGATTTTGATTATGGTCGGACGGCCTTTTTCCTCTCTCGCGCTGCCTATCGCCGCCTTGATCGCTTCGATATCGGTGTTGCCGTCCCTCACCTCGAGAACCTGCCACCCGTAGCTTTCGAATCTTTTTCCAACATCTTCGGTGAATGCGACCTTCGTGGGCGCTGCGAGGGATATGTTGTTATCGTCGTAGAGAGCAATGAGCTTTCCGAGACCGAGGTGACCGGCAAGTGAAGCCGCCTCGCTCGCCACACCCTCCATGAGATCACCGTCGGTGGTCAGAACATACGTGTAATGGTCCACGATCGGGAATCCGTCACGGTTGAAATATTCACCTAAAAACCGCTCGGCAATCGCCATGCCCACCGCGTTTGAAATACCCTGCCCGAGCGGGCCCGTGGTTGCTTCGACGCCGGGTGTCACGTGGCTTTCCGGATGACCCGGAGTTAAACTGGACCACTGTCTGAAAGCCTTGAGCTGGTCCATGGTCATGGCCTCATACCCCGTAAGGTGCAGCAGTCCGTACAGAAGCATGGAACCGTGACCGCCCGACAATACGAAACGGTCCCTGTCCGACCATGAGGGGTTGAGGGGATTGTGTTTCAGATAATCCTTCCAGAGAACGTAGGCCATGGGCGCGGCACCCATGGGAAGGCCCGGATGTCCCGAGTTGGCCTTCTGTATCGCGTCAACTGCCAGCATCCTGATAGTGTTAATGGACCGCTTCTGAAGATCTGTCATTATCGGAAACCCTCTCCCTCTGCAGTTTTCGATAATATATCTTCATTTTCCGGCGGAATCAAAGAAATTTCACCCCTTAACAGGGGAAATTTGTTAATAATTTGTTTTTTTCGATCCACACTGCCGAATTGCTTTTACGGCACATAAGCCGTGTATTAGCTTATGTGTACCTATCGACTGAAAGGATTTTATTAATATGAAATTCGCTTTCTCGACTTCGTGGGCCGAGGGAGATATAGAGCGTGTGATCGCCGTCCTTCCCTTCGTTCAATCACTGGAAATAGGAAGCAAGGGAGATAAAAACTTCTTCCAGGAGCTGCAAACACTCATAGCTGAAAGAAGCATTTCAGTTACCTCGGTTCATGCCGTTGCGGGTCCCGGTAAAAAAGAACCCGATTCCTACTATGCACCTGATTTCGCGAGCCTCGATGAAAAGAAACGGACAGGCGAGATCGAGCTCATCATGGAAAGCGTCGAATGGGCACTGGCACTCGGCTCGCGGCATATTGTCCTGCACGCGGGCAGGATAGACGGTTCTTCCTTCAAGGAGCTCAATACACGCTGTCTTGCGAATACGATACGGGGAGACGAAACCGCGGAGAGCGCGGACCTCTTCGAAGAATACCGTGGCCTGAGAAAGAAAAACGAAAAAGAATATCTCGAACAGGCGGCCCGGAGTCTGGACGAGCTCTGCAGCCGTTTTCCGACCGCTCATTTCTGTATAGAGACCCGGCTCCGGCACTACGAGATACCGACCCTGGATGAAATGTCCGTTCTGTTAGACCTTCCCCATCGGAACCTCTTCTACTGGCACGATGTGGGTCATACCTATATACAGGAGAGAATGGGATTCGCCTCGATGCAGTCGTGGCAGGTGCATTTCAAGGACCGGTGTGCGGGAGCCCACATACACGACGTTGATGAAACACTGACGGACCACTATCCTCCCGGAGAGGGAATGCTCGACATACCGTGGATACTCCGTCTGTTCGATGATGATACTCTTCTTACCCTGGAGATAAACTCACGCAACGATACCCAATCGGTATTGAGGGGCATAAACCGTATGCGGGATACCGGGATTATGGTGTAAAAGCGCGCTGGCAAGCGCGCTGACAAGCGCGCCTGGGGATTCGCGAGCCGGGATTCAGTTGGGTATAAAATTCCCGACGCTCCTGACGGCGGCCGGGCGGCTAGTCGTCGGGATAGCGGGCGCTGATCGACTTCAAAACATCGAGGCAGGCGAAAAAGGCCTCCACTATATCGGGATCGAATTTCGTCCCCGAGAGGCTCTGAATCTCGTGGAGCACGTCCTCTTCGGTCCAGGCCTTCTTATACACCCTTCTCGACCTGAGGGCGTCGTAAACATCCGCGAGGGCCACGATACGTCCGTAAATCGGTATCTCTTCGCCTTTCAGGGGCTTCGCCGTTCCCTTTTGTTGAGACTTGCCCGTTCTGATGTCTATGCTACCCGGGTACCCTGTCCCGTCCCAGTTTTCATGATGGGTCAGGGCCACCATGCTCGCAACTTCGTCGAATTCCGACTGTTTGTTCACAAAGAGGCGGGCTCCCAGATAGGTGTGGGACTTCATTATCTCCCGTTCATCGTCGGTGAAGCGGCCCGGCTTCTTCAGTATGGTGTCGGATATGGCAACCTTTCCCACGTCATGGAGCATGGCCGCCATTCTCAGAAGGTCGCGCTTCTTGTTGATCTCGTCGGCCGGCATTTTCCTCTTATTCGCCCAATGCTCAAAGAGCTCTATCGCGTAGGAGGCGACCCTGTTAACATGCGGCCCCGTTTCCTTGGGATCGCGAAGCTCGCTCATCTGTATCATGCGAAGGATCAGGGCCCTGGTGAGCTGGGCCCGCTGCAGTGCCATGCTCGCGGTCACGGCGAAATGCCTGCATACGATCTCATCGCCGTCTCGGAAGGGGATCACCTTCTCCTTGGCGTCCTTCTTGTTGATTATCTGAATAACGCCGAGGACCTCTCCCATATTTGTCTTGAGGGGAAAGGTGAGCATCGAGGTCGTCTTGTACTTCGAAACCCTGTCATAGCTCGAGTTGAACTGGAAAGGAGAGGTGGATTGTATTTTGTAGACATCGGGTATATTGAGGTACTCCCCTGTTGCAGCGGCGTATCCCGATATTGATTTCTTGTTGATGGCCACCCGGAAGGTCGAGTAGATGAGCTTCTGGCCCGGAGGAAGCCTCTTACGCTGCGTTTCGTTCTGTGTATAGCTGAAAACGAGGTCGGCGCCGTCCTTGACATAAATCGTACCGGCATCGGCGTTGAGTATCTGGCGCGCCTCTGTCAGTATCCGTTCGAGCAGAATATCGAGGTCCTGAACGGTCGCGAGCTCGGTATCGAGCCGTATGATCTCCTTTAATCGTTTTGCCTCATTCTCCATTCAGTCTATCCACGTCGTTTCTTTCATTCAATTACACACGGTTTCCCGTGTCGACCGGACAAAAAAATTCCCCGGCGGTTTTCTTTCCTATCTGTATTTATCGTCATCGGGGGCTGAAAAAAACATACCCACCATTAATTTTATCACAAAATTAACACTTTTATTAAAAAGCTCATCAATCTTTTTATATCACGAAGCCGCATTTATGCGACCGCATTTATGCGACCGCATTAATGTGGCGACATTTATGCCGCGGCATCATACAGCGGCACTACCATCCCCGTTCCATCCACTACCCCCTGGAATAGAGCTCTATAGAGGGGATACGCTTGTAATTAATCAATCCGAGGCAGACCTTCAGCCGTACGATCTTCCTCACCGATTCCATCACCTGCTCCCGAAACACAGAGTCCTTATTAATGAGCGTGAGCATGCTGTGGATAAAATCGGTCTCGCTTTCAGGCATGAGTATCATATCACAGCCCGCGCGCACGGCCTGGACGGCCGGAAGCTCGAACTGCTTTACCGGCTCCATGTTGAGGGCGTCCGTAACCACGATTCCGCGGAAACCGAGTTCACCCTTCAAGAGGCCCGCGACGACTTCCGGCGAGAGCGTGGAAGGTCTTCCCTGCGTGCTGAAGCTGTGATTGACAACCGCAAGGTGTCCGACCATTACGGAAACGACACCCGAATCGATGGCGCTCCTGAATATGGGGATTTCCGGCGGCTCCCCGTCAATAACGACCAGGTCCCAATGCGTGTCGCCCTCGACCGTACCGTGTCCCGGAAAATGCTTTGCGGTGGCCACTATATTGTTATCCTGCATCGTCTGTATAAATGTCCGGGTCAGGGCCGTTACCATTTCAGGCTCAGAACCGAAAGAGCGGTTGCCTATGATCGCGTTATTCGAGGCATAATCGCACACGGGCGCGTAGTTTACGTGTATTCCTATCTCTGTCAGAATATCGGATATGTCCTGGGCGACCTCACGGCATCGGCCCACGGTCTTGATGCTGCCGGCCTCCGGGAAAAGCGGTATCCCGTAAATCCTGTCATTGATCAGGGAAGGTTCGGCATCCACCGCGTAGAGCGGAAGGAGAAGAGAATAATATGAGGACGCCTCGGTAAAGGCGAGGACGAAATTCCGCATGTCCTCCTTTTTATCGCCGAGAAAAATCACGCCTCCGGCTTCGTTCTCCTCTATGACATGAAGCACCTGACTGAAGGTCTTTCCAAACCCGCCGCACGCGACCAGTACCATCTGCGCGATCTTTTCCTCATCCGTGAGCATCCTCATCAGCGTATCCACAACGGCATCGAGATCATCGACGTTCTTATAAAAATCCTCGAGCGTAAAGGAAAAATAGATGAGAGCGGGTGAAGGAGAGGGAACAAGGAAGATAAGAAAAAACGGGAGGAGAAGAAAGAAAAGTATTCTTCCCGGTATCTTTAGCGCAACTCTGGAAGCGGAGCGCGGTTTTTTCATCCGCCATCCTCTATTATACCGGCAGTTATGTTCCCGTAAAAAAAGGCGGGATATCTTCCTTTCACGCGGACCCGGGTCACTCGCTCAGTTCGTCCTTCCATCCATTGCCCGCTCCGGGTTTGCTGTCGGAGCCTTCAAAATAGGGCTTGATGTCGATAAGGGGAGTGCCGTCGTATGCGTCTATTTTGCTCGTTCTGATACGGCAGCCCTCGATGCCGAGAATTCGGGCAATAGTCAGACCCACCGGATTCGGCCTGTGAGGGGACCGGCTGGCGAAAACGCCCACCTCGGCTCCTCCACACCACGGCGGTTTAACCTTTACCGGTATATCACCCGAGACCCTGTCCAGGTGAAAGAGAACGATTATATATGAAAAGAGGTCGAGCTTGCTGAGACCTTCCTCATATCGTTCGTCGAGAATGATTCGGCATTCCGTTTCACTCTTATGTATCGTGTTCCAGTCGGTCCCCGGAGGGAAGGGAGTTTTAATAATTCCGATCTGATGCAGCTGTATGTGATGATGGGGGACCACCGAATCCCCGGAATGCCCATGATCGTTCGCTGATCCGTGCTCCTTCCTCTTTTTCAGCAGCTCGCGTGCATGGTGCACATGATGCGCCGCGTCCCGGGAAACATGAACGGCCCTTTCCAGCTCCTCCGCGATGTCATGGAAACCCATATCCCTGGCACGAGAGACCCACGCGCTGTTTTCCTTTTCATGCTCCCGTTCGTGATTAATCCAGTATTCTAGAAGAGTCTTCAGCTTTT
>CAYWUT010000007.1:0-51194 GCA_964460545.1 uncultured Spirochaetota bacterium
CTTAAGTATGTGAAAGCTCTACATCCTGCATATTTCTTGAAACTCGAATCAGGCAATTGCTTTATTTTTCGATTGTGAAAGGAGGGGGAATGCTGTCTGAGCTCATACGGAAGAGGAGAGCGTACCGATCGCTGAAGCCGGTGCGCATTACGAATGACATGGTTGAGGATATGGCGGAAAACGCCGGGCTTTCGGCTTCCTGTTTTAACAACCAGCCCTGGCGTTACGTGTTCGTGTACGGGAAGGAGAAGCTTGCGGAGTTGAAGGAGGCACTGGCGAGAGGAAACGCGTGGGCGAGGAAGGCTTCGCTTATCATTGCCGTTTGCAGCGCCAAAGAAATGGACTGCAGTATAAAGGGGAGGGACTACTACCTGTTTGATACGGGAATGGCAACGGCTTTTATTCTGCTCCGGGCCGTGGAAATGGGACTTGTCGCCCATCCGATTGCCGGTTTTAACGAGGAATCCGTAAAGGAAATCCTGGCCGTGCCCGCTGAAATGCAGGTAATAACACTGGTCATCGTCGGCAGACACGCCGATGAAATCGATCCGGACCTTTCCGAGCAGCAGGCTGCGAGTGAGAAGGAAAGACCCGAACGCCTGCGGCTCGAAGATTATGTCTTTATCGATACGTGCGCTTAATGTTCTCAATCCTGGGTCAGGATGTCGTCATCATAGAGACGCTCGAAGTAGAGCTTGTGCCTGCTCTCCTCGGATGCGAGCTTCTGGAATAGAACACGCATGTCCGGATCCATGGTTCTGCCCGCGAGATCACTGTACAGTTTAAGCGAAGCCTCTTCCCTCTTCATTGCCGTGATGAGAATATCCTGATAGGGCATGCTCCCGGACACTTCCACAGAGACCGTATAATCGCTGATGTGCAGATCCTTAATCCGGGGTATGTCGATTTCCTCGACCACTCCTTTTCCTATGTTCTCCAGAATGGTGATATGGCCGATCTCCATGAGCTCGAATTCGCGGATAAGCTTCTTTTTATCCGAGAAGGAAGCCTCCTTCCCGAGATTCCGGTAGAATTCGACAGCCTCTTTTTCCCTTTCAATGGCGAAATTGATGATCTCCCTGAACCTTTCTCCAATACTGCCTTCCACTTTAAATAACCTCAACTTTTTGAATTTAAAACGGTGGATTTATGGTTTTCTAACTTTCCGGAGAGAACGCGTCCTTTCCTGCACCGCATTCAGGGCACACCCAGTCGTCCGGAATATCTTCGAATGAAGTCCCGGGATCGATTCCTCCATCGGGGTCACCCGCGGCGGGGTCGTAAACGTAACCGCATACATCGCACACATACTTTTTCATTCTGTTCTCCTTGAGTTGATATAGGCGGAGGATCTTTCCGAAATATGAAATCCGGCCCGATTCACCACCCGTTTAATTACTTCTCTATTTCGAGTGTCAGGACGAGGTCACCGGGATCGAGCCTGAAATTGGAACCTTTCCCCTCGTAGAATCCGTGTTTCCCCACGAGATGTATGTGAAGATCCGTATAAGTTATCTCTCTTCCCAGGCGCAGGTTTCGTACCGTGATGTTCGTTTTCGGGAAGACGCCCGGTCCGCCGAACGGGCTGGGAAGTTTTCCCCGCACCGAGTCCACACGTACCTCGAAATGCGGAGGTACCTTTATGACGTTGCCGAGTCCCCGTTTCCCCGCGTCCCGGAGCTCGGTCATGCGCGCAGCTATTCGTTCATGCGTCAGGTCCATGCGCTTCACCGCGGCGTCGTCCTCCATCAGTATATCGACGAGGTTCCTCCTGTCCGTGCCGAGAAAACCGTCTCGGGTTATGATCCCGGGTTTCATTTTCTCTTGTATCTCCTGCATTTGAACCGTCTGCTTCATTCGGAATACCTCTCTCGCGGGCCGAGCGGATCTTTTAACGGGACCGGCGTTGCTTTCCGGGTTCCCCCGTGCCTGCCCGCATCAGGCGAATTTATCGTAGTATATAAGTTCCTCCGGAATCCCCTTGTCCAACAGCACCTTGACCGTGGCGTCTATCATGCCCGGACTGCCGCAGAGATACGCCTCGAGGTTGTCGCCCGATTTTACGTGCTTGCTCAGGACCTCCGTAATGAGCCCCGTTTCGCCCTTCCAGTTGTCCTCGGGCTGCGGATCGGAAAGGGCGGGTATGAAGGTGAAACCGGGGAGACGGGTTTCCAGGTCTTTCATCTCATCCAGGAGGAAGAGGTCCCGCACCGCCCGGGCGCCGAAGAAATAGCGCGCCTTTCTAGGATTTTCCCGCTCCGCCATGGTATAGAGTATCGACTTGATGGGCGCCATGCCTGAACCGCCGGCGATGAAAACGATATCCCGGTCGGTTTCCCGAAGGAAAAACTCGCCGTACGGCCCGTTGACAATGACTTTGTCGCCCTCCCGCAGGTGTTCGAAAACGTAGGTTGTGCATATGCCGTTCGGAACGAGGCGGACCTCGAGCTCGATCTCGTTTCCGCGGGAAGGCTGGGAGGACATGGAATAGGCCCGGTAAACGGATTCCGGGGTAAGCTCGTACTCGGGCACCTGGAACTGTATGTACTGTCCGGGTCTATAGCTGATGGTATCGGGCTCCACGAGCTTCAGGGTCACCTGTTTGATGTCATAGGTGAGGTCCACGAGGGAGGCTACTTCCGTGACGTATTCCCGCACGTTGAAGAGCTCTTCCGGTATCCTGATGCTGATGTCTTTTTTCAGCTTGAGCTGGCACGAAAGGCGGATGTTTTCAGCTTTTTCCTCATCCGATATCCAGGGGAGCTCGGTAGGGAGGTAGTCGCCGACGTCGGACGTGACCTTTACCTTGCACAGCCCGCACGACCCCCTTCCTCCGCACGCGGAGGGGATGAAGATTTTCTCCTCCATGAGCGACCCGAGCAGGGGTTTCCCTCCCGCCACGGTTACCTGCTTCTCATCGTTGATCGTCACCGTGACGTCTCCGTAATTGGCGATAGTCGCGTCCGCAATGACCATGAGCACGGCGAGAAAGGTCGAAACTCCGCATATCGCTCCGATACCGATCAACAGCTGTGCGGCGGCTCCCATATGTCCTCCATGGATTACGCTAGGTTATGTTATTTTGATCATACCCGAGAAGCCCATGAATGCAAGGGCCATAATTCCCGCTATGATGAGCGTTATCCCCGCGCCCGCGAGGCCCTTGGGCACGCGAGAACGGACCATCTTCTGGCGGATGCCGGCCATGGCCATGATGGCGAGCGCCCACCCGATGCCGCTTCCGAGCCCGTAAAAGAGCGAGTTGACGAAGGTGTAGTTTCTGATAACCATGAAAAGGCTGACGCCGAGTATGGCGCAGTTCACGGTGATGAGGGGCAGAAATATACCGAGCGCGGCGTAGAGCTTGTCCGATACCCGTTCTATTACCATTTCAACGAGCTGCACGAATGCCGCGATGATCACGATGAACACGATGTATCGGATATAAACGAGATCGAGAGGAACGAGTATATAGCGGTAGGCGAGCCAGTTGAGAACGGACGTTGCCGTCATGACGAATACCACGGCCGTGCCGAGGCCCGCGGAGGTGCTCACTTCACGCGATACGGCGAGAAAGGAGCACATGCCCAGATAATTGGTCAGCAGGATGTTGTTCGTGAAAATCGCGGCGAAAAATATGGCGTAGAAAGCGACCTGTCCGTTCATTTTTTTCCCTTTTCCTCCTTTCTCGCGTTGTATCCCTTGACGACCCAGATGAAGATGGCGAGCATGAAAAAAGCCCCGGGAGCCATGATCATGATGGACCAGTTGATCCACCAGTCTCCGAGAACGGTGAATCCCCATATGGAGCCCGACCCGAGGAGCTCCCTGAGGAAGGCGATGATGAGAAGCACGTACGAATAGCCGAGCCCGGAAGCGACACCGTCGAGAAATGAGAGGCCCGGCGGATTCGACAGGGCGAAGGCCTCGGCCCGTCCCATGATGATGCAGTTCGTAATAATGAGACCCACGTAGGGGCCGAGCTGCCGCGAAACGTCGGGCATGTACGCCTTGAGTACAATGTCCACGATGATGACATAGGATGCGATGATCAGGGTTTCGACCATCATCCGTATGCGCGAGGGGATGTACCGACGCATCAGGGATATGGTGAAATTGGAGAGGCCGGTCACGAATATGAGGCCGACGCACATCACCACCGTGTTCTTCAGCACGTTCGTGACCGCCAGGGTGGAACAGATACCGAGAATCTGCGCGAACACGGGATTGTTCGCTCCCAGGTCGTCGGTAAATACTTTCTTGATTTTGAATGCCTCCATGGAAACTCCTTCAGGCGGGGATTCCCGCGACGGCCGTTTGTTTCGAAGCCGTGCCGCCCTGCGTTTCACTCGCACGCGGACGCCGTTGCGGACGCCTTTGCGTGTGCATTACTCGTCCTTGAACGCCACCTTTACCCTCTCCAGGCCGGTGTTCATGATATACTCAACGGCGGCGGTCGAGTAGGTAGCGCCGGTGATAGCCTGGAATTCACCTTCATCCGTCTCATCGCCCTCCGCCACCGAAATGAGGGGAGGTTTCTTCCCGATGAACTGGTCTTTAAACCACTTCTCCGATATTCTTCCGCCCAATCCGGGTGTTTCGTTCTGGTCTATGACCTCGAATCCGGTGCACGTCTCCAAACGGCTGTCGTATCCGATGATGCACGTGATGTCCCCCCAGAGACCGGGGCCGGTGATATTCAGCACGTAACTTTGAACGGCCGACCCGTCCGGGCTCGTGACCTCATACAAAAGCTCCCCCGCCGCGCTGACTTCCCTTACGCGGCTGTTATACAGTCCGTCCACCTCCCGAGGGTCCTCGGGGGCCGCGATTCCTCCGCTCTCCAGCACCGCGCGCTTCAGCTTGATCGTTTCGTTCAGCTTGATCGTATCCTTGGTCACCGTGTAGATCACGCTCGTAATTGAGATGAAAACGAGCGTGATCACGAGCATGAACAGAATGGGGAAAAGCCTCTTTCCGGCACGTCCCTCTTTTTTCTTATTTTGCGCCGCATCGCTCATTTCGCATTCCCCCGGCTCTTCGACTTCTTCATGTAGTAATCGAGGAGGGGCGCGAACATGTTCGTCGTGAGAATCGCAAACATGACCCCTCCGGGCCAGATGGAGAACGATCTGATGATAACGGTCAGGATCCCTATGACGCTCCCGTAAATCCACCGCCCCGTATTCGTCGTCTGGGACGCTGAAACCGGATCGGTCGCCATGTAGAGCATGCCGATCATATAGCCGCCTCCCAGTACGGCGCTGACCGTATCGATCACCCCGGGTGCCCCCGAGAGCCGGAGCACCGTATTCAGCGCGATGGTTGACGCGAAGGCGGACACAACGATTCTGTAGTTGGCATACTTTTTAATCATCAGGTAGAGTCCGCCGAGCAGGAGGAGCAGAGCGCTCGTTTCACCGAGGCAGCCGGAGATGTTTCCGAAAATGAGGTTGATGCGGTCCACGGGCGAGCCCCCCGCGATTACGGCCATGGGAGTGGCCGAGCTGACCGCATCGGAGATAAAGGTCCCGAAACCCCCGGGAATTCCTCCAATCGGGTCGAGCCAGCCTCCGTTCATCCAGCCCCCGAAGCTTATGTAGATGAACGCGCGTCCGGTCAGGGCCGGATTGAAAATGTTCCTCCCGAACCCGCCGAAGGCCATCTTGCCGAGGGCTATGCCGAAAACAATTCCCACTACGGCCATCCACACGGGAAGGGACGGGGGAAGGGAAAGGGTGAAGAGCATGGATGAAACGAAGACCGCCGAAGATACGGGCTCCCTGTAGTAGGCCCGCAGAAAGACGTACTCCGTGAGGAAACCGGCGACCGCCACAACCGTGATGAGGAGAAGGCTCCTCCACCCGAAGAAGTATATGGAGGCCAGTGAAGGGGCTATGAGCGCGTACAACACTCCCACGTTCGACTTTTGCCACCGTATGAGCTTCTGTTTTTTCTTTTCGGCCTGCGGTTCTTTTCCCATGGTACGCCTTTTCTTTATTAAATAAATTAATGTCTCGAAGGATTGTGGCATACAAACCGTTCGCAATCATCGAGACGGCCGGCTGCACTTGGAAATACCCGTATGTTCGGGTTGGAGGATTTTCCGAAAATAATCTATCACGGAGAGCCGTGATGTCTTTCAAGAAAAAAATAAAGCTGTTATTCCTTTACAATAAAACGGTTCGCGTACGGAGATAATGTTTTTTTTGATTACAGTTTTACCCTAACACGGTGCTGGGAGTTTCGCAACCGGAAACAGGAAGAGGGTGGAAGTCCCGTTATGGTAACGGATCTATATCCGTGATGAGGATTAGCCGACCGCGCGGCCGGACGAGCCGCGCCGGAAATGACGGTTCGAGCTCGGCGGGATTGAGCAGCCTTTTGAGCACCTCCGATTTGGATTCACCGGATACGAGAAATATGACCATGCGCGCCGCGTTGATGAGGGGAAGCGTGATGCTGACCCTGTTTTTTACCGGTGCGTAATCGGGGGCCGTTACGGGTATGAAAAACCGCCCGTCTTCCTCGGTGGGATTTCCCGGATAAAGCGAGGCCGTATGACCGTCATCTCCCACCCCGAGGAGGATGACGTCGAATGCGGGATAGGGGAGGCCGCCGGTTTTCTCTCCTGTCCCGGGTTCTTGGTCCACTGACGGGTTCCGGTCTGAAAAAAAAGTCCTGATGGTTTCTTCGTATGCCGCCGCGGCCGCACGGTTCGAGGAGAGCCCGGTCGGGACCGGGAAGATGTTTTCGTTTTTTATCGGGACCCGCGACAGCAGGAGGTCGAAAGCGGCAGATGCATTGGACTTCGGATCGTCAAGCGGAACGCATCGTTCATCCCCCCAGAATATGGAAGTCCTGTCCCAGGGAAACCCCTCAGGATGTTCTGCGAGCTCCCGAAAGAGTATTTTCGGCGTACTGCCCCCTGAAAGCACGAGGGTGAAGGTACCGCGCCGCGCCACCGATTCGTTCGCGGCCTTTTCCATGATGCCCGCCGCGCGAGCGGCCATATCGCCGCTGCTGGTGCACGAAAAAACCTCGATGGGGTCCTTCCGTCCGTTACACATATATCCAGTCCCTCCCGTCCCTATCGAGCAGTTTCTCCGATTCCGCGGGGCCCCAGGACCCGGCAGGATAGGTGAGGATTCGCGCCGCGTTTTTATTTTCTTCGCTCTCCCAGCTCTCGAGTACCGGTGTGATGAGAGACCATGAGACCCGCATATCGTCGTGCCGTATGAAAAGGGTCTGGTCTCCAAGCATGGAATCGAGCAGGAGGCGCTCGTACGCCTCGGGGAGTCCTTCCGTGATTACGTCGCTGTAGTGAAAGTCCATTTCAAGGGTATCCATGCACAGTTTCGGGCCGGGATGCTTGGCCTGTATGGCGAGCGATATTCCCTCCTCGGGCTGAACCCTGAAGATAAGGATATTGGGATTCAGGTCGTCTGAGGTGAGCGGGCGAAACATGGAATGGGGTACGGGTTTGAAAGTTACGATAATCTTGCTCGTTCTACGGGCCAGGCGCTTGCCCGCACGCAGGTAGAAGGGGACGCCCTGCCATCGCCAGTTATCCACCATGACACGGGCCGCGACGAATGTCTCGATCCTGGAATCCGGATTTACACCCTCCTCGTCCCGGTAACCGGGTACCGATTCGCCGTTTACCTTTCCGGTAACGTACTGCGCGCGGACGAGGTCTTCCGTACCGTCCCCGCCAAGCGGTCGCACTGCCCTGAGAAGCTTCACTTTCTCGTCGCGCACCCGGTCCGCGTCGAAGGAAATGGGATGTTCCATGGTTACGAGGGAAAGCATCTGGAGCATGTGGTTCTGGAACATGTCTCGCAGAAGCCCGGCCTGCTCGAAGTAGCCGGCGCGATGGCCGACGCCGTCGGATTCGGCGACCGTGATCTGGACATTGTCGATATACCTTCGGTTCCAGATCGGCTCGAATATGGCGTTCGCGAACCGGAAGAGGAGTATGTTCTGCACCGTGTCCTTGCCCAGGTAATGGTCAATCCTGTATATCTGCCTTTCCGAGAGGACCTCGTTGAGTGAGCGGTCGAGCTCCATTGCGCTTGTCAGATCCCTGCCGAAGGGTTTCTCAACGATCACGCGTGCCTCGATGAGGGGCCCCGAGTCGTCGATCGTGAGGCGGGAGTTTCCCAGCCCCTCAATGATCTTCAGGTTGACGCCCGGAGGGGTCGCGAGATAGAAGATGTGGTTCCTCTCTGGAAGGCAGCGTTTGTCGAGCGTTTTAAGACGAGACCCGATGTCCCTGAAGAGCGAGGGGTCGCCGTAGTCTCCTGAAACGTAGAAACAGCGGTCAATGAACGGTTTGAGCTCGGATTCGCCCGCGTTCTGAGATTTTATCAACGCCTCCCGCGCCCGCTCCCTGAAGGTTTCGTCGGTGAGCCTGCTTCTTGCGCAGCCGAGAATGTAGAACTTGCCGGGTAAAAGTTTTTTTCTATACAGGTTAAAGAGCGAGGGGATGAGCTTCCTGGAGGTAAGGTCCCCGGACGCGCCGAAAATGACGAATCCCGCGGGTTTGGGGATCTCCTCCACGCAGAAGGAGCCCCTGATTTTTACGGAGCCGTGCATGGGATCCATAGGAGTTCTCCGGAGGGATTGATTACTCGTCAGCCGATCTCGTATCGTGACCGCCGAACTCTTTCCTGAGCGCAGCGAGCAGCCGGTCGGAGAAGAGATTGGGATTCCGGGATTGGAAGCGCTTGAACAGGGCATGGGCGATGGTGGTCGCGGGCACACCCGTTTCCACGGCCTGCTGAACCGTCCATCGTCCCTCGCCCGAGTCGTCGACGAAACCCCGTATCTTATTCAGACCCGGGTCATTCCGAAACGCCGTCTCCAGCAACTCGAGCAGCCAGGAGCGGATAACGCTCCCCTGGTTCCAGAGATGTGCGATCTTCTGATGATCGAGTGTCTCCTTATACGGTGAAGCGTCCAGTATCTCAAAACCTTCTCCGTACGCCTCCATGAGCGCGTACTCGATACCGTTGTGAACCATCTTGACGAAATGTCCCGCGCCTGAGGGGCCGCAGTAGAGGTAGCCGCCCTCGGGGGCGAGCGATTTGAACAGGGGCTCGACACGTTCGAAATCCTCTTTATTACCGCCCACCATGGTACAGTACCCGAGCTGAAGCCCCCATATTCCGCCCGAGATGCCGGCGTCCATGTAACGGATGCCGATATGCTTCAATTCTAGCAACCGCCGCATATCGTCCTTGTAATAGGTGTTTCCGCCGTCTATGATAAGGTCTCCCTCGGTGAGGAAGGTGGAGAGCTTGCGTATGTACGTATCGGTTACCTCGCCGGCCGGAAGCATCACGAGCACGGTTCGGGGAAGATCGAGCTTCTCCACGAGCTCCTCCACCGATGAAGAGGGAACGGCGCCCTCCTTTGCCGCGGATTCGACCTTTTCCCCGGTACGGTTGTACACAACGACCGTATGCCCCCCCTGGAGGAGACGGCGGGTCATGTTGAACCCCATTCTGCCGAGACCGATGATTCCAATCTGCATGATGGTACCCCGTGTGGAGCGTTTTATTAAGAATACAATATACAGTATCGCTCTTATTATTCAAGGTTATATTGCGGAAATTTATCCCTTCTGTTCAAATCTCCGGGGGATGAACCCGGGGCCCCGCCGGTTTAAGTCCCTGCCTAATAGGGTTGACAACCTCGGGCGGTATTGTAATATTAAGGTCAGAAAAAAGCTCCAGTAGCTCAGCAGGATAGAGCATCGGTTTCCTAAACCGAGGGTCGGACGTTCGAGTCGTCTCTGGAGCAAGCGTAAAAAAGCCCCCGCACATTTATAAGGCAGGGGCTTTTTTAATCGCCCCTCCCTCAATCGGCGAAGAATTATCACAATCGAGAACGGGCTCTTTGCATGATTCATATTTACGCCTTGACCCATGGGGCGTTTCCCCCTTTTATTCAAATATCCACTCAAATAATTTGAAAGATAAATTAATACGGATTTACGCTCCGTGAAGAGTATGATATGCTGATTCATTAATGACAACAGGCTTGAAAAATACGGCTGACCAATTATGTTCCTGTGTATAATGGTTTTGAAATCGGTGTGTTAAAACGTGATGGATGCAGGAGGAGTTCGGGAATGAAAAAAATAATGATGCTAACGTTTTTCATCACTTTAATAATCCCCCTTTCTTTATTTGCCGAGGAGAAAACGTTATTAAGTAAAGGACTTGAAAGCGGCGGATACGGCGGCCCTGTCATAAAGATCAAGTCCGTTGCCGGGGATGCGGGAGTCCTGGCCGGCGGGCGCGGCGGCTGGATCATCAACCACACCTTCGTGATCGGGGGCGGGAGGTACCGGCTGCGCAGCGATCTGAAGGTCGATGGCAACGACCTGAATCTGCGGTACGGAGGGCTCGAGTTCGAGTACATCGGGCTTTCGGACGAGGTCCTGCATTTCACGGTCCATACGGGCCTGGGGAGAGGGTGGGTATCGTATGAAAACACGGATTTCTCGCACAGGTTCTTCTATATAGAGCCGACCGTGAACGGGGAGATCAACATCGTCGGGTGGTTCAGGATAAACGCCGGGGTCGGGTATCTGTGGGTGGACGGCATACAGGACATGCCCGGTTTGAGCACCGGCGACATCCGGGGGCTCACGGGTACCCTGGTGTTCAAATTCGGATGGTTTTAATGGCGGATTTCTCTATAAGCAATGCTAATATATCCTCTTAAGCTATAAGGCATATTTATTTCCCCTGTTTTGACTTTCTCCTTATACTTCCGGTTAATCAAGCCGGTAATAAGGAGAAGCCAGTGGAACTTCTTGATAACACAGACGATCTCAAGTATCTCGTTCATAATCTTAATTACAAACAAAAGGTCGAACGCTCGCTTCAGCTCATCGAAGCGGCGTACGAAAAATACGGCGACGGCCTGGTGGTCGCAAACAGCCTTGGAAAGGATTCCGTGTGTGTCTGGGCCCTGGCAAAGATGGTGAACCCCGCCATACGGGGATTCATCGTTACCACGCGGTTCAAGCCCCGGGAGACGGTCCGTTTCATGAATGAGGAAGTTGCGCTGTATCCGGAGTTGAAGATCTACAGAAACGACGAGGATATACCGGAGAGGCTCTACGAGCACGATCCGGATCGCTGCTGCAACATATTGAAGGTACTCCCAACCAGGTGGGCGATCGATGAGATGAACGTCGCCTGCTGGGTTACGGGCCTCAGGTGCACGGAGGGAAGAACCAGGACCGATTACCGGGAGGTGGAGGAGCGTGACCGGGATCTGTTGAAGCTGAACCCCATACTCATCTGGAACGAGCGTGAGGTGTGGCAGTTCCTCGCATTGAACAACGTGCGCGTCAATCCCCTCTACTCGCAAGGGTACCGTTCCCTGGGCTGCGCTCCCTGCACGAAGATATCGACCGATGACAACGAGCGTGCGGGAAGATGGATCGGCACGAGCAAGTGCGGAGGGGAGTGCGGCATACATACCCGTCCGCTCAAGGGCGATTTTGCGGTGCAGACATAATATCGCGATTCCAGGGTCGGGATGTCCGCCTCAAGGTCTACCCGTAACATACGCCCAGCTGGCATCCCCAGGTAAGAGGTGGAGGAAAAAATGACGGAATCGAAAACACGAACCATCATGAAGACCGTGACCTGGCGTGTCATTGCAACCTGCACGACCATATCGATCGTATACCTCTTCACTAAGAGGCTCACCCTCTCGCTGGGCATCGGTGTCCTGGAAGTAATCATCAAGATGTGCGTGTATTTCCTGCACGAACGGATGTGGCTGAGGATAAAGCTGGGCGTGCCTGAGTAGCCCCTGGATCCGGCCGAGCCCTTCTATGCATTCCGAGCCCTGGGGGCGATTTTTCTCCGCTTGCTTGTCTCCAGGAGCTTCCACTGCACGGTCGGAATTTCGTCGATATCCTCTTTCGGGATGAGGAAAATCTTCGCGTCCGAGGAGGGCACGGCCGTGAGCATTTCAGGCTCATCGAACAGTATCGTCTCCTCCCCGAAAAAGTCACCGGAATGAAGCTCCGCGACGAGGCTGCCGCCTGAGGAGAGGTTGATTTTTCCCTGCTCCACGATAAAGAGCGCCGGCGGATCCTCGGGTTTGACGGGCTCGTCAGCCGCGTAGGACTTTCTCGTCATGATTCCCGCTATCTCGTTCTGTATGGGGCAGGAGACCATCTCGCCGAAAAGCCAGGTATTTTGTAAAAACCGCCTGTTTTCGAGCACGCGCCTGATCGTATCGTAGAGGTAGTTTCGCTTGATGAAGCTGATGTAGAGGTCCGAGGGTATTTTCAGTGCCCTGATGTAGCTCGCGGCCCGGTATGTCCGTGTAGTCTTCTCGCCGCTCAAGGCCGAGAGCTCACCCACGATGGAACCGGCCGACAGCATGTTCCGAATATCGGTTTCCGCATCGATGAATTCCACTACCCCGCTCAGCAACAGGAAGATGTCCTTGTTTACAATTCCCCGTTTGATGATGATCGATCCTATATTGTGCGATACCACGGGGCAGTTCATCAGCATGTGCAGGTCGTGCATGGACGCCTTGGGGAAGTAGGACCTGAGGTGGTAGAAGGCGGAACGCATGGAATAATCCTGCTGCGCCGGAATGAGAACGTCCTCCATGCCGAAGGTCGCGTTCGCTCCGATCTCCTTCTGAGAATCCGTGAGCGGCACCGAGGTATGGCTCAGCACTATCTTGGGAGAGGTGTCGTTTACGAAATCTTCGGCTTTGCCGTGTATGAGGCCCCCGCCTATGTCGATCTTCTTGATATCAACGGGCGTGAAATAAATTTTCTTCACATTGTCATAGAATTCCTGTGACACCCCGCTCTTTTTCGGATCGTCCGTTATCATTCCTTTCAGGACGTCGAGTGATACGATATCCGCGAGGTGTGCGTACGTCTTGTATCCGCCGCCCCAGAGTGTGCGAAAGAAGAATATGCTCGTTTCAACCGGATGGGGGGAGAACACGGGCATGACCTCGAGTCCCTTGATCGAGTTCCATCGGTTGAACTTCAAGTCGAAAATCTTGAAGTACCGCTCGAACCGCTCCTCTTTTATGGACATGAGCGCTGAGAGTTTTTTCATAACCGACACGCGTACAAGCTTCGGCGCATAGTACTTGATCTTGTGGTCCGACCGGACGAGGGTGGTGAGACCGGCGAAGTGGTCGTCGTGGACATGACTGTGGAAGATACCCTCGATCTCGTTGACGCTGATTCCGAGCGCCGTGAGGCTGTATAAGATGTTGGGTCCGGCGTCCAGAAGGTAGATCTTCCCCTGATAGGTGAGTATGCTGCCCATGCAGGGTCGGTTCGTGTCCCAACCGTCCCCCTCGCCGATATGGATCACTGAGAAGTACTCACGTCTGATTTCGTGAAACCCGAGATTGTAGGAGGGTTCGTATTTCTGGTTGGGCGCAAGGTTCAGGTCAACGGGCACGGTTTCGTCCTTGTAAGAGAACTCGTACACGTTGAATGCGGTACGGCGAATCGTGACACCTCCTCTCAGCTCGACCGGGTCCTCACGCACGATACGGAAATCGATGAGCTCTTCGGTTTCGCGTATATTGTCGAATGCGAATTTCAGCTTCAGGCGAAACATATCCTGCGCACAGTCATCGGGGACACCGGTTTTGTGGATCTCCTCCATTGACTTCAGACCGTAATTTCCACGGTATATGTACTGACTCTGGGCGTTGACCTGGTCTTCCGTACCGATGAGCATGGGCTTTATTCCCGTGTTGTTCGGATGGTTCGGGAGAAGAATGCCCTGTCTGTAGAACATCTGGAGAACCGGAAACTCGGCGAGATTTGAGAAGCTTCCCTTTTGCACGGGTACGTCGGAGAGGAGTATGGCGTTTGGTCCTGTCTCGAAGGTGACTCCGTTTTTTTCCTTTGATACGATGAGCCCTCTTTTCATGAGGTGCTTCACACTGTCGGCGGGACAGCCGCAGAGCACGTAGAGGTTTGCTTCAGGGATTTCGACGTAGTATACGCCGCTCGTTACCTCGATTTTCTCCATACGTATTACCCCGTCTTCACAGTATTCCTTATAATAAGTATATACCATATGAAATATTTAACAGCGATTTTATATATTTATAATTATTATGTATTTTCTCTTCATGTGGTGCCGAAGGGCTCTCAAGTATTCTTTAATCCCGTAAGTATCAGGCCGAATGGGTTCCCTTTCACCCTTGCATTCATTAGAGAAGTTCCGGATTTCATCGTTTCCAGTTCCTTCGGTGTGTACGCCGCGTTGATCGAGCTGAGGAGTCCGTTCACCATTTCCTTCGGCTTTACCGTACTCTTCATGTACCACTTGATTATGAAATTCATATCCCGTCTGAGGTCGCTGATGCAGTACCTGCCGCCGGGTTTCAGTACCCGGTACGCTTCGTTGAAAACCCTGATGGGATCTTCCCACTCGTGCAGGGAGCCGTTCGAGAAAAACGCGTCAAAGGTTCCGTCCTGAAAGTGGAGCTCCATGGCGTTTCCCTCGATATACTCGGTCCTGTTCGAGAGGCCGTATTCCTCGGCGTTTTTCCTGGCCGTCCTTATCATGTTTGTGCTTATTTCGAGTCCCGTAAGTCGTGTTTCCCGGGTCGCTTTGAGCCACTCGAGACCCAGGTACCCGGGTCCGGGCCCGATTTCAAGTGCGTGTCCGTCTGTCATGCCGAGCTTGAGTACGGGCTTCAACTCCATTTTTATTATGCCTTTGTCGCGCATGATTCTCATGGATTGATCATATTTCTCAACAGTGAAACCGTCCTGAATCCCCTCACTCGTTTCGATTGTTCTTTCCCTTACCATTGTTTCCTCCTCATTATTTCAGTTTAAATATACAATGTTGAATATATAGAGAAAAAAATTAACTCCATTCTCCCGACTCGAACTTCCGCAGCACCTCTTTCAGCCACGTGAGCTCCGCATTCAGGTGGTGGAGTGAATGGTCGAAGAGCGCTTCCGCTATGGGTGGTACGTACGGATTCGTGATCTGCTCCTTTTTATGCCCGGTCACGTGATCGATTAATTTCTCTGTGTCATGGATGCGCCCGGCAAGGTATCCCTCGGTCTCCTCCCTGGGAAGGGCTTTCACGAAGAACAGGGCTATATCGAGATCGAAATACTGCTGTCTCTGTGTGCTCCACAGTTCTTTGAGGAGGCGGCTGAACTCATCCCTTCCTCTCTCGGTAATGGTGTAAACCGAACGTGCCGGACGGCCCGTGGGTTTCTCCACACCGGCTTTCCGGATAAATCCCTCTTCCGTCAACTTGCCGAGCGCGAAGTAGATAGACCCGAACGCGATGTTTGTCCAGTCCCCCATGTGGTCTTCGATTATGTGCTTTATCTTGTATCCATGGAGGTCTCTATCCCTTAACAGTCCCAGTATCACCAGTTTCGTGGACATACTATTTAACTCGGAATATACAAGGTTGTATATAATTTATACTTTTCAGCAATACCGGTCAATAGAAATTTCCTTAATTAAAAAAAGTGGCGGTCTGCTCAATCGGCAACATGGTGCCCCCCTCACCCAGCGGTAAACCGCCCCCCTCAATCGAGGGCAAGCTCAATCGAGGGCTAATTAATTTATTGCTGGTATCCATGTCTGTGTGCACGGCCGCCGGTGAATACACATCCCGGAAGAACGTTTATTCAGGGGTGACCCGGATCTCCAATGGCTCCACGACCCGGTAGAGATCGGCCTTATGCGTAAAATAAACATGGTTGTCGTCCGCGACCGTCAGGTTTTCAACCGGTACCGGTGAAGTCGCGAGGACCACTTAGGCTTTTGAAACGAGGTCGATTCTTACTATCTCGGTTCCCGTGCCCGTTATCAGAGAACCGTCGTCGAGCGGTATGACCGTACCGGCGGTTATGGGTTCAAGTCCGGGTACCGGGTCCCGTATTATTGATTCAGATTCGGTATCGTACTCACATAAAACCCCGTTTACCGTGAATACCACCGTATTCGTCTTCCGGTCACGGCAGAGATTCTTCACGGCTCCGGTTTCAAACGAGGATTCGAAGAGTGTCTCCTGGGTGCGAATAGCAAGGACTCCGAACTTTGATATATTTCTTTTTCCGGTTAAACCACTGGCTTCCGTGTGAGTCCCGATGAAGATTCGGTCTTCATCCACGGCAAGGGATTGTATCCCGCGCGTACCGAGAGGATTCTCTATGATTTCCGTTCGTGAGGTTACGGGATCCGTGATTGCGATGGCCCCTCCGAATTTACCATACCTGCCGGAGTATCCGGAGTACAACCGTCCGTCGGGTCCAACCAGTATTCTGCTCGGCCTTATATATCCGTAGGCGTCCATCTTGAAAATGGACCGGGGGTTTTTACCACCCAGCTGGTCCCAGGGCTGTGTCGGATCGTATCTGATGAGCTCGCCGTCCGGATAAGAGACCGCATAAACGACATTGTCTGCGAATGCAATATCATAGATCTCTCCCATTTCGTCGCTCATAACATCGGTATTTACGACCTCGTGTGTCCGTACATCATAATGGAAGAGCGTTTGACCGAACCAGGGTCCTCCCCAAATCTTTCCCTGCCGATCTGCTTTGATAAAGAGCGGTGGGCGCGCGTGTGTCTTCACCGGAATATCCGTCAGCCGCAGTTTATGTGTGCCTTCATCAACAATGAAGTAGGACTGTCCTCGTACGCCGACGATGCGGCCGTCCCGCAACGACCCGATATAACGGTCCCCTTTCAGATTTATACTGGCGAAGAGTTCTGTTCCACTGTCCTCGTCAGTGCTGCTGAAACGGAGTAACGCGTTGCCGCGGGTGAAGTAGAGAGCGTCTTTCGTTGTAAGATCCTTTTGGATCTTGAAAGAACCGCGTCCCGGGAGCTCAAAGGGGTACTCCTCCAGGGCCGTCCAGGATGCATCCTCAAACGCCTCCACCCTGTCGGTTCTGGGATCGAAGGCGATTACATACCTGTCCCACGCCGTTACATTGCTGAAATACCGGCCGGATTCTAATCCGGGGATTTTTTTCCATGTTCCTGTGCGCGGGTCGTATGAAATCGTCATCATATTTTCATAGCCTGAGTTTGCAACGATGGTTCCCCACGGAGTAGCCGTTACTGAAAAGAGATAGAGGTTCGGTTCGACGGGGGCGGGAATCGTTTCTAATGTGAAAGTATCGAGATCCAGTGCGCAGAGTACTGCTCCGGGATAGGTGCCGCCGTAGATCCGTCCGTCCGGGCCCGCGGAAAGATTCCAGATGTAACTTTCTCCCGGTATATCGATGTCCTGTATGGTTTGTTTCTTTCCAAGATCGAAGACTATGAAATGACCGTTATAAAACGTGCCCATTACGAGCAGATTACCGGACACCTGTCGGATATCCCATGATCCGGATCCGGAAGGGAGGGTAAACAGATCACCGATGCCGCCGGTGAAATCAATGGAGATCATTTCACATCCGTGGATTTCGTTGTTGCTGAGCAGTACGAGCCGCTCTCTCCCATCCACGGGATCGATCGCCACACATCCACCGAGTATCTGCTTCGATCGACAAGGCTGTGCGATCCATACAACGGAATATGCTCCCGCTTCGTGTGATTGTGTGATGAAGAGGATGACCGCTGCTATCAGAATAGTGCGTATCTTCATGGCACCTTTTCCAACCGTAAGGGAAATATATTGTTCAGGAATTAAGACCCTTTCGGTAATGTAGTATAGGCTGTTTTTATTATATAAGAGAGCTTTTCCGTAACACCAGGATTTATTCTTACGATATATCCCGGTATACCGATCTAAAAATTTGAAAATACCACATATTTCAACTTAAAATAGATTATACGGGCGAGAACCGTTGCGACAGTGCTTACCTGATTATAATAAAAATAAAATTTTTTTCTGAAGTGAAGGGTATGCTTTTTTTATGAAGAAAGATAAGCAGATAAAAACTGTCGACTATCAAGTTCTCTTTCAGAATGCACCTGATATGCTTTTTCTGCTCGATGAAGATTTGCACGTGCTCTTCGTCAATGAAACAGCTTCTGCAGCGCTTGGACTGGATAAGGGGGAAATCATGGGTTCGGATTTTCTCAGCCTTGTTTACAGTGCGGATCAAGACCTCATCCGGAGTATCGTTCACCCTGTTGATGAGAAGAACAATAACCACGAGTTCCGGCTGGTACACGGGAACGGATCGTTTTTCCGGGTATGCGGGACGTCGAGCAGGACGGTTGCCGGGGGTGAAGGAAGCCTGCTTGTTGCGTGCAGGGGTATGGATGACTACTGGGATCTAGGGAATACGATCGAAGAGGGTGTGCGTCGTTTCCCTAACGTCTTCGAGTATTCCCCGGACGCTATATTCATCGAGGACATAAATCGGCGTATACTCGATGTAAATCCGGCGGCCTGCCGCCTTCACGGAATGACGCGTGATGAGCTGATCGGTATGGACGCCGCGGACCTTGTGCCGCCGGAGTATCGCGATCTCGTTGCGGATGATTTCACGCTGCTCGCAAAAGACAAGGTCGAGCACATCGAAAACTTCAGTATCGGACCGGACGGCAGCCCGATCCCGGTCGAGATCCGTATGAGCAGGATCCTGTATAATAACCGTCAGGCCCTTCTCCTCCACGTTCGGGAAGTTAGACAAAAAAGAGAGGCGGAGGAGCAAATACGGGCGCTCGCAAGATTCCCGAATGAAAATCCAAACCCCGTTCTTCGTCTGCTGAATGACGGTACCCTGATATATGCGAACGAAGCGGCCCTGCTACTACTTGAAGAATGGCAATGCAGTGTAAATGACAAGGCCCCCGTCCATGTTATTCGTCATGTGTACGATGCCTGTGAAAAAAAGAAAAGTATCGAACGTGAGATAATGTGCGGGGACCGCGTCTGTTCCCTCGTGTTTACGCCCGTCGAAGGTGAGGATTATGTAAACATCTACGGGCTCGATATTACGGAGCAGAAAAAAAGCAGGGAGGTTCAGCAGCGTCTCATCTCTCTCATAGAGAGCAGCAACGAGTTTATCGGACTGACCGACATGAAGGGAAGGGTCCTCTATCTCAATGAGGCGGGTATGAATCTCTGCGGCGTTGATACAATTAATGGAGATAAGTCCCTCACCATAGAGAATTTCGTACCGGAGGAGGGTAAGGCATACCTCCGCGACATCCTGATGTCGTCCCTTTTAAAAGACGGTCATTTTAAAACCCGCAAGTATATCAGACATTTGAAGACCGGTGAGCGTATCGATGTTGAGATAAATGTCTTCCTGATAAATGACGGAGGGGGGAATCCCACTCACATCGCAGTCGTCATAAACGATATACGCGACCGGATAAGAAGGGAACGCGAGATAAGGGAAACCGAGGAGAGGTTCAGGAGGCTTGTCGGGACTGCGCCCATAGGCATCCTCCTTGCCGACTCCACCGCGAATATCCTCGTTGTGAACGATGCATGCGCGCAAATTTTCGGATATTCCGTACAGCAGATGAAGGAAAACAATTTTCTGGACCTGATACCCGAAGATTCCCGTGAGCTGGCGCTCGATATTCGCGAGAAGCTCAACAGCGGTTCCGATATGCGCAACAGGGAATTCCTGATTACGAAACAGGATGGAGGAAACGTTCCTGTTGAGGTGTCCGTGTCCACGATAAGGGATGAGAAAGAAAAGGTTACAAACTATATCGCGCTCATTCGTGATATTTCCCAGCGAAATGAGCTCCAGCGCCAGCTCAACCAGTCCCAGAAGATGGAGGCGGTCGGTTTGCTCGCGGGTGGTGTGGCACACGACTTCAATAATATTCTGAGCGTCATCATCGGGTATAGTGATTTTATACTTACAAAACTCGATGATGATGATACGCTGTCTCCCTTTGTACAGGAGATCAGAAAGGCCGGAAACAGGGCGGCATCTCTCACCCACCAGCTTCTCGCGTTCAGCAGGCGTCAGATGTTGAGATCCAGGGTGCTCGATCTCAATGTACTCGTTTCGGATATGGAGAAAATGCTCCAACGTCTCATCGGCGAGGACGTCGAGCTCATTACCAATTTGGACGGATCGGTGAGCAAGCTGAAGGCGGACCACGGCCAGATCGAGCAGATCGTCATGAACCTTGCGGTGAACGCACGTGACGCGATGCCCGAGGGCGGAATCCTGACCATAAAGACGGAAAACAGGACGGTGGACGAGGAACACTGCAGGGTCGTCCCCGATGCATCCACGGGCGTTTTCGTGCTCCTTTCCCTGTCGGACACGGGTTTTGGCATGGCGGACGATGTAAGCGCGCATATATTCGAACCCTTTTTCACAACCAAGAGAGAGGGAGGAACCGGCCTCGGTCTCTCAGTCACCTATGGTATCGCCAAACAGCACGGAGGTTGGATTGAAGTCAGAAGCACTCCCGGCAAGGGCTCCACATTCGAAGTGTACCTGCCCGCGTTGCTGCATGAGGAAGCGGAAGAGGTCGTAATCGATATTCCGGACGATACCGTTCGCGGAAAGGGAGAGCGGATACTCGTGGTTGAGGATGAGGATATGCTTCGTACCTTCGCACAGGGCGCGCTCTCGGACAAGGGTTATTCGGTCCTGACAGCGTCATCCTATAGTCAGGGAATCGATCTGTTCAGGAAAGAGGAGGGCCGTTTTGATCTTGTTTTCAGTGATGTGGTCCTTCCTGATAAAACGGGTCTCGACCTCGTAAACGAATGCAGGTCGATCAAACCATCCGTCAAGGTACTTCTTACAAGCGGCTATCTCGACCAGAAGTCGCAGTGGAACGAGATCAGGAACCGCGGGTACCGGTTCATGGAGAAGCCCTATTCGCTCGTTGAAATGTTTTCCACAATCGATGATTTGCTGAGAAATCAAGTGTAAAGCAGCGGGAATGCTTCCGTACGGAATGAAATCATTTACTCCATCCCGGTTGCCGGGCTATAATGGAACGGTAAGGTGGTATGAAAAGCCTTGAGGGGGTTCCCATGGACCGGAAACAGTTCAGAAAACTGCTCATTGCCGCCGTGCTCTCGGCATTTGCCGGAGGAGCATTGACGGGACTTGTTCTCAACGCGCAGGTTGCTTTTGGACAGCTTCGGGAAAAGGTGATCAGGGCCGAGAGCTTCCAGATCGTCGACGGGGAGGGGAGGGTCGTTTCCGAATTCGGCACGGGGTCGGACGGCTCGACCAGGATCGGTTTCTGGGACAAAAACGGTCTCTACCGTGCCGGTTTCGGGATATTCGAAAACGGTGACGGCGCGCTCACCTTTTATGATGATGAGGGGAATGCGGTTTCCGAGTACGGTATAGCACCGGACGGCATCGTCAGGATGGGTTTCTGGGATAAGGCCGGATCGTTCAGGGCCGGTCTCGGCATGTATGTAAACGGTGACGGCGCGCTTACCTTTTATGACCGTTCCGGACGGCCGGTTACGGAATACGGCGTCAATCCCGAGGGGGAAGTCCTCATCAGCTTCTGGAGTGAAGAGGGTATAAGCAGGGCCGCTCTCGGAGTTTACGGGGAGAACGATACCGCACTCACCTTCTACGATCGGGAGGGGAGGGCCGTTTCCGAGTACGGTATCGCGCCTGACGGTTCCTCCAGGATCGGCTACTGGGATGAAAGCGGGCTTTACAGGGCCTTTTTCGGCAGTATGGGGGAAACGGATAACACCCTTACCTTCTTCGATGAAGAGGGAACGGCCCTGTGGAGTAAGCCGTAATCGATGTTCCCTCAGGCAGTCTATTACTATAACCGTACGAACCGCTTTTTCACCGTAAGTCCGCACAGAGAAGAGTCCTTCGCTATCCTCATTTATTTTAGCTGTCCTCCGCATCTTCGGACGACTATTGTTTTTTTATTAATCTCAAGTACTCACAGCGCGGAAGTATAACCGGGGGATTACCGGTAAAAAATACTGACAGGGATGAGGTTCGTGATGAAAAAGATATTTGAATTCTTTGCCGGACGGCATATCCTTGCCACGCTCTTCACTATTTCCATCCTGCTGCTTGGAATAAATGCGCTTCGGGTGCTTAAGCGTGATATCATCCCGGAGGTGGATTTCGGACAGCTTATCATTACAACCGTATATCCCGGCGCATCACCGGAGGACGTGGAGCTGAACGTAACGAACAAGATCGAGGATGAGCTGGGGGGCGTGACCGGTATCGAACGGGTCACCTCGACCTCCATGGAAAATATGTCCGTCATTGAAGTTACCGTGGATATCGACGCAAAGGATATCGAGAAGGTCAAGAGCCGCATTCGTGAGGCGGTGGACAGGGTCACCGATCTGCCCGGGGAGGTGACCGCTTCTCCCCTGATAGAGGAGGTCGACACCTCCCAGATATCGATTATCGAAGTCGGAGTTGCCGGTGATATTCCCTATGGGGAGCTGCGCGAAATAGCGAGGCGGTTTGAGCGGAAGCTCAAGGAGGTTTCCGGTGTTTCTAAGGTCGGAAAATACGGATACCGGGCGCGGGAGATACAGGTCGAAGTCAATCCCGCCCGGCTCGATCGTTACCAGATCCCGTTTTCAGAGATTATCCGTGCAATTCAAGCGCGCAACATTCGCCTAACGGGCGGCACCTTCGAATCCTTTACAAGTGAAAAAAACGTGGTCACCATGGCCCAGTTCCGCGAGCCTCAGGAGGTCGGAGACGTGATTGTCCGCTCCACCTTCGACGGACCTCTTATCAGGGTAAGGGATCTGGCGATCGTGAAGGACGGTTTCGAGGACCCTGAGATCATTTCACGGGTGAACGGTAAGGAGGCGATCTCGTTTCTCGTTTACAAGACATCGGATGCGGACATCATCAGGACCGTGCGCGCCGTAAAGAAGATGGTGCGGGAGGAATCGGGAAAGGGCCTGCTTGCAGGGTACATAAGCGAAGAGGAGAAAAAGGGGAATTTCGATTTTCCCGGTTCCATTAAGCGAGTATTCGGCCTCGAGAGGAATGAGGGAGGGGTTTACAGGTACGGACCCGTTCAAATTATTTACGCGCAGGACCAGTCGATTCTGGTCCAGGACCGATATCAGATCGTTTTAACGAACGGTGCGGTGGGGCTCGTGCTTGTGATTCTCGTACTCACTTTCTTCCTCAATCTGCGCACCGCCTTCTGGGTGGCCATGGGAATCCCCATATCGATTACGGGCGTTTTTTTTCTTCTTCCCCTTTTCGGCGGCTTTCTCGATACCATATCGCTCGCGTCGCTTGTTCTCGTTATCGGCATCATCGTGGATGACGGTATTATCATTTCGGAAAATATATCCTACCGGCGATCCATGGGCGACGACCCGCTCCAGGCCGCCACAAACGGCGTAAACGGCGTTTTCCTCCCCGTGTTCACCACCGTGCTTACCACTTTCCTCGCTTTCGCACCCATGCTGTTCGCCAAGGGTGTGGTGGGTAAGTTCGTCTTTGTCATACCGCTCACCGTAAGCCTCGCGCTCTTCATATCGCTCGGGGAGGCGCTTTTTGCCCTTCCAGCGCATTTAAAGCACGGGTTGGAGCGGTCCACAAAGGGTGCGGCTCGCCAGGCGGTACGCCAGTGGTTCAACGGGCTCAGGTCTTTCTACCGGAAGATTGCGGTCGTTTTTCTCAAGTTCCGGTATCCCCTCGTCGTACTTTTTATCGCAGTGCTCGGCTTAGCCCTCTACTATGCGCGGTCCAATATGGAGTTTCTCCTCTTTCCCTCCTCCGGGGCAGACACGCTGATCGTGGAGATCGAACTTCCGACGGGATCTCCGCTGGCATTGACCTCGGAGAAGACGAAGGAACTGGAGCGGATCGTACAGTCACTGCCGGAAAGCGAGCTCCAAACATTCGTTACTCGAATCGGTACGCTCGAATCGGTGCAGGGGAGGGCTGAGAACTACGCGCATCTCGTGGTCGGCCTCACGCCGTATACGGAAAGAGTCCGAACCGCCGACGATATCGTGGAGGCGCTCAGAAGGGATTCGGACGGGCTTGAGGGCTTCGAGCGGATCAATTTCATGGTGCTTCGGCAGGGACCGCCCGTGGGCAAGCCCATAACGCTCCGGGTGACCGGGGCCGACGACGGGCGGCGGGCCGAGGTCGTTGACAGGGTGGTGGAATACCTCGGTTCCGTGGATGGGGTGAAGGACATCGACCGGGACGATAAGAAGGGAAAGGAAGAGATACGCGTCAACATAAATTACCGGCGGCTTGCCCAACTCGGGCTGACGGTCGCTGACGTGGCGAGCAACGTCCGGTACGCCTACGACGGACAGGTCGTTACGTCACTTCGGGACGGCGACGAAGATATCGATTTCCGTATACGGCTCATGGAGAAGGCGCGCAAGGACACCGGGTATTTAAAAAACCTCGTTGTTCCCAACAACCGGGGACGGCTTATAAAGTTGAAAGAGTTCGCTTTACTCGAAACGGCGGCGGGGCTCAACACGATCAAACACTTCGACAACATACGAACGACAACCGTGACCGCGGACGTCAATCAGGATGTCACGACGCCGGTCGCGGTCGTGGTGCCCCTCCTGCGAAATCTGAACGTCGATGAGGATTATCCCGGAATCACCCTTACCGCGGGCGGGGAAGCCGAGGAGAGCATGGAATCATTCATGACGCTTTTTCTCACTTTTATCATCGCCTTCATCGGGATATATTTTCTGCTGATACTGCTTTTCAACTCTTTTACCCAGCCCTTCCTCGTGCTCGCGGCCATTCCGTTCGGTATTGTGGGGGTTATATTTGCGCTCGCCATTCATCGTGAACCGCTCAGCTTCATTGCCATTATCGGGACCATCGGCCTGGCCGGCGTTGTGGTGAACGATTCTCTCGTGCTCGTCAGTCATCTGAACGATCTGAAGAAGGATAAACCGGACATGCCCATGCGCGACCTGGTCGCGCGCGGCACATCCGACCGGCTTCGCGCCATTATCCTCACCACGCTCACCACGGTGGCCGGGGTGCTCCCCCTTGCGTATGGTATAGGTGGAACGGATTATTTTATCTCGCCCATGGCCCTTACACTCGGGTACGGTCTTCTCTTTGCCACACCTTTGACCCTCGTTCTCGTACCCTGCCTCTATCTTATATGGGACGATATCGGGAGGGTTTTCCGGAAGAAAGGGTGAAGGCGGGCTTTATAAGTCTTATAACTTGACATCCGGGTTCAGAGGTATTAATATCCAAAACGTTATTCATTTTCTGAATAACGAGGGATGGTCTTCAGAGTGGATGACCTTGTGGTCAAGTCGAAGGTCTGGTTCGAGAAATCCGGAAAGCCCGTATTCGGCGAGGGAAGGTACCGTATACTCAAAGCGGTGGAAACGGGCGGTTCGATCTCGGCGGCGGCCCGCGCGCTCGGCATGTCTTTCAGGGACGTCTGGTACAGCGTGGACCGCGCGGAGAAGAACCTCGGCGTTCGGCTTCTCGTCCGAACGAGAGGGGGAAGGGGAGGGGGCCGTTCACATCTCACCGGCGATGCGAGGTTCCTCATCGGTGAGTATGAACGCGTACTCAGGGAGCGGGCCGGGTCTCCGAACCGGGTGGTACGGGAATAAGCCAATGATACCAATGGAAGAGGCGGTTCGTATTATCAGGGAGAATACAAGTACGCTCCCTGTCCGGCGGGCGGATCTGGAAGACGGGTCGGGGCTCGTTCTTGCGGAGGACGTTAAGTCCGATATTGATATACCGCCCTTTGACAAGGCCGCGATGGACGGGTATGCGGTACGAGCGGACGATATTCCCGCTCCGCGAAGCTCTCTGAAACCGATCGATACGATCCCGGCCGGGAGCTCCAGGGGGAAGGTATATACAGTCGGGCCGCGCGAGTGCATACGAATCATGACGGGCGCGCCCGTTCCCCCGGGAGCGGATACGGTCGTCATGTTCGAGGAAGCAGAGGAAAACGGGGACGAGGTGCTGTTCGGGAAGGTACCGGTAAAGGGTCATAATATATGCAGGCGGGGCGAGGATGCGAGGTCCGGATCGGTCGTGTTGAGCGCCGGGACCCGTATCGCGGAACCCGAGATCGCGGCACTTGCCTCTGTCGGTAAAATCCGTATTCGGGTGTTCAAGAGGCCGGAGGTGGGCGTGCTCGTTACGGGCAATGAGATAGTTACTGCTGATAAAACCCCCGGCCCCGGCAGTATAAGGGATGCAAACGGTCCGCTGCTCGGTTCGCTTCTCAGGTCTTCGGGATGCGACGTTGCTCGGCTGGGAATAGGCAGGGACAGCAGGGAGGTGCTTCGCGAACATATCGAGCGGGGCCTGCGGTACGATTTTCTGCTCGTCTCGGGCGGCGTTTCCGCCGGCGATTTCGATCTCGTGCCCTCAGTTCTGGAGGAGCTCGGGGCGGTGATCCACTTCCACAAGGTCAGGGTGAAACCGGGAAAGCCCCTCCTTTTTGCAGAGAGGGGGGAGTGCAGGATATTCGGCATTCCGGGGAATCCCGTTTCCAACCTGGTCGGCTTTCATCTCTTCATCAAGCCGGCCATTAGAAAATGCATGGGGATAAAGGATCACGGGCCTGAGTTTCAGGATGCCGTCATCGAGAGGGATTTCGAACGGAAGGGGAAAAGAACGCTCATTGTGCCCTCGATCTGCGATTTCAGCGGGACGTACAGAGTGCGGCCCTTAATCTTGAACGGTTCGGCGGACATCATAGGGTGTTCCGGGTGTACCTGCTTCACCATTATTGACGGTCCCGAGCGGACTGTGAAAAAGGGAGAGGTCGTAAAAATCCTCCTCATCTGAGGTGGCGACGGTGATGAGGTGGTGACAGTTCCTTTTGTGACAGTTCCTTTAGGGACAGTTATCATATTCGGGTATTACACTGTGGAATGGAGGAATCCATGGAGGATCGGCACTACACTGTAGAGCTCGCGGTAGACGGTAAAAAGATCGGCTTGAACAAATTCGTGCGTTCCGTCTTTATCAATGTGACGACCGGCATGGTCCTGCCGCTCAAGAACATCGGCGAGCCGGAAGAGATAGTGGTCCGGCTGAAGCGGACGCCTGAAAACGGCTGAAACCATAACTCGTCTGGAGAAAACCGGTGAGTACATTCTCACATCTGGATAAACAGGGCAAGGCCCGTATGGTCGACATCGGCCCCAAGAAAGTGACGAAGAGAAACGCCCGCGCCCGCTGTGTCGTCCGTATGGAGCCTGGAACGCTTGCGGCTATACGCGATAACACGGTCGCTAAGGGTGATGTGCTCGCTGTAGCAAAGATCGCGGGTATACAGGCTGCGAAGAAGACGGCCGAGCTCATACCCCTTTGCCATCCTCTGAATACGGAGCACGTCGATATTCTATTCTCTATGCGAATAGAGCGGGGAGAGCTCGAGATCACGAGTGCCGTTTCAGTACACGGGAAAACGGGTGCTGAGATGGAAGCCCTGGAGGCGGTTGTGCAGACGGCGCTCACGGTCTATGACATGTGTAAGGCCGTTGACCGCGGGATGGCAATTACAAACATTATGCTCGTGGAAAAGAGCGGGGGGAAATCGGGGACGTGGAAGAGACGATAAAAATCGCCGTGGTTACCGTGAGTACGCGGTGCAGCAGGGGACAGGCCGAAGATACGAGCGGCCCCGCCCTGTGCGGGCTCCTGAAACAAAGGGGATACGGGATTGTACGCTATTCCGTTGTCGGTGATGACCGGGCCGCCATAGGGAAGGAGCTCATCGATCTGAGCGACCGGACGGATGCAGCTGTAGTTTTTACGCTTGGAGGAACGGGACTTGCCCCGGATGATGTGACGCCGGAAGCCACGGAGGACGTTATTGAGCGGCGAATTCCCGGAATTCCCGAGGCTTTGCGCGCGGCCGGTCTCATGATTACGCCCCGGGCGATGCTCTCGCGGGGAACGGCGGGGATCAGGAATAATACCATTATCATCAATATGCCCGGCAGTGAAAAGGCGGTAACCGAGAACGCGGGCACCATTTTTCCCGTAATCGAACACGCGGTTGCGCTGGTCCTGGGAAAAGTCGGGGATTGCGGGAGGAGCACTGATGACTGACGGGCAGGGCCGATTGATAGACTACCTCAGGGTATCCGTAACGGACAGGTGCAATCTCAGGTGCCGCTACTGCATGCCCGGAGAAGGGGTCAGTTTCATCGCGCATGGTCATATACTGCGCTACGAGGAGATAGTACGTATTGCCGGGATATTTGCCCGTCTGGGCATTCGCAAGGTACGGATAACGGGCGGCGAACCGCTCGTCAGGAAGGGACTTCCTTTTCTGTTCGAAAAGCTGGGACGGATTTCGGGCATCGATGAGCTTACGCTCACGACAAACGGGACTTTGCTCGCTCCGGTAACCGGCCGCCTTGGGGATGCGGGCGTAAAGAGGGTCAATATAAGTCTGGATTCTCTCGAAAATGCATGTTACCGGCTCATCACCGGATTTGACCGTCTGAGGGATGTACACGAAGGTATCGACAAAGCGATAGAAGCCGGTATGGCGGTCAAGCTGAACGTGGTGGCTATGCGGGGAATAAACGACGGAGAGTTTGTCAGTTTCGTCAGGTTTGCCATTGACCGATCAATTGATGTCAGGTTCATCGAGCTCATGCGGGGCCGTTACAACGGGGATTTCGTCCGGGACCGGTTTCTGTCATCCGAAGAGGTATACCGGAGATTATGCGGGGAGTTTACCCTCATCCCCGTTTCTCCTTCTTACGGATCAACCACAGAAAAATCGTACTCAGTTTCAGGTACCGCTGTACGGGTCGGCTTAATAAGCGGCGTATCCGACCCTTTCTGCGGACGGTGCAACAAGGTCAGGCTTATGTCGCAGGGAGTTCTGAAAACATGCCTCTTTGATACCGGCGGAATCAATCTCAGGGATATGCTGAGGGGAGGATTGTCCGAAGAGGAGATCGAGGAAAAGATAAAAAAGGCGGTGGAGGGCAGATCGGAAGGACCCGCACAAGGAAAGAATCCAGAGGGGCCCGGTGAATCCGAACTGGTCATGCACAGAACAGGAGGGTAAGCCCGTTTCAATCGTGCAGCGGGGAAGCAGGTGTGTATGATCGGATAAGAGCCTATTCATGTAAATGGTGAAGAAACGGGATACAGGGAGAATTCGATATGGGAAGTGTTTCAGCGATATGTATAAGCACGCAGAGGGGAGTGAAGAAGAAGAGTGTGCAGTCCGCGAAACTCATTCGGGAGACAGGAATCGAAAATGACGCCCACGCGCAGGGCGGTGACAGACAGGTGAGCCTGCTCATGGAAGAATCCATAAACAGGGTGCGGGAGCACGGGATTGATGTGAATTTCGGTGATTTTGCCGAAAACATCGTGACCAGCGGCGTGAACCTGCGGGATGTCCGGATAGGTGACAGGATACGTTTAGGTGAATCGCTTCTCGAAATTACCATTATCGGAAAAGAGTGTCATACACCGTGCCATATATACTACCAGATGGGGAGCTGTATCATGCCTGACGAGGGGGTCTTCTGCCGGGTTATAAAACCGGGGAATCTGTCAGTGGGCGACGGGGTGGAAATTGTTGCTCATAACACGCAGGAGAGCGCTCCACGTGATATTCCCCGGTGAATAACAGGGGGGGCACAATCCTTCAGGGTAGAACGGCGGACGGGACCGCTTCATCGGGATCGACCTCGATAACATTTCCGATCTCCGAGAGCGGAAGATCGAAGTCCTCATCCCATCCTACTACAACGACAAGCAGATTTTGCGTATCGAGATACCTGTACGCAGCTTCCCTGACTTCTTCCGCGGTCACCTCCGAGATTCTCTCCGTATACCGCTCGAGATAATCGGCCGGATAACCTCTGAAGTCCAGGAGCCCGTGCCGAAGCGCGATGGTGGCTCTTGAATCGAATCCGAATACGAATGAATTGATTATGGAATCCTTTACCGATGCGAGTTCGGTTTCGGGGACCGGCTGCTCCCCCATATCCCTTATGGTATCGATCATGAGCATGGCTGTTGCCACGGTACTGTCCGAGCGTGTCTGCGCGTAGGCAAACCACGTTCCCGGATAGATGAAGCTCGTGAGATCGAAAGAGCTTCCGACCGAGTACGCGAGCCCCCGTTTTTCACGTACCTCTCTGTAGAGACGCGAGGTGAACGAACTCTCTCCGAGTATCTCGTTCATGACCCTGAGAGAGAATGCATCCGGATGGAGCGGAGTACGCTTCAGGCCCAGGGAGCCCATGAGTATGGTGCTCTGAGTCAATTCTTTCCGCACGTATACAACAGTTATACCGTCGGAGATATCTTCAAGCTCGGGGAGAGGAGGGCGGGGTAGATGATTCGTATTCCAGCCCGAAAAGCGATTTTCAAGAATTTCCAAAAGACCTTCTTCTTCGAAATCCCCTGACGCCGTAACCAGGATGTTTCGCGGATTGAAGAGGAGGCTGTGAGCCCACTCGAGATCGTCCCGTGATATACTCGTTACACTGTCTACTGACGGATGAATTCCCATGGGATGATGCTCCCCATAGAGACGGGATGTAAAGAAGCGCCAGGCCGTATTAAAGGGGTTTTCATTTCGTCTGCGAATATTTTCCGCCTCCCGCATCTTTATCAGCTCGACACGGTCCTGCCTGAATGCGGGGTTTTTCAGTATTTCCATGAACAGGTCGAGCCCGTGCTCGATGTCCTCGGCGCGTGTTTCAAGGGTGGCTATTCCGAACTCCCGGTCGAATCCTATTTCGATGGTCGCGGCCATGGATTCGAGGGTATAATCCACTTCTTCGGGCGACATCAGCGCGGTTCCTCCGGTCCGCATGGAATCCGCCGTAATCGAAAAAAGTCCGGATTTGTCCGAAGGCTCCAGAAGGCTTCCCTCGGTAATGAGTATCTTCAGGGTGAAGAGGGGCAGTTCGTGATCTTCCAGGAGATATACCGGTATGCCCGTGCTCAGCCGGCGGACGAGTGGAACGGGCGGCTTGAATACGAGCGGGTCGAAATCCAGCTCTTCCGCGGTCTTGGAAAAGACCATGCAGGGAGTAAGTATAAGAAAAATAAGAACGAGGACGGTTCTTGCAGCCCGGCGCGTCTCAGCCTTTTTCACGGGTCCTCCCCGGCTACTTGCGAACGAGGACCGCTACGGTCCTGTTCTCTTCCATGAAATAGGTGCGTGCAACGCGCTGAATATCCTCCGGCGATATTTTTTTCATTCGATCTTTCCACTGGAGAATGTAACGCCATGAACCCGCAGTCCCTTCATACTCGGCGATATGCCGCGCCATACCCTCGTTCGACTCGAGCGCACGTATGAACTGGGTTTCAATGAGCTTGTGTATCCTGGCAAGCTCCTTTTCCGTAACCGGTTCATTCTTCAGCCGTTCGAGCTCTCTATAAACGGCTTCTTCGACATCCTCCGCACGGGCGGGATGCCGGGGTGCGGCGGCGATGAGGAACAGGTTTTCTCCCCTGGAGCCCGGGTAACCGCCCGTACCATACGCGTAGAGCGCGATGCCCGATTGCACGATATTCTTGTGGAATCGGGAGGTCCTCCCGGCGGAGAGCAATCCCGAAATCATATCGAATATGTAATCGTCCTCATGACCGGACGCAGGTTTGTGATACCCGATCAAGACGGACGGCTCCGCGTCAAAGGCAACTTCGACCCGGCGTTCGGCCGTCTGTTCAGACACGGGCGGGGCTTCAATGGTACGTGCCGCCCGTTTCTCAATCGATCCGAAATACCGTTCAACGATCGCCATTCCGTCCCGCGGCGTAATATCCCCGACCATGATGATGACGATGTTTTCAGTTACGTAATGATCTTCGAAGAAGCGGCGGGCCTTCTTGACATTCAGTCCAAGGATGTCCCGCTCTGATCCGATAAGGGGATATCCGTAGGGGTGATCGGCGAATGCGGTTTGGAGAAAACGTTCCGACAGGAGACCGTGCGGATTGTTGTCCACACGCATCCTGCGTTCTTCAAATACCGCGTTTCTTTCGGTGTAGAATTCCCGGAGAACGTTGTTTTTCAGCCTGTCCGACTCGAGCAGGGCCCAGAGCTCCACCTTGTTCGCGGGAAGTGAAACCGTATAGAGCGTATAATCACGGGAGGTGGAAGCGTTGAGTCCCCGCGCTCCATGTCTCGTATACAGGGATTCGTACTGGCCCGGAACAATGAGCCCGCGGTGCTCCTCCTGAAGAGAGGTCAGCGAGGCTTCCAGCCTGCCGATGAACTCCTCGTCTTGCCCCTCGTTCTTCAATCGTTCCGCGTCCAGTTTTTCCGTCACCCGTTCGATGCGCTCAAGGAGGGGCTTCTCCCTTTCATAATCCGATGTGCCGATGGTTTTCGTTCCCTTGAACAGCATATGCTCCAGCATATGCGCCACACCCCTGCTCTCATCGTCTTCATCTATTCCTCCGGCCTTGATGAGTATGTTGAGGGCAACAGTTGGTATCGTATGCCGTTCAATTACAATAACCCTGATCCCGTTGTCGAGCTGCTGTTCTACAACCCGTTCTTCCAGGGATTGCGCGAAGATGAGCAGCGGGAAGAAAAAAATCAGTATGACGACCACCGGTATTCGAACCTTCATGATCATTAACTTAGTCTCTTGTCCGTTGTCGGTCTACCGCAAAAGGCCGTTCACCGTTACCTGTGAATGGTGTTTCCAGACCTTTTTCCTTCTATTATTATTTCAGGGAACAATTTATATGAAGAGGATGATTTTCATGGAAAGATTAAACCACCGGGAAAACCTCCTGCGAATGATCAGGAAGAACGGGGGCGGATGGATACCCTTCACCCTCGATATTGGTGCTATCCCGGGGTTTACACAACCGGTATTCAGACGGTTCACCAGCGAAACCGGATCGGAAAGACCCGACGAGTACTTCGATTACGATTTCAGAACCTTTTCACTCAGGGGAAGGTTCGGCGGGAAAAATCCGCGGTCGCTGTACGATGATCTTCCCGAAGACACGGTATTCGATGAGTGGGGAATCGGGCACTGGGCCGGCGGTGCGGAAGGGACGTACGAGCGGATGTACGCGCCCTTTGCCGGAATCGATAGTCCCGACAGGATCGATCGGCATCCCGTTCCCGTAATCGAGGTTCCAGAGGATGCAAAGAGGATCGAATCGTACAGGAGCAGGGGATATCCCGTTTTCGGTTATGCGGGAAGTATATACGAGTGGTCGTGGTGGCTCAGGGGAATGGAACGGTTCATGGAGGATTTGATAATCCGGCCGAAACTCGCGGATACCGTGGTACGCCTCGTTTCCGTGTATGTCGAAAAGCTTGCATTAAAATCGGCCGAAGCCGGAATAGACGTGCTCTGTTTTTACGATGATGTGGGCATGCAGACAGGTCTGCAGATTTCACCCGTACTCTGGCGGAGTTTCATCAAACCGCGATGGGTCAGTATAATAAAAAAGGTACGGTCCGAATATCCCGGGATCCTCTTTTTCCTTCACAGCTGCGGGAATGTGACTGAGATAGTGGGCGATATCGTGGAAGCGGGATTTCACATTCTTCACCCCGTTCAGCCTGAGTGCATGGATTTCGGACAGGTATGGGAGCGGTATGGCGAGAATATCGTTCTCTGCGGTACGGTGAGCGCTCAGCGAACCTTCTCCTTCGGGTCGCCCGACGATGTGCGTCAGGAGCTCCGGTATTACAGGGAGCTCTGCGGCCCGGACAAGCGCTGTATACTCTGTCCGTCGAACATGATACAGCCTGAAACGCCCTGGGAGAACGTACTCGCCTTTGTGGAGGAAGCCCGGAAGGAAAGAGCGCGGAACCAGGGGTGACAGTTCCCGGAGGAACTGTCACAAAAGGAACTGTCACCTTTCGAAGAGGCGGGTGTAGTAGGAGTCGTATCTGAGGCGGACTTTTTCGTACACCCCATGAACAGCGAGGTCCGGCTCGACCCGGGACGATATTCTTACATATGGCTCCAGATCTTCCATGCTCCCGGCGATTCCGAGCGCGAGCAGTCCGATGAGAACCGCTCCCCATGCGGCCGGTTCATTCACCTCGGGTATGAGGAGGTGCTGGCCGAAGAAATCCGCGAGGAGCTGCAGCCAGGCGGGCGATTTGAGTATGCCGCCCGTTACCACGCATTCGGAGCGGGCGTCAGGTTCGAGCATCATATAGATGGTATGGAGCCGGTAGGCTATTCCTTCCATCAACGCCTTGACAATATGACTGCGTCCGTGAGAGAGCGATAATCCGGCAAGCGCGGTTTGCGCTGACGGATTGTTGTGCGGAGCGCGTTCGCCGCTCATAAAGGGAAAGAAGACGAGGCCCTCGGCTCCGGGGGGAATGGACCTCGTCGATGCGATTCTATCGAATATGGTTTCTCCTTCGTCCCGGAGAACGGCGTCCGCGAGCCACTGCATTACGTTGCCGGCGTCATGCGCGACTCCGCCGCCGAGCCATTTTCCTTCCGCCATGTAGTAGCACCACGCCTCCGTATCCGGCTGCACTGAAGCGGCAGGAATGAGTTTTCTCAATGCTCCGCTCGTTCCGACCGTTAAGCTCATTTTCCCCGGATCCAGCCCCGCGCTTCCCAGGTGGGCCAGCGGACCGTCGGCACCACCCGCGATACCGGGTGTTCCGGCAATGAGACCCGTTTTATCCGCATACTCACGCCGCAAACCGCCGACTTCGCACGTCGTCTCCACAACCTCCGAGAAATTATTTTTCCTGAGACCGACTGTCTTCAATAGGTCCTCGTCCCAGTCCAGGGTGTGGAGATTCCAGACGCCCGTTCCCGAGGCTGTCGACCGGTCCACCAGGCAGGTGCTGAAAAGCCGGTTCAGAACGTATTCCTTTATGGATATAAATAACCGGGCCTTCTTGTATATGTCCGGCCGCTTTTCCCTGTACCAGAGCAGTCTCGGGAGGAAATAGAGGGGATTGAGCGCGCATCCCGTTCTGTTACGAGCTTCCTCGCGGTCGAGCATCAGCGCGAGCCGGGCCGTCTGTTCTTCGCTTCGCCTGTCCGACCAGATCATTGCCCTGTCGAGGAGTCCGCCTGAACCGTCCACCGGTACGATGCTGTGGAGTACGCCGCAGAATACGAGCGCTTCGACGGAAGCGGGGTCCGGGCGGTATCGGGAAACGAGGGATGATAGAACCGATACAGCTGCCTCCAGTATCTCGTCGGGATCCTGGACCGATGATCCCGACGACGGGAAAAGACAGGTGTGCGGGCTCGATGCGGAGCCCAGGATTTTCCCCCGTCCTCCCGCATTCCCGGTCTCGTAGAGCAGACCCTTGGTCGATGTCGTACCCATGTCGAGCGCAACTATGTATTTTTTCGAAACCATCACGAGCAGAAGGTATACCGGCGGTGGTTTTTGCTCAAGCATTTTCTCGGTCCGCATTCTGCGCCTGCCGATCGTATATTTACCGGACCGGCAAAGGTAATTTTCTTGACTGTCGCGGCTCAAAGCGTTAAAAGGTGAAGGGGGGTAATCATGGGAGCGGGCAGGTTAAATCTTCAGAGGGGATTGAGCGACCTGGAGATTCGGGAGGTACTGGAGGAAGGGCTTCCTCCGGAACGGTTCCGGAACAAAAGGGTGCTCGTGCTAACGCCCGATCAAACGAGAACGGCTCCGCTCCCCCGAATGGTTCGACTCCTTATCGAGCTCGCGGCGCAGGCTTCCCGCCTCGACTTCATGGTCGCTCTCGGCACGCACAGGCCCTTACGGCGGCGGGAGATTCAAAGCCTCTACGGGATCGATGAAAACGATGGGGCTTTATCCGGAAAAACCGCTTTCTTCAACCACAGGTGGGACAGGCCGGGGACGCTCGTCAGTACAGGCGTGATCGACGGATCTAAAATAGCCGGGCTGACCGGCGGTGTTTTCCGGGACCCCATGGATATCACCATAAACCGGAAAGTGTTTGATTACGATCTCCTCCTGATACTCGGGCCCGTATTTCCCCATGAGGTCGCGGGCTTCTCGGGCGGCAATAAATACCTCTTCCCCGGTATCTCGGGGGGTGATTTTCTCCATCGGTTTCACTGGCTGGGTGCGGTCATAACGAGTTGGAACATCATTGGAATAAAAAACACGCCTGTCAGGAAGCTCATCGACGAAGCTGCGCGCATGGTGGATGTCGAGCGGCTGTGCGCCGCCATGGTCGTGACGCCTGAAAACGAGCTCGCGGGTCTTTTCACGGGTGAGACGGCGTATGCCTGGTCGGAAGCGGCGGACCTTTCCTCCTCGCTCCACATCGTACGGAAGCGAAAGCCCTTTCACACCGTGCTCGCCAGGGCGTCGGAAAACTACGACGAGCTCTGGACCGCGGGAAAGGCGATGTACAAGCTCGAACCCGTTGTTGAAGACGGCGGCACGCTCATCATATACGGAAAACACATACATGCGATTTCGCATACCTGGGGGAGATACATCGAAGAAACGGGGTATCACGTGCGTGATTATTTTACGGGGAGATTGAACGAGTTCACCGGCGTTCCCCTGGGAGTTCTCGCCCACCTCAGCCATGTCAAGGGGCTGGGGACCTATGAAAACGGTGTGGAGCGGCCCCGAATCAACGTGGTCCTGGCCACCTCGATCACGGAGGAGCGGTGCAGGCACGTGAATCTCGGTTACCTCGATCCCGATAAAGTCAGGATCGAGGATTACCGGGGCAGGGAAAGCGAAGGAGTGCTCCTGGTCGATGGGGCGGGCGAGGTCCTCTACCGGCTCGAAGAGACCGCTGAATAACGGCATCCTGTCAATTTACCGTTTTCATGACCCGAACGGCCGGTATCCCGCATCCACCCGCGGAGCCGGATGTATTTCCTGAAAGGAGAGGGACCATGAACATCGTCGGATTTACGGACATACACGGAAGAACGGAAAAATTAATAAACGCGGAATCCGCGATCCGCGAAGCCGATCTCGTGCTCCTCTCCGGCGATATAACGCATTTCGGACATTCCGAGGATGCCGGGCTCGTTATAGCTGAAATCAGGCGTCTGGCAAACGGTTCGGCCGGAATAGGGGCGGTTCACGGTAATTGCGACTATCCGGCAGTGGAATCTTACCTCGTGGGTGAGGGCCTGAGCCTGAGCGGGAGATGCCTGAACGCGGGCGAATACGCCCTCATCGGGGCCGGAGGCTCTTTACCCGCGCCGGGCTCTACACCCAATGAATACTCGGAGGATGAGCTCGGTATGCTCCTGGCCTGCGGCCTGTCGGGTGTCCGCTCGGGAAGCCGTATCATCATGGTCTCTCATCAGCCCCCGCGGGATACGGCGCTCGACAGGGTGGGAAGGAGACACGTGGGGAGCAGAGCGGTCCGGGATTTTATTTTAAAAAACAGGCCGCTTCTCTGTTTCTGCGGCCATATACACGAGAGCATGGGGATCGACGAGATCGGAGATACCGTGCTCGTTAATCCGGGTCCCCTGCCCGGAGGCGGGTACGCCCTCGCGCAACTCGGCGACGGGGACCTGTCCGTGAAAATAATACAGTCGGGCGCCGAAGTCGCGCGCCTTGACAAGGCTATACGAAAAACCGGAGGAGTATGAAGGCCACCGTCACCGATGCTCCCACTGAAAACACGAGCCCGCCTCCGAACCAGGCGGTGATGAGGGCCGCCCCCATGCCCGCGGCCGCGGCCGCCGGCATTTGAGGAATAGCTTTCAGGACCCCGGGAAAGATGAGGGCTCCGAGCGCCGCGCTCGGTATAAACCTGAGGAACCTTCGTAACAGGGGCGGCGGGTCGAAATTCTTCATTAAATAGAGGGGGAGAATGCGAGGGATGGAGGTGACGGCGGCCATGCAAAGGATGATGATCCAGACACTCATTCCTCTTCACCTCCGTCTTTTTTTCCGAATACAAGGGCACCGATACCGGATGAAACGAGGATGGCGGCGACGAGCGACCATCCCGGTTTGATCCCCGCAGTCTGAAGCAGTGAATTGGCTCCGGCAGCTCCGGCGGCCGTCAGCAGTGCGGGAAGGGATTTCCTGATGACGGGGACGAGAATCGCTCCGAAGAGTGCGTAGAGCGCGACGTACATGCTCACCTGAAGGGTCGGCGGAATAATCCCCCCTATAACGGACCCCGCCGCCGTACCAGCAACCCAGCTTGCGTACGAAACGAGCTCGATACCGATCACGTACCCGGGCGCGAGACTGCCGCTCGAGGACGACGCGAGTGAAAAGGTCTCGTCGGTCAACCAGAAACCGATGAGCGCCGGCGCCTTCGTTTTTGTGAGCCGGTCGGCAATGGATGCGCTCATGAGAAAATGCCTGAAGTTCATCAGGAATGTAACCGATACGATCTCGGCGGCGGCGGTATGCGAAGCCATGAGGCCGATAGCCATGAACTGGCTTGCGCCCGCGAAAACGAGTACCGAGAGGGAGACGGCCTGCACGGCCGATACGGTCTCCGAAGCGAGCATCCCGAAGGTAACGGCAATGGGGAAATAACCGATGATGATGGGGATACCGGCCGAGCATCCCCGGAAAAAAGCCGGGCCCCGCTTCTCGCGTCCTTTTCCGGGTATAACTGTTTTTCGCATATCCATGCGTGCCTCCGGGTTTTTCACGTGAACAGGTAATTCCAACATAGCCCTGTCCGGTTCGAACCTTCCGTGGTAAATTAACGATAGAGGCCCCGTAAATAAAATATTTTGTTCACCGCCGGGCATCGGGCCCGAATTTCGAGTGCGGATTTGCGCTTGACACCTCTATTCAGAGCGGTTGCCGATCTCTTCAGCGCTCTTGTGAACCTTCTTTTTCCAAACAGGTGCTTTTTCTGCGGGAGGCCCACGGACGGGGTGGTCTGCCCGGATTGCATGGAAAATTTAAAACGTGCGGGACGGAACTGCTGCCTCAGATGCGGGGCCCCTGTGACGGGTGAAAGCGGAGCAGTGTGCGATCAATGCAGGGATATGCAGTTCGTGTTCACACGGAATGAATCGATCGGCGTGTATGGAGGGGAAATCCGGGATCTCATACGGCTCTACAAGTTTACCGGGAGGAGGTCCCTGGCATCGGTATTCGCCCGGCTCGCGCTTGCCGAGAAGAAGATGTATATCGAACGTCACGATGTGCTCGTCCCCGTTCCATTGACGAGGAGGAGACACCATGAGAGGGGATTCAACCAGTCCGCACTTTTGGCGCACCGTATAAGCAGGGGGATATCGACACCTCTCCTGGTCCGGGCTCTCTGCAGGAGGGGGAATGCGCTTCCTCAGTCAAGTATCACATCTCTTGCACAGAGAAAGGGAAATATGACCGATAGGTATTATGTACGGAAACGGGTTTGGAATCGTCTGTCGGGTCTAAACGTACTCCTTGTCGACGATGTTTTAACAACGGGTGCCACCGCTTCGGCATGTGCAAAGGCCCTCTATTGCGCGGGTGCGGTCAACGTGGATCTTTTTACGATTGCACGAGCGGTGAAGGAAACTGTTCCCGGTGAGCGCTTCGGCTAGCGGTATTATTTACTTTTATGGAAAAAGACCGATAATTAGAGCGAATTTCGAATCGTGAAAATATACTTAATGGAGGGCTTTCACATAGAGAGGACATACTGTTTCCCGTGAACTTCTGGAGTTGTTTATAATAATATGGAGATGATTATTATGCTTAATTACCGTTGCATGGCATATAAAGAGCTCGAAGTTCACCCTCATTAAGCGAATTCACACGGGTCCGGGCAATGGCAAAACTAATAATTCGATATCCAAACAACGTCATCAATGAAGTTGAATTCGAGCAGCCGAAGTATACGATAGGCACGGCCGAAGACAACGATCTCGTGCTCACGGGGGTTGAGGTGTCCCCCCATCAGGCCGAGATATACACCGCTGGCGGCGCCTATTCTCTCGTCGATGTCTCCGAAAACAACAACACGTCCGTAAACGGGAAGAAGGTAGAAAGGGTAAACATCACCTATGGGGACAGGATCAGTTTCGCGAATATCGTCGGTCTCTTCTACCCGTCCAAAAAAGGGCAAATGGCGGACAAGACGAAGGTTATCCTCTATCTTGCGGCCGGAGCCGGAGTAATACTCGTATCCATCGCACTCATATTCTTCCTGACAACGCGGCAGATTTCCTCGGTCGTTTCAGGCGGTATCGGAGAAGCGTTCCAAACGGACGAGGTTCCTGCCGAAACGGTACAGGAGGAACCGGTTACTCGAAGAGCTCGAGAGCCCCGTGTCCGGGAAAGCGGAAGGGCCGAGAGACCGGACCGTGTTGAAAAAGCCTTCAATCTTAATATTTTCAAAGGTCGTGATCTGGAGCTCCCGCAGCCGCCGGTAAATGCGGTACGGAAGCGGGCCGCGACAGCCGTACCCACGGGACTGAGGAGGCTCTTCTTTCGAAAAATTCCCGTGCCCGTTGTTCTTTCCGGAGAAACACCGGTGTCTGCTCCGGAGGATGTTCCCGCGGCAGAGACGGCCGTCCAGGCCGATACGGCCTATACGGGTGAAGATCTTGATGCGCTGGAAGCCTTGCCCGAGGAGGAAAAGAAGGGGGTATTCGGCAGAATCGTTTCTCCGTTCAGGAGGTTGTTCGGATTAGAGGAAGCCGTGCCTCTTGAAGCGGATACGGGGGAGGAAGGCCCGGACGAGGCCGGGGCGGAGCAGATCGCCGTTCCCGCGAGTCCGTCCACACCTGCCATTGAGCCGGAAAAACCTTCGGACGAGGACGTAAAGCGGGTCACCGATCCGCTCGAGCCCGTGCGTAAGAGGGATATTGCGGGAATACGGGAGGATATGTTCGAGGAAAAGCCCGTGTACAGTGAAAAGGAGATCGAACAGTACAGGAGCGATTATTCACTTTCGGACATCCCTGTTTCCGCCAGCGAAGGACTGAACATCGATATTCTCTGGAAGTATCCGGAGATACCGGAGGAAACGGGAAGCGTCATCAGGTCGGGAGCGTTCGGAATTGTCGATGACGACAAGGTCTTCGATTATCTGTACGGAACCGCTGAAGGGGACCTCGTGCTGCTGGGCGGCGCAACAGGGCAGGAGCTCCTGAGAGAAGAAATGCAGGGACCCTTTTTCGAGCCCGTGCTCTGCGATTTCGACGGCGACAGGCGGGATGATATCCTCATAATCTATGAAAGCGGGGATATCGAAGCGATGAGCTTCGAGCTCGACCGCCTGTGGTACTACGTGGGGGGAGACAGAATAACGGCACTGCCGCTCCTCAACGATGCGAACGGGGACGGCACGCCTGATATCATATTCGCGACCTTCGGCATGGAAATCGTTGCGGTAGATGGAACGAACGGTTTCGAGCTGTGGCGTTTCAACGATATAGAAAGTGAGATCATTTATCCGCCCGTCGGTGTGGACATCAACGACGATTCGATTCGGGACGTGGCGTTTGTAACGGTAAACGGCTCCCTGCACGCGATCGACGGAAGCAACGGGTGGGGTATCTGGAAAAGAAATATCTTTGGAAAGCCGGCGGGGCCGTGTTCCGCGGGCGATATCGACGGGGACGGCGAATACGACCTCGTTTCGTTGACGAGGAGCGGCACGATCTCGGCTTACGGCGGAGACGGTCAGCTGCATTTCAGGTGGGAAACACAGTCCTCGCACAACGTACCGCCCACTCTGGGAGACACGGACGGTGACGGGACCGTGGATATCGTTCTGATAGATGTGGACGGTAAAATAACGGCCATGGAAGGGGCAACCCGGAGAGAGAAGTGGGTTTATGAAACCGAGGAAGGATTTTCGCTTACCCGGCCCGCTCTCGTCGATATCGACGGCAGCGGGAGTATGGACGTGATCGTCGGTTCGGCCTCGGGCGCGCTCAGTATCATCGAGGGCGAATCCGGCGGCCTGCTGGCGCTTTTCAACAGCCGGGGGTATCTGTTCGCATCGCCCGTAGTGCGTGATATCAACAGGGACAGGATACTCGAAATTCTGATCGCGAACTACGGCGGAGAGGTCTATGCGCTGCAGGCGACCGATACCCGTACGGGATTCTTTACATTAAGGAGATCTTCCTGGGCGAACCCGCATCATGATATGTGGAATACCGGTTTTGCCCGGCGGAATTTTATAGTATCGCTTCGTAAGAGATAGGCTGGATAACGTATCGCTTTTTTATTCAGATAAAACCATGAGTATGGAAAACGTAAGATGATTGACCTGAGAAAACCATGTACAGTTCTATGTGCGGTCCTGCTGCTTTCAGCCGTATTCGCTCCGCCGGCATTTTCATCAAAAAAGAGAAAGGCGCAGCAGGTAGAGCCGGCCGAAGAATCGGCCGAAGAATCGGCTGGGGAGGCTCCCGTTGAGTTTCCCCCCTTTACCGTGGGCGAGGTACTGAATCCCCCGGAGGAGGAGGAGGAGGAGGAGGAAGAACCCGCCGGTGACCTCAGGGGAACGGTAATAGATGAAAAGGGGGAACCCGTTCAGGGAGTGCTCATTACCTGCCTGGGTGAAAGCGGCATTATTATCGCCCATGACGTAACGGATGAAAACGGGGCATATGATTTCAGCGCGCTTCCGACCGGGAACTACACCATCAATGTGGATTACAGCGGGTTCTCGTCACCCGTGGAGGTCTCTTTCGGTGAAGAAATGGGGCGGCCGCCCATACCGACGGGACTGCAGGTGAGCGAGGTAATGGTCTCGGATTCGGGCCAGTCAATAATACGGGTGGCCTGGGACCGGATGAAGAACGTAACGGGTTATAAGTGCGCGCTCTATCTCAGGGGGCAGAGTACTCCGATCCAGGAATATCCCGATATGAAGCAGAACCATGTGGAATTCGGCAAGTTGAAAGAGGATACCGAATACCAGATAAGGGTTTATTCCAAGAATCCGAACGGCTATTCCTCGTCGTACAGGGTCGGTATAATACGAACGAAGAACCGTCCGCCTCTCCCGCCGTATGGTATCGGTGTTCTGTCCGCGATCAATAACGCGGTCGAAATCGTATGGAGAGCCCCGGATTGCGAGGACCTGGCCGGTTATCTGATTCAGATCAGAAAGGAAAACGGCAGATATCTCTACTATGCGAAGGACAAACTCACCGGGGCCGGCACCGAGGCCTTCGTCGTACGGCCGAGCGGCGATGAGTACGAGAGTATTTATATAGAAGGCATGCTTGAGGATGGAACGCCCGTCCTTGAGAATACCATGGAATATTCTTTCAAGTTCTACTCGATTGACCGGAGCGGCATGCTGAGCACTTCTTCGCCCGAAATTCAGCATATCGTACTGGAAGATACCATACCGCCCAGGCCGCCCCGTGATGTTTTTTACGAATTCGTGGATGAAAACATGCTCCGAATAAGCTGGAAAAGGGCGGACCGCGATACCGACCGTTACGCGTTATACTACGGTGTTACGCGAGACCGTTGGGACGAAGTCGTGTATACGAAGAAGAACACACACGAGCTCCTGGTCGACCGGGAGAAGCTGGCGAGCAGCAGCCTCTACCTGTCGGTCGTTGCTATCGACCGGGCCGGGAATGAGAGCGGTTACATGCCGGTCAAGAAGGCGACGACCGTTGCGGCGGGCAGGACCGTAACGGAAGACATCGTCTTTTCCTCTTCAGGGCTCTACAGGGACTACTCCGAAGCGATCAGGGAGCCTCCCGTGAAGAAGGCTCCGCCGAAAAAGAAGGTTGTTAAACCCGCTCCTCCTCCGAAGCCGACCCGCTACGGTATCGATTATTTACGGGAAAAGGGCTACGTGGTCGAGGACGGGGAAACCGCGATACTGTCCGGGGACCTCCTGTTCCCTGTCGACGCGCTTATAATGGTGAAGTCCGGAGGAAAACTGGAGATACGGGACGCGAAGCTCACTGCCTCCGACGGGCTGTGGGGAGGAATAAGGTTTACGGGGGGTTCCCGGGGCACGATCCAGGACTCCAGCGTGCGGAGCGCGGCCATCGGCATCGGGATCATCGGGTGCCGTGATTCAGTACAAATGAGAAATGTCAAGGTGTCGGATTGCGTTGAAAAGGGAGTGTATATAAAGGACAGTTCCGTATCACTCTCGATTCTGACGGTCTATGATAATCCGACAGGAATGTTTGTTGAGAACAGCAGTGTCATCGTGGATAATTCCTCCTTCTATAAGAATACGAGGGGACTCACGGTTGTAAATTACAGCCTGAAAGTAAGCGACTCGCTTTTCAGGGATAACGGATCATACGGTCTCCGGCTTTACGGAGGCGGAACGGTGGAACGCTGCATTTTCAGCCATAACCTGGTGGGCGCGGTTCTCGATCAGGGAAAGGGAAGTCCGCGGCTGATCGGTAATACCGTGAAGCATAACGCCATGGACGGCATCGTGGTGTCCACTGAAAACGGGATGCTTAAGAATAATATCATCGCGTTCAATGGAAGGCACGGTATATACAATAAGGATGATGCCAATCCCGTTATCCTCCAGTCGGATATCCTGAACAACGTGAAGTACGGGATCACGGGAGGGGGTGTCGTCAGAAACTGCCACATCGCGTACAACAACGGCAGCGTGTATATCGACGATACCGGTTTGAAAGGGAAACAGGACAATGTACTCAGCTCGTCCTCGGCGGGCGTGATAAAACAGATACTCAATGCGGACCTCATAGAAGGGCTGTCCTACGTTCCGATCGTGCAGTAGTAGGATAATTGACGGACTAAAAAGGGTAGAACGGGTAGCGCCTCATGAATAGGGAGATACAGAATCGGTTTCATCTGCTCATGCAAGTCATCAGGGATACGGGCAGGAGGCTTGCCGCCTTATGTCTGATTTCAGCCGTTGCGGTGGTTTTCGTTTTTATCGGCGGTTCCTGCTGGTTCCTCTTTCATAATTATGAAAGAATGAACCGTACCTATTACGCGGCGATGTTCAGGGACGTTTTCCTCTTTCAGCAGGATATTATCCGTAAGGACGGCTATAAGAATGATGTGCATGACGCGGCCGTGGCCGTAAGCAGGCAGCGGGGAGTGGTGAATGTCTGGTTCACGGACAGGGACGGAAGACTCCTCTACCATACGGACAGGAATTTCTACTCCGAATACGGCGCGAGGAGGCTTCCGGCCGAGTTTTACGAGAGTATTCGAACGGTGTGGCGGTTCAGCGAAGGGTTTCCTGCAGTTAATACGACCCCCATCGATATAAAAACACTCAGGATGAGCATGCCGCTCTATCCGTTCGGCAACGATGAAGCCGATTTCATCATGGGTATGGATGCAAGACGGTTTATATTTGTGCCTGAGAACCTGAGCTACGCCATACTGATCGGCGCGGGTTTTATCGTCGTTTCGGTAATCATTCTTTTCCTTCCCCTCTTTATGATTCTGCGTAACAAAATGAAACAGCTTACGACACAGGTCAGAACAGCGGCAGGGGCCGTCCTAGCCGCTCCCGAAGCCGGTCCAGGGGAAGAGGTCGTTAGACCGGAAGGTGTAGCGGAACCGACCGGGGAGGAGGTCGTTAGACCGGAAGGGGTGGCGGAACCGGCCGGGGAGGAGGTCGTTAGACCGGAAGGGGTAGCGGAACCGGAAGAACCTCGTGAGGAGCCGATGGCCGCCGTTACCGGGAAACCGACCGGGGAGGAAGCGGAACCGGCCGGGGAGGAAGCGGAACCGGCCGGGGAGGAAATCGCCAAGCCGGAAGAGACCGGGGGAAAAGAGGTCGCTGCCGGGACGGAAACACGGCCCGTCATCGGGCGTGAGGAATTCATGAAAATAAGGGAGGAGGTTTTCGGCAAGCGTACCATCGAGCTTCCCTTTGTACAGGCAAGCAATTATGTTCTCGACTCGCGGGAGGTGGGCGGAGATTATATATTCCACGCGAAGTCGGGAGAGGGTAAAGCCGACGTCCACTTTTACATAGGATACTCCACCCCCGCGTCCGGGGAAAGCGCGGTCCCCACGATGACGCTCATGATAGGAGAAGAACTGAAGAAACTGGCTGAGGACGGTGCACCGCTCCGGACACTCTTCAACGGCTGCAATCGCCTCTGCATTGAGAATAAAATATCCCTGGATCTCTCCGTTATCAGGTTCGAGGGCGATACGAAGAAGGTCGAATATGCCGCGGGAGGGAACGGTAAGGGCCTCTATCTCAAGAGTGGAAACGGGGAGGTAAAAGAGCTTCTCCTCGAATCACCCCGGCCCGGAACAACGGAGGAGGGCGGATTCTCTGAATCCATCTCCGTAGCGGAGCTCCGTTTTAACAGCGAAGATATATTCGTGCTTATTCCCGCCAAGACCGCCGGAGCGGCTCCCGGAGGTACGTCTTTGGAAGAGATTCTCCGTTCCGAAATTCTGAAAAGCCGTGATTTGAGCGCTCAGACGATCGGAATGGAGGTCGTGGGCAGGTTTGAGGAGGCTGTTGCAGGAGGAGAGGCCCTCCCCAGGGCGGGTTTTGTGGTCGTTAAATACCTTTGAATTATCTTGACTGACGGTTTAAATATTATTACAATTTGTTAGCGATAGTATTGTAGACTGTGTTAGCTGAAGAGTCGCTGTGCCGACTCTTTTTTTATTGTACGGACCAATGGACAGGAACGATGAAATACTGTGGGCGGAACTGACAAAGATCACGGATCCGCTTGGTGTAATTATCGTCGAGATCTCGGTCGGGAAGGGAAAGAACGGTCTCAATATCAGAATTATAGTCGACAAGGAGGGGGGAATACAGATCGGCGATCTGGAACATATAACCCGTCTCTTGAACGACAGGCTTTCAGTGCTCGAAATATTGGATGAAAATGATTATTCGCTTCAGGTTTCCTCCCCCGGTATATATCGTGAGTTCAAAAGCAAAGAGGAATACGGTCTCTTTAAATCCCGAAAAGTGAAGGTCATACTGAGAGAACCGCTGGATAACATGCGGGACTCTGTCGTGACGGGTATACTGAGAGGGATGGAAGATGATGACGTTACAATTGAAACCGGAGGAAGAACCGTGAGCATACCCTTTGACAAAATCGTTAAAACGAAGCTCGACGGATAGGGAGGAGGGGATGACGAACGAGTTAAGTGAGGCGGTAAAACAGCTCGTTGCCGATAAAGGTATTTCCGAGGAACTGATCCTCAAAACCATCGAGATGGCTCTTCTTGCCGCGTATAAGAAGAAATTCGGAACAACCGCAAACGCGGAAACCTACATAGACGAAGAAAACGACATCGTCAAGATATACTCAAAAAAGGGAATCGTGGAAGCGGTTGAAAACCCTGTCTTCGAGATTTCGCTGGGTGAAGCCCAGAAGCTCCATTCCGGTGCCGAGATGGGAGACGAGCTTCTCATCGAACTGAAACCCGAGGATTTCGGGAGAATCGCGGCGCAAACCGCAAAGCAGGTGGTAAGGCAGAGGCTCAAGGAGATCGAAAAGGACGTCGTCTACAACGAGTTCAAGCAGCGCGAAGGAGAGATGATCGTCGGTTACTATCAGAGGGAGCGTAACGGCACGATTTACGTCAATCTCGGACGGACGGAAGGTATCATGCCGAGAAGCCAGCAGTCTCCCCGCGAACATTACGCGGTAGGAGACAGAATCAAGGCGCTCCTGCTCGAGGTGAGAAAGGGTCCCAAGGGCCCGCAGATCATTCTTTCGAGAAGTCATCCGAGCTTCGTGAAGAAAACGTTCGAGCTTGAAATTCCGGAGCTTGCGGACGGCACCATCGCGATTAAGAATATTGTGCGTGATCCGGGATACCGGACAAAAGTGGCGGTTTATTCTCCGCGCGACGAGATCGACCCTGTCGGTGCATGCGTTGGTATGAAGGGTATAAGGATACAGGCGATCGTCGGGGAGCTGGAAGGCGAGAAGATAGACATCGTCAAGTGGGACCAGGACTTGAGGCGCTACATCGAGAACTCGATGAATCCCGTCAAGATCAGCAAGATCATCATCACCGATGAGGAGAGCAATGAAGCTCTCGTTGTGGTACACGATTCTCAGCTCTCAATAGCGATCGGCAGGCAGGGACAGAACATTCGTCTGGTATCAAAGCTTGTGGGAATGAAGCTCGATGTCATGCCGGAGAGTGAATTCGAGACCTCGGAATATGCGGATTACGTGCGCAAGGCGGCGAACGAACTTTTCGGCGGGGAAGAAGAGGAAGCCGAGGTCGTCACCCTGAGCGATATACCGGGAATAGACGACGAGACGCTGGAAGTCCTGCAGGGTGCAGGCCTGAATAATATTGAGGATATCATAGACAAGGATGAGAAGGAGCTTGCCTCCATAGAGGGTATGACTCCGGAACTGACGAAAAAACTGCTCAGTACGCTCTCGGAAAATGTTGAGGTCGTGGAAGAGGAGTTTGTTAAAAAGGAGGCGGCGGCTGGAGAAGAGGAAGGCGCCGTTGATGAGGAGGTCTATGAGTGCCCGAACTGCGGAGCAAGGATCACGGAGGATATGGACAAGTGCGAGAGCTGCGGTGTGGAGCTCGTCTTCAAGGAAGAGGAAGAAGAAATAGATGATGATGGTGAAGAAGAGTAGTATAGTAATAGGGACGATTCAAAGCTTTGATTAAAGCTCATTGGTCTTGATAAAGAGGGGCGGCATGAAGGTTCATGAACTGGCGAAGAGCAGGGAGCTCACTACAAAGGAAGTACTTGCGATACTGAACTCCCTGAATATCAAGAACAAGAAATCCGCTAGTAAACTCGAAAAAGAAGAGCTCGCTCAGTTTGAGCGTTACATAGAGGAAAACGTGGAGAAGAAGCCCGAAGTCGCTCTCATTAAGAAGAAGGAAAAGGAAGAACACGAAGAGCATAAAAAAATCATTATAAAGAAGAAAAAAGTCGTTATCGTCAAGAAGCTGCACAAGCCTGAAGCCAAGAAGGAAGCGGCACCCAAAGAAAAACCGGTTATAAAGGAAAAGAAGGAGAAGAAACCCGCTCCGGCGAAAGCCCAGAGACAGCCTCCCGAGGACAAGAAATCACATTATAAACTGAAGGACAAGCCTGAGAAGAAGAAGGAAAAAGAGAAAGAAACCGGTAAGAAGTTTGTTAAAAAGAAATACCCGCACAGAAGACGGTGGCAGCATGAGGAAGAGGAGGATCATCTCGACAAACTTGTCTCCCACAAGAAGAAAACGTCGGCTGTTGCAGTCAGTGCCATTCCCAAGGAAATAGAGGTCCTTGAAACCATATCGGTCGGTGATCTTGCCAAGAAGATGAACCTCAAGGCGAGCGACCTGATTTCGAAGCTCATATCGCTCGGCGTCATGGCGAGAATAAACGATATGCTCGACGCCGAGACGGCCACGCTCGTGGCCGAGGAATACGGCTGCCATACCAAGGTTATTTCCCTTTACGAGGAAACCGTCATAGAAGAGGAAGAGGACCAGCCGGAGGACATGCAGCCGAGGCCCCCCGTTGTTACGGTCATGGGGCACGTCGACCACGGGAAAACCAAACTGCTCGACGCCATAAGGAACACCGATGTCGTTCAAACGGAATCCGGTGGGATTACGCAGCACATCGGGGCCTATAAGGTCCGCATCAAGGACAAGTCCATCGTGTTTCTCGACACCCCCGGCCATGAAGCGTTTACCGAGATGCGTGCCAGGGGAGCGAAGGTAACCGATATTGTCGTGCTCGTGGTCGCGGCGGATGACGGCGTGATGCCGCAAACGGTGGAAGCAATCGACCACGCACGTGAAGCGGGAGTACCTATAGTGGTGGCAATCAACAAGATCGACCTGAAAGGCGCGAATCCCGATAAGGTGAAGAGCGAGCTGTCCGAGCATAATGTTTTGTCGGAGGAATGGGGCGGGGACGCTCTCATGGTAAACGTATCGGCCCTCAAGAAGGAGGGTATTGACGAGCTGCTCGAAACCATACTTCTGCAGGCGGAAATGCTCGAGTTGAAAGCGAATCCCGATATACGCGCCCAGGGAACGGTCATCGAATCGAAGATCGATACCGGGAGGGGTATCGTTGCCACCGTGCTCATAACGAAGGGCAAGCTTCAGCTCCAGGATCCCTTTGTCGCCGGGATCTATTCGGGGAAAGTAAGGACCATGTTCGACGATAACGGAAGCATCGTCGGAGTCGCCATGCCATCGGACCCCGTTGAGGTAGTCGGATTCGGGGGACTTCCGGTGGCCGGAGACCCGTTCCAGGTGACGGACAGCGAAAAGTATGCGAAACAGATAGGCCAGAAGAGACAGGAGCTCAAGCGGTTTGAACAGTCAAAGAACGTCAAGAAGGTGACGCTGGAAAACCTTTACGACCAGATAAAGGATGGTGAAACCCTCGAGCTCAAGGTAATAATCAAGGCCGACGTACAGGGCTCGGTGGAGGCATTGAAGGATTCACTCGAGAAGCTGTCCACGCCCCAGATAAGACTCAACTGCATTCACGCCGGAGTCGGCGCCGTTAACAAACCCGATATTATACTGGCGTCCGCGTCGAACGCGATCATCATAAGTTTCCGTGTACGCCCCAATGCTATGGCTGCGGAGCTCGCGAAAGAGGAGCGGGTTGATATCCGCAAGTACAGCATTATCTACGATGCGATCGAAGACGTACGATCCGCGATGGAAGGCCTCCTCGCTCCCGAGCTGCAGGAGGAAATCATCGGCGCGGCCGAGGTACGAAAGGTCATCAGGGTACCCAAGGTCGGAAACATAGCCGGTTCGTATATTGTCAATGGAAAAATAATGAGGTCCTCGAATGTACGTCTCGTCCGGGACGGCATAGAGATATACACGGGCAGGATTTCCAGCCTCAGGCGTTTCAAGGACGACGAGAAGGAGGTAGCAGCAGGGTTCGAGTGCGGAATCAAGATCGATAATTATGATGATGTGAAGGAAGGAGACACGATCGAGGCTTTCGTGATACATGAGATCGCACAGAAACTCAATGCAAATGCGTAAAAAGTTCGATGGATATACGTACAAGAAGGATCGAAGAACTCATAAAGATAAAGCTCTCGTCTCTCCTTCTAACTGAACTCAAAGACCCGCGCCTTCAAACCTTTATCACCATCCTCAACATCCGTCTTTCCAGGGACGGCAGGTTCGCACTGGTCGTTGTATCAGTTATCGGATCGGAAAAAGAGAAAAAAAACGCCCTGAAAGGGCTGGAAAGTGCGAGCGGTTATATACAGAAACGGCTGAGTAAGGAGATGCGAATCAGGTATATACCGAAACTCAGATTCAAGCTCGACGATTCGACGGAAGAGAGGGTGAAGCTCGTACACAGGCTGAGCAGCCTGTCGAGAGAGAACGAAAAGGATTCCTGATTGAGAAATAAGGGATCCCGTCC
>CAYWUT010000008.1:0-48866 GCA_964460545.1 uncultured Spirochaetota bacterium
AGGCGGCCCTGATTATTAACGCCTGAACCCCCCGATTTTGTCCGTATATCCCCGATATTTCTCCTTTTCGCCCGTTTTTATTCCTGAATTCAGTGCATGCAATGGCTTTCCTGGCACGTTTATTGAAATATAGTAAGTATCAATTTCCGGAGGTGTACCATGAAGAAAAAAATCATATTAACGGCGGTCCTGTTTACCGCGCTGTCCGCAGGGCTCGTATTCGCGGCCGGAGAAAAAGAGGAGCCGGAATCCTTTCCCTGGAAGACCGTAAAGGTCACGGGAAGGCTCTCCTTCGAGGACTGGCCCCATCCGGAGATAACGGGCGGGGGAAAGACCTGGGAGCTCGTCGTGCCGATCCGCGATACGCGCGGCATCGAGATATCGGACGGTCAGGTGATAACCGTTGAAGGGTACCGAATGGAGAGAGGGCCGGAGCAGGGTTCAGACTATCTGCTCGTTACGAAGGCCGAGATCGACGGGGAGGTGTACGAGCTGGAGTCGCCTTTCCGGGCACAGATGCGCGGCGGCCCTGAGGGAAGGCGTCCGGGCATGGACGAGAACCGTCCGCCCCGGCGCATGAACACGGGAAGGGACTGATATTCCAGTCCGATGTATTCGTTCGAAACAGGGGAGGGCCGCACGGCCCTCCCCTATTCGGGGACAGTTACTTTGGGGACAGGTACAAAAGTGCCTGTCCCCAAAGGGACGCTTACGCCACGTTGCAGCGGATACATAAATGAGGGTGATTTCGTAAAATAAAAATCGTCTGACGCAGAGGTTCAGGTATCCGTTAAATTGGATGTGGCGTTGTCGATTCCGTACTCCCGTATCTTGTTGATGATCGTGCGTCTCGTTATACCGAGCTCCTCGGCCGCCCTGGTTCGGTTGCCGTCCCAGCGGCGCAGGGCGTTCAGAACCGCCTGCTTCTCCATGTCCTTGAGCGTGCCCGGTCCCGGGGACGAACGGCGGGTTTCCCGTATGTCGATATCGCCCGAACGCATGCCCGGGGGTTCTGTAAAAATGAAGGCCCGCTCCATTATATTTTCGAGCTCGCGGACATTGCCGGGGAAATCGTAGCGCATGAGCTTCTGAAGCGCGTCCGGCGATATGGACTGAACGGTTTTTCCCATGGTTCGGTTGAGTTTTTGAAGAAATCTCCCCGCGAGCAGGGGAACGTCCTCGAGCCGCTCCCTGAGCGGCGGCACCTCGACCCGGACCACGTTGAGCCGGTAGAAGAGATCCTCCCTGAAACGGCCCGCGGCAACCTCCTTCTCGATGTCCTTGTTTGTCGCGGATATGATGCGGGCGTTTATGGGAATGAGGCCCGTTCCTCCGAGCCGGGCGACGCGCTTTTCCTGTATCACCCTGAGGAGCTTTACCTGCAGGTGCAGCGCCATCTCCCCGATCTCGTCGAGAAAGAGCGTGCCCGATGACGCAAGCTCGAACATGCCGCTCTTTCGGGATACCGCCCCGGTGAAGGCTCCCTTTTCATGGCCGAAGAGCTCGGACTCCACGAGCGTCTCCGGAACCCCCCCGATATTCACCGCGATAAAGGGTCCGTCCGAGACGGTTGACCGGGCGTGTATGGCCCGTGCCACGATCTCCTTGCCGCTCCCGCTCTCACCGGTGACGAGTACGGTGGAAGGGGTTCCCGCTATCCTTCCGATCAGGTCCTTAATACTCCTCATCCCGGCACTCTCGCCGATCAGGTCGTCTCCGGTCTCCCGTGCCTCTTCCGATTCCATACTGGAGCGGAGTCTCTGCTCCGCGAATACCTTCCTCAGCCTGATGAGGAGCTCCTCCGGGTCGAAGGGTTTGACGATGTAGTCATGCGCCCCGTGTTTCATGGCATCGACCGCATCCGCGACCTCGCCGTACGCGGAGATCATGATCGCCGGGGTTCCGGGGCCTTCGGTACGGAGCCACTTCAGCAGCTCCAGGCCGTTCATGCCCGGCATCCGCAGGTCCACCACGCACGCGGAAAATACCTCCTCCTCCAGCATGCGCCTGCCCGAGAGGCCGTTCTCGGCGCAGCGCACCTCTATACCCTCGAGCTCGAGGTACTTCTTTATGGAGTCGCGTATGTGTCTTTCGTCGTCAACGACCAGGATCTTCATTTTTCTCCCGTTTCAGGACGATTTTCGCTTCCGTTCCCCCTCCCTCACGGGGTGAAAGGCTGATGATTCCGTTCGCCGCCTCCACGAAGCGTTTCGAGATGGCGAGCCCAATCCCGGACCCGGTGGTTTTCGTGGTGAAGAAGGGATCGAAGACTTTCTTTTCGATGTCCGTTTCTATTCCGGTCCCCCTGTCCAAAACGGAAAGCGTGACGAGGTTTTTTGATTCCACGATGCGTACCACGGCGTCCGATCCGCTTCCTGTTCCGCTCTCCATGGCGTTCTTTACGAGGTTCTCGACCACGGACCGGAGCCGGTCCGGGTCGAAGGACACGAGACACCGGGAGGTCCCCTCCACGGTCACGCTGTCGCCGTACCGGGCGAGCAGGTCCCTGACGAAAACCTCAAGCTCTATTATCTCCGGAGTACCCTGGGGTTTCTTGAGGAAGTCGCCCACCTTCTCGGAGAGAAGGGTGAGCCGGTCGATCTCCTCCTCGATGATCTCCACGTCCTCCGCCGATTCCTCGGGTACCGTCTTTCTCAGAATACCGGCCCGGATGCGAATGGCGCTCAAAGGATTCTTGATCTCGTGCGAGAGGGTACGGGCCGCCTCCCCGAGGTGGACGAGCTGTTTCTGTTCCTCAAGCTTTTCCCTGTATCGCCGGTACCGTTCGAACAGCCAAAGGGCGATGACGAGTATTGCCGCGAGAATAAAGAGAAGCGCGATAAGCATGGCGGTGAGAAAAAATGCCTTCTTGTAATAATCCGCGGTGCTCAGCTCGAGGTAGAAATACCGGGGTCTGTTCATTTTGTCGAACTGTTCGGGAGGACGCCGTTGAATGGTTTGCGGTTCATTATCCTGTTTCGGCGGTCTCCACCCGGGTTCCGGGGGTCTTCCCGGCTCCACGAGCAGCGTGAGTGTCTTTTCCGCCCTGTTGAATACGTACTGCCTGTTCCGGTGCGGATCGATCTCGAAATCGAACCGGTCGGGGGCGGAACCCCATGTCAGGATCGGCATGCCCTCCTCGTTGTAGGCCCCGTATCCCAGAACCGACCGTGGCAGATTTTCATCCATGTCGTCCGGCCGCATGAGCGCCTGGCCCACGTCGAGCGCGGTCCTTTCCGCCTCGTAGCGGATGAGCACCCTGTTTTTCTTCCGTTCGCCCTTGAATACCACAAGCAGGAGCCCGCTGAAGATCAGGAAGAGGAAGGTGAGGAGCACGTAGAAAACAACGCCCCGCCTCGCCGCGATTCGTACTTTTTCCCTGAGCATGACCATTTGAGTATATTCCCCGTCATCGGATTATTCAACGATAGAACTTATTCGAAGCTGAGCGCGTCCACCGGCTTGAGCTTCGACGCGCGGTGGGCCGGATAGAGGCCGAAGAAAATTCCCACGGAGCACGAGAAGACCACGGACAGCAGATAAGCCGCGGGTCCGGGCGTGAAGGACCATCCGAGGAGCGAGGTTCCCAGAAAGCTCAGCCCGCTTCCGAGGACCATGCCTATGATCCCGCCCAGCGCGGTCAGGATAACGGCCTCGGTGAGGAACTGCCCCCGTATGGCCCGCGGCGATGCGCCGAGTGCCTTGCGTATGCCGATCTCCTTTGTGCGTTCTGCAACCGATACGAGCATGATATTCATGATGCCGATCCCTCCCACGATCAAGGATATGGCCGCCACGCCCGTGAGAAAGAGGTTGAGCGTTTCCGTTATGCCCGTGTACATCTCCGCCATGGTGGCGGGTGACATGACCCGGTATGCCTCACTGCTTCCGGTGAGGTCGAGAAAGAAATCGCCGACCCGGTCCGCGGTTTCGAGCACGTCGGTGCCTTCGGCGGTTCCGATGAAGTAGTCTTCCACATTTTCGACCCGGTGCAGCCGCTGCGTATAAGTGGAGTAGGGAATATACACCGACGTGTCGAAATCCACGCGCATGGTCTCGGTGCGTTCCATCAGGACCCCCACGACCTTGAAACTCCTTGCCACGCCCTCCCTGAATACCCGTACGTGTTTCCCGAGCGGGTCTTCATCAGGGAAGAGCTCCGAGGCGATCTCGGAACCGAGCACGATGACGGACCTCCTCTTTTCATTGTCCTGGGACGTAATGAAGCTTCCGGATTCCGTCTCGCAGCCGAACACGGATTGAAAATCCTCGTCCACGCCGTATACGGTGGACTGGTAGCTGTTCTTCCCGATCCTGAGGAGGTACTGTCCGGAATTGACCGGGAGCACGTCCTGTACGCCCTCAATGGTCTCTTCTATTTCCACGGCGAGCTCCTGTGTGAAGAGCCGCCTGACTTCTTTGTCGCTGTCCCTGCCCGGGAAAACGGCGATCACGTTCAGGCCCGCTCCCTCGACCTCCTCCTGTATGCTCGAAGTGGCGGATCCGCCGAGTGTCGTAATGGTGATGACCGATGCCACGCCTATGACGATACCGAGCACCGAGAGCGCCGTTCTGAGCTTGTTGGACCCGAAATCCTTGAATCCGAGCTTTAAGTTTTCGAAAAACATGTCATTCCTCCAAAAGACCGTCCCGCAGGGTTATGTTGCGTTTACAGAACCTGCTGATATCCGGGTCATGGGTCACCACGATCACGGTTTTCCCCTCATCATTAATGCGCGTGAAGAGATCGAGTATGGTTCTTCCCGTATCGGTGTCCAGCGCACCCGTGGGCTCGTCCGCCAGTATGATGGACGGTTCCGTGACCAGGGCCCGTGCGATCGCCACCCTCTGCCGCTGGCCCCCTGACAGCTCGGCGGGCCTGTGGCCCAGCCTGTCGGAAAGCCCCACCCTGTCCAGGGCGTCGGTCGCCCTGAGCTTCCTCTCCTTCTGGGCCACGCCCGCGTACATGAGCGGGGTCATGACGTTGTCGAGCACCGTCATCCGGTGAAGGAGGTTGAACTGCTGGAACACGAATCCGATTTTCCTGTTCCGGGTGTATGCGAGCTCCTCCTCGTTCATTCGTGAAACGTCCGTGGAGTCGAGCACGAGCGATCCCGAGGTCGGCGTGTCCAGGCACCCGATGAGGTGCATGAGCGTGGATTTTCCCGAGCCCGACGGGCCCATTATGGAGAGGAGCTCGCCCCGTTCTATGTCGAGGCTCACCCCGCGCAGGGCCCTGACAACGGTTTGTCCCAGCAGGTAATCGCGCTTCAAATTCACGGCATGTATGATCGGCATGACCTTTACGGGCTCCTCTGTACGGATTTCTTCATCCACTAGTGTGCGTGTTGTCATGGTTTGCCTCCGCCCTGGGGAGGTCCACCGCTCCCCGGCCGCTGGGGCAGCCCGAGCATCTCGATCGCGCTCGTTGAATCCTTTTCTCTGTTCTTTTCAGAGCTTTCCGCGGGGGCCGATGTCATGGTTACCACGGTGTCGCCCTCCTCGAGCCCGGAGAGGACCTGTACCTTTCCCCCTTCGTAGGGCACGGTCCTGATTTCCCTCGGGAGGGATGCTTCTCCGGTATCGGTATGCAGGAAAACGATTTGCTTCCCGTTTTTCTCCATGATCGCCTCTTCTTCGAGAACGAGCAGGTTCTCCTCATCTCCCACGCCTATTTCAGCGGTAAAGGAGTAGCCCGGGATGAGCTCGTCGGGCGGGTTCTCGATGATCAAATGCGCATCCAATACCGCGATACCTTCGCTCGTGACCCGGGCTTCCACCGGAAGGAAGGAGACCCTGCCCGCAATTTCGGTATCAGGGAGCGCGTCAAAAAAGAAACTAACCGGCTGTCCGACCCTGACAAGGGGAACGTCGAGCTCGTCGATCTCGACCTCCGCGGTCATGGACGAGCGGTCGATGACGCGTACTACCGCATCGATCTCGTTCTCCGATTTAACGAGCTCTCCGATAGTGATATCCACCTCGGATACAAAGCCCGATATGGGGGTGTAGAGCTTTCGTTTTCTCAGATCGGACAGCTTACTCTCCCGCTCGAGCTCCAGGAGCTCGAGGTCACCCTTCGAGCCGGAGATCTTCGCCTTCATGATCGTGTTGTCGAGCACCGCGAGCGCATGCATCTGGTCGCTGTCGTCCAGCTCCGCCACGAGCGTTTCCGCTTTCACGTAGTCACCTTCCTCCACGTATACCCCGACGACCTCGCCGCTGGACAGGAACCCGAGGTCCTCCTCGTGGATCGGCTCTATGTTGCCGGAAACCTCGACCGTACTGGTGGAGGCAACGGAGGCAACCGTGTGCAGGGTGAATTCCGTCGGGCCGGCCGAGGCCTTCCCGTTATCACTGTTGAAATACAGGTATGCGCCTCCGGCCGCGAGGGGTATGATGATCATGAGGTAAAACCACCTCCACCTTCGTTTTTTTCCTCTCTCCTTCATTTTTTCCTCCTGAATCGGGTTTATGCCTCTTATATAACAAGAAGCGTGCCAAAAATTCGGTGAAATCAGGTATAGTAGAAGGTGTTTTAAGCGCACGGAGTGTAAAAACTTTTCACACCCTCTTCAGGCGTATAATGTTTTCACGGTGTGAAAGAACTGTTTTCGGACCCTTGTCGGGATAAATACCGGTTTTTACCTAATTAAACCGGTATTATACTGTTCTTTTCCCCGTTTTTAAGGCTGGCACCATTCTTGCTTTTATAGGATAGTGAGAACGACAGGGGAGGGCGGGAGCCGGCCTCTTCGTAAGTATTTGCAGAGAGGAGATATATTATGAAGAAAACAGTCATTTTATTCACGGTCTTTATCGTAATGGGGATTGCGCCCCTGTGGGCGGAGGATGTCATGGATATCGGGACCGCGGTTGAAACGGCCCTTCGCAACAACCTTTCCCTTCAATCGGAGAGGATAGGACTTGGAACAAAGGAGCGGGTGCAGGATTATTTATGGAATACGTTCCTTCCCTCCATGAGTGTGAGCACGGGCCTCAGCCGCAGCGGCGGCGATACGACCTCATCACAGGCTTCGTCTTCCCCCTGGGGCCTGTCCGTCGGTTTCCAGGCCGGTCTTCCGCTTTCTCCCGTGAACAAATACTCCATAAACGACGTCAAACTCTCCTATAAACAGGGGCTGCTGACGCTCGAGGAGGCTGAGAAGCTGATCGAGCGTGACGTGAAAAAGTCATTTTACAACCTCATTCTCCTGAAAGAGAGGATCGGAATAACGGAGGGCACCATAGAGACCGCGCAGAAACGGTACGCACTGACGAAGACCAGCTATGAAAACGGCCTCGTCTCCGAGCTGACCATGCTGAACGCCCTCGTGGCACTTGAAAAGCTGAGGCCCGACCTGGAGGCGGCACGGCTCGCGTATGATGATGCGCTGCTGTCATTCACGTATATGCTCGGCTTCGAGCCGGGGACGAGCATCACGCCGGCGGGCACTATTGAACCCGAGTATATCAGCCTCGATGGAAGTACGCTCGCGGACGAGTACCTCGGCGGGAGGCTCGACGTTCGGAGCGATGTAAGCGCCCTGCAGATACTCGAAAACGAAAGAAAGCTCGCCAAAGCGGATGAATTCATGCCTTCGCTTTCATTCTCCTACTCCTACAATCTCGGTCTGAACGATCCCTTTACCGGATCCTGGTCCGGGGAAAACTGGACGGAACGCAATACCTTCGGTATCTCTCTCTCATTTCCCCTGGACGGTTTCATACCGGGGTCGTCGAGCAAAGTGAAGCTCGCGGGTATAGATGATTCGATCGAGAAGGCGAGAATCGAGCTCGAGTCCACCACGAGGCTCGGGGAGATCGAGATACGGACGCTCGTACTCGGTCTAAAGAAATCGTACAGGACCCTTGAGGTACTGAAAAAGAACGAGGAGCTGGCCCTGAAAACCTGGGAGCTGACCGAGCTGGAGTACGGAGCAGGCATCACGGACATCCTCACCGTGGAGGAGGCTTCGGACACCCTCGCCCAGGCACGGCTTGATGTCATCGAGGAGAAGTACGCCTGCCTTTCCGGCCTGATCGATCTCGAGTACGCCCTCAACACCTCCCTCATCCCCTGACGTCGGTGACAGTCCCCTCAATCGGCGTTACACGCCTCAATCGAGGGCAAGTTCCTTTTGTGACAGTTCCTTTAGGAACTGTCACCAGGGGGACAGCCATTAAGGCGACCTTTCCTCGCACGGGGCGGTTTCCAGCCGATTGCAAGGGGGTTCCCACCGACTGAGGGGATTATCCCTTTGCGGGTACCCTAAACAGATGTTTATCCACAGTTAATGCGCCGTTCATTGTTTTCCGGAACCGAAGGAATAAATTTGGTCTGCGTACTGAACGGGTTATAAACCGGCAAATGCGATGGAAAGGAGAACCGGATCATGAAAAGGGCATTCATCCTTGCGGCAGCGCTTTTTTTCATTACAGCTCTGACAGGCAGTGCCGAAACGCTGAGACTTACCCTCGAACAGGCCGTGGCGCTGGGCTTGAAGAACAGCGGTTCCATCGACTCCGCGCAGCTCGAAACCCGCGTTGCGGAGGAGGGGGTCCGGTCCGCCCGGGCGTCCTATTACCCGGGGGTGTCGGTATCCGCCACCTATACGCACCTCTTTGAAGAGATGAAATCCGATGACATGACGCTTGGCGGGATTACGATTCCCGGAAGCTACCAATCATCTCAGGACCCGGTCACGGTGTCGGCCGACGTCACGCAGACCATCACCACCTTCGGGAAATTAAGGAACGCCATGCGGCTGGCCGAGGAACAGGAACACCTTTCCATGCTCGATTACGAGGAGGCACAGAGGAGCCTGACCGTACGGATAAAGCGCGGTTTCTACGGGTACCTCCTCGCGCTCGCCGTGCTCGAGGTACAGGAACAGACCCTGGCCTTTAAGGAGGACGCACTCGTCACGACCCGTCAACGGTACGATTCAGGGCTCATACCCGATTACGAGGTGCTGCGCGTCGAGGCGGACCTCGAGAGCTTTAAATCCGACCTTATCGACGCGGAGAACAGCGTGGAATACGCAAAGCTCGCCGTGATGAATCTGCTCGGCATCGACGGCGGGGAGGAGGGCTTGCAGCTCGAGCTCGTGGGAGACCTCGATGAGGCTTACGCTGACCTCGACAGGAAGGACCTCGTGGAACGGGCGATATCGAACAACCATGCCATCGGTTTCTCGCGGCAGGCCCTTAAACTTCATGACGTGCAGAACGAGCTGAACCGTGCGCAGAGGCGGCCCACGATCACGGGATTCGCGGGCTATAAAATATCGAGCGGTTTCGATACGGCGACCGGCGATCCGCGATACTGGGGCGAGGGTGCGTGGGACGGCGATCTCAGCGCGGGCGTCGCGGTGCAGGTTCCGATTTCGAGCCTTTTCCCGTGGAGCGGGGAGAGCGCCCGGGTGAAGGCCGGGGAGCTGGAAGCAGAGAAAGCGGGAGCCGATCTCGATGAGCTCGCATCCGGTGTGACCCTTGCCATAGACAACGGACTACTCACGGTCGAAAAGCAGAAATCCAAGATCGAATCGGGGAAGAAGACGGTCGAGCTCGCGGCGAGCCTCTACGAGTCTTCGTGCGAGCGGTACGACTCGGGGCTCATCACGAGCCTCGACCTGCAGAACGCCCAGCTGGCTTTGAATTCCGCGCAGCTCGGGTACCTGCAGGCGGTATACGGGTACAAGACCGCGCTCTTCGATCTGATGGATGCGGCGGGGCTGGAGGATCTGTGACGGAATACGAATCTGATTTTAAAGATGAAAATATCTAAAGGAGCGAGAGGATGAAGAAGAGGAGACTGTTCGTTATCCCCGTGGTCCTGGTGCTCATCGGGGGAGCGATGCTGTTCCTGCAGTTCGGGTGCGGGTTCAGGCCGGGGTCCGGGGAAAATCCCCCGGGCCGCGGAGGCTCGGCACGACCGGAAAGGCCGGGACCCGGAGGGTTCCCCTCATCAGCCCGTGAGGAGACGGTCTTCCCGGTACGCGTCGCGACCGCCGAACAGGGAAGAATGGAGAGCTCTATCAAGATAAACGGCGACGTCGTGGCGGGCACGCGCGTTCAGGTGTTTCCCGATATCGCGGGAAAGGTGAGCGGTGTCCCGGTACGGATCGGCGATTATGTAAGAAAAGGCGAGACCGTCGTTCTGGTGGATCCGTCGAAGCCGGGCGGAAAATACGTGGAGAGCCCGGTGGAATCGACCATATCCGGTACCGTAATGGACATATTCGTCGAAAAGGGGCAGAGCGTAACGCAGGCCGTGCCGGTCGCGGAGATCGGAAATTTACGAAACCTCGAGGTCGAGACGCGGGTTCCCGAACGGTTCGCGTCCTCGGTCAGGATCGGGGGAAAGGCGGAGCTTGCCTTTGAGAGTTTTCCTGACAAGCGCTTCTCCGCACGGGTGGTCCAGGTCAGCCCCGCCCTCGACGCCGTGTCAAGGACGCTGGAAGTAACGCTCGGCTTCGAGGATCCGGAGCGGATCGTCAAGGCCGGGATGTTCGCGGAAGTCAGACTCGTCACCGGGGTAAGGGACAACGCGGTTCACGTACCATCGGGATGCGTGGTGAGCAGAGGCGGGAGCGAAGTCGTGTTCGTCGTGGACGAGAGCGGGCGGCCCGCAGCGAAAGCATCCGCAGCCGGGGACCAGAGATCCGATTCCGCGCCGGAAACAAAAGGCGGCCAAAGCAAGGCGGTACAGCGAGCCGTGAAGATCGGCATTTTGGTGGACGGAAGGGTCGAGATCCTCGAGGGACTGGAGCGGGGCGAAACCGTGGTCGTACAGGGGCAGACTCTCCTGGAGGACGGCGTACAGGTTCGCGTAACCGAGCCTCCGGCGGTAGATGATGCACGGGAGGGAGGCGGCGCATGAACCTCATAAAAACGATCGTCAACAGGCCGGTGACCATATTCATTCTCTTTCTCCTCATCATCGGGATAGGCATATACATCGTGCGTGACATCCCCATCGACCTCTTTCCTGAGATCGAACCCCCGATGCTCCTGGTCATCACGTCCTACCAGGGCGCGGGTCCTGAAGAAGTGGAACAGAACGTGACGCGTAATCTCGAGGGTACGCTGAGCAATGTGAGCGGTATCAAGGAGATCACTTCGACCTCCTCAGAGGGACATTCCATGATCAGCCTCGAGTTCACCTGGGGTACCGATCTGAGCGAAGCCACGAACGAGGTGCGCGACAAGCTCGAGATCATCAAGGGTATGCTCCCTGACAAGGCTGATACACCCCAGATATTTAAATTCGATACCTCCATGATTCCAATTCTCGATCTCGCCATGCGGGGCGACCGGTCCCCGGAGGAGATGCGCCAGATAGCCGAGGACATCGTGCAGCCCAAGCTGGAGCAGGTCGACGGCGTGGCCATGACCGCGGTTTCGGGCGGGCGTGAGCGTATGGTCCGGGTCGAGGCGTCACAGAACAGGCTCGAGGCGTACGGGCTGACCCTGACGCAGGTCGCGGCGCAGCTCGCCGCGAACAACATACAGATCGGGGGAGGGTACGTCACCGAGGGAGAGACGAACTTTCTCCTTCGGACGTCGGGCGAGTACTCGAGCCTCGACCAGATCGAGAACACGGTCGTGGTCTACCGGCGAAGCGGGGATTCCACACTCGTTCCGGTAAAGCTCAGGGACATCGCCGTTGTTTATGACGGTTTCGAGGACGTGGAGAGCACGGTGTACATTAACGGCAAGCCCGGCGTGTACATCATGGTACAGAAGCAGTCAGGGGAGAACTCGGTCAGCGTGGCGGAATCGGTCAAGGAGCGTCTCGATACGATCAACGCCGGGCTTCCCCAGGGTGTGCAGGTCGAGGTTGTCGGCGATACCACGAGACAGATCAAAAACTCCATCAGCCAGGTGATCTCATCGGCCCTGTGGGGGCTGCTCTTCGCGGTCGGTATCCTCTTCTTCTTCCTCAGGCGGATCAAGGCCACGCTCATCGTGGGGCTCGCTATTCCGATCGCACTGCTCGTGACCATGATGTGCCTCTACTTCTCCGGGCTGACCCTGAACATGATGACCCTGGCCGGGCTCGCACTCGGCATCGGTATGGTGGTTGACAGCTCGATCGTGATCCTTGAAAACATCCACAACTACCGCGAACGGGGAACCAAGCTGAAGCTCTCGGCCATACTCGGCTCGAAGGAGATGATAAACGCGATCGTCGCCTCGACCCTGACCACCATATGCGTGTTTCTCCCCATGATCATGCTGAAGGGGAAACTGGAGATGATGGGTGTTCTTTTCACCTCCTTCGCGCTCGTCATCATCATCGCTCTGCTCGCGTCCCTGCTCGTGGCCTTTTTCCTCGTGCCCGTGCTCTCGAGCAGATTTTTGCCCCTGCAGACGAACAGGCAGAAACAGGTAAAAAACAGGCTCCTGCGAAAGATAGACAACGGAATGGAGAGGATGCTCAGGGGCCTGGAGCAGGCGTACAAGCGTGCACTCGGGGCGGTACTGGACCACAAAACGGTCACCATTACGGTCGTCGCGCTCGTGTTCATCGCGGGTCTCATGCTGTCATCGCGGACGGGCTTCACCCTCATGCCCGAGTCCAAGGAGGATACGGTCGAGGTGAACGTGGAGCTGCCGCTCGGGACCACACTCGAGGTCACGGAAGGGGTATTGCGGGAGCTGGAGCTGATAGTGAAGAACGAGATACCGGCATACGACGACATCCTTATCGATGCGGGGTCGGGCGGATTCATGGGATCGCTCTTCGGCGGGTCCAACTCCCATAGGGGGAGCATCACCGTGATACTGCCCGATGCTGATGAACGGTCGTTTGATTCCGATATGGCGAAAACGACACTCAGGGCCCATTTCAACGACTTTCCGGGAGCCCGGCTTTCATTCGATCTCGGGCACAATATGGCCAGGATGTTCATAGGAAACCCCATCGATATCGTGATCAATTCCGACGACCTGGACAGGGGCAGGGATGCGGCGGCCGCGATTCGGAAGCTTCTGATCGAGAATGTCCCGGAAGTGACGGAGCCCGATATCAGCATGGAGGATGGTCTTCCCGAAATGGAAATAATCATCGACCGCGAGCGTGCGGCTCAGTTCGGGCTTACCGTGAGCCAGATCGGCAATGAGCTGAATGCAGCCGTGGACGGGATAACGGCGACGCAGTACAGGAGCGGAGGCGACGAGTACGACGTGGTCGTCATTCTCGACCAAGGGGACAGGAACTCGATTCCGGACCTCGAGAAGATCTTCGTTTCAGGGACCACGGGCCCTGCAGGGACCACGGGACTGGTTCCCCTCTCCAACGTGGCCTCAATGACACGGAGCGAGGGTCCCGTTACGATCAACCGCGAGGACCAGACGCGGGTCATTCATGTGACCGCCGGGCTCCTCCCCGGTGTCAAAACGAACGACGTACAGGACAGAATAGAAAGCCTCGTCGGGGCGAATATCATACAGGACGAAGATCTCGTAATCGAGTACGGCGGGGATATCGGAAGCGTGATGAAGTACCTTCCCACCATGCTCGCGATCGCCGTGATCGCGCTCTTCCTCGTGTACGGGGTCATGGCCGCACAATTCGAGAGCTTCAAGGATCCGTTTATCATGTTTTTCACCATACCCACCATGCTCATCGGCGTTATCGGCATGAACCTCATCACGGGAGACCAGTTCAACCTGTTTTCCATGGTCGGGGTGGTCATGCTCTTCGGCGTCGTGGTCAACACGGGCATCGTGCTCGTGGACTACACGAACCTGCTGCGGGAGCGGGGGCTTTCCATAAGGGAGGCCTGCATCGAGGCGGGCGGGCACCGGCTCAGACCCATTCTCATGACCACGTTTACCACGATGCTCGCCATGGTACCCATGGGTTTCTTTCCGGGAGAGGGCGCGGAGATGGTGCAGCCCATAGGAAGGACCGTGATCGGAGGGCTCGGCGCGAGCATGGTCATGACGCTCTTTCTCATCCCCGTACTTTACGCGGTTTTCAACAGAAATCACGGGAAAAGCAGGGCGGAAGCCCCGGTACCGAAAGTTACGCGGGTTGACCGGGAAAGGGAGGAAGTGTATGAAACGGCTTGAGATCATGGCGAACAAATCGGTGGAAGACAACCTGATCGAGCTTTTCGACGCTCGCGGAATCGGTTCGCGGTACACGATGATTCCCGTGGTGCACGGCAGGGGCGGGTCCGGTTCCAGAAAAGGGGATCACGTGTGGCCCGAGGAGAACTTCATGCTCGTCATCTACTGCGACGAGGCCGAGGCAGAGGCGATGGAGGAGGCGGTACTGGAAATAAAGGCCGCTTTCCCGGACGAAGGCATCAAGTGCTTCGTGACGGGAGCGTGAAGTTGCGGTGGCTGACGAGGACCGATGGGTATATATTCTGAAAGGACTGCTGCGGTGAACCGGGAGCCGGACCGGATTCGAAACGGGAGTGCGGACATGAGGGCCAGGATTCTGATCATCGAGGACGAACCCGAGATCGGCGAGCTTATTTCCGTGTACCTTGAAAGGGAGGGACTGGAAACGAAGCACGTGCGTACCGCGGAGCTGGGACTCGATGCGCTGGAGGGGGGGGAGTTCGATCTCGTGGTGCTGGACATCAACCTGCCCGGAATGGACGGGTTCGAATTCCTTCAGACGCTGCGGAAGGAAAGCGCACTGCCCGTCATCATCGTTTCCGCGAGAAACGCGGACGAGGACTTGGTGCTCGGTCTCGGTATCGGTGCGGACGACTTCGTGACCAAGCCTTTCTCCCCGCGGGTGCTCGCGGCCCGGGTCCGGGCGCATCTGCGAAGGCGTTTTTCATCTCCGGAAAACGAAACATCGGAGATCCGTTTCGGTCCCTACACGCTGGATACGGCCGGAAATGTGCTGCGCAGGGATAAAGAGCGCGTGGGTCTTGCGCCCAAGGAGCTCGAGCTGCTGAAGTGTCTCACATCAAGGCCGGGGGAGGCCATGACCCCCGAGACCATATACGAGGAGGTATGGGGAAGGATGTACGGAGATATCTCAACCGTCGCCATACACGTGCAGCGGCTCAGGAAGAAGATAGAAAAGAATACCTCGAATCCCCGTTACATAGAAACCATCAAGGGGTTCGGGTACCGGTTCAATCCCGATACGCTTGGAGGAAAAAGCTTTGAGGGAGGGGAATCCCGGTGAAGTTGAGGGGAAAGCTCATTCTGCTCGCAGCCGGTTCGATATTCATTCCCATCCTCATAATGGGCCTGAGCTCCTATATAGGATACCGCTATTTCCGGAAGGAGAAGCCCCTCACTCCACATTCCATTGACAGGATTATCGAACATTTTGAGAACGAGCTCGCCCGCCGGATGGAGGACCCCACAGAGGGGCCGCTCGAAGAACCTCCGGTGGCTGTTCTCAAGGACGGGTTGGTCGTAATAGACAGGGACGGTGAAGTGGTCTATTCCAACAGCCCTGATTTTTCCATCGGACGAATAAGTTCCCTGCCCCTTGCCGGAGGAGACGGGGGCGAGCTTCTTGAGCGTCATCTGCTGAACATACCGCTCGTCGTGGAAGACGAGGTCGCCGGTTCCCTTCTCATCATGTTTCCTCCCAGACCGCTCGGAGACAGGAAGGGCGTTCCCTTTTACGTCAGGGTACTCGAGCGCGGTATCTTCGGGTTTATGGCGTTCGTGGTGTTCGCATCCGTCATGGTACTGATTATCATGCGGTCCCTGAACCGGCCCATGAAGCGGCTCATGGCAGCCACGCGCAGGATCGCCGAGGGCGACCTGGATTTCGAGCTCACGCCCCTGGGCAATGACGAGCTTGCATCGCTTACGCGCTCCTTCGATTCGATGCAGAAGGAACTGAAAGAGGCTCGGGAGAGGCGGTCGAGATTTCTCATGGGCGTTTCCCATGACCTGAAAACGCCGCTCACCTCGATCGAGGGGTATATCGAGGCGATCTCGGACGGGTTCGCGAATGATCCGAAAAAGATGAATAAATACCTCTCCATCATCAGGGAAAAGTCGCACCTGCTCGAGGAGCGGATCGTGCAGCTCATCGATTTCGTGAAGATAGAGACCGGCGAGTGGCGGCTGAAGAACGAGGACCTCGACCTTGGGGAATTTCTTCGGGACGTGGCGGGCGTATACGGGGAGGATGCGTCCCTGTACAGACGCTCCTTTTCGGCCCGCATAGACGTGGAACCCGGTTTCATCGTGCGGGGGGACCGGCCACTCCTCTTTCGCGCGTTCGAGAACCTCATCATCAACGCGATGCAGCACACGGGGGAGAGCGACGCCATCGTGCTGGAGGCATACTGTGATGCAAAGGAAGCCGTCGTCAATGTCAGGGACACGGGCGAGGGAATACCGGGGGATGACCTCGATAAGGTATTCGAGCCCTTTTACCGCGGAAGCTCCTCCAGAAGGGAGCCGGGCACCGGGCTCGGGCTCTCGGTGGTCCGGTCCATCTTCACCTCGCACGGATGGAGCGTGGAAGCCGCGTCGCACCCGGGCGAGGGCACGACGTTCATCCTTCGCGTACCCCGTTCCGAATCTCAAAGGTGACAGGCACCTTGGTGCCTTTCCCCAGGGGGACACTCGAACTGGGGACAGCTATTTAAATGCCTTTCCTCTGAATGGGTGTCCCCTTAATCGGCGGTAAACCGCCCCCTCACTCGGCGTTTCACGCCTCAATCGAGGGCAAGCCCTCCAGACAAGCTGAAGGGCAAGCCCTCCAGACAAGCTGAAGGACAAGCGCAATCGAGGATGAAGCCCCATTCTGGTGTCCTTAAAATAAGTGTCCCCAAATTAACTGTCCCTAAAATGGGTGTCCCCAAATCAACTGTCCCCGATCTTAACATTGTAAATTGACACCTTTTCGTACTCCTGTATAATCATCCTATACCACAATGAAAGAGGTTATAAAGGAAATGGAGCGGTTAATCGACCTGCGAAGCGATACGGTAACCAAGCCCACACCGGAGATGCGTGACGCCATGCGAGACGCCGTGGTGGGAGACGACATACTGCGGGACGATCCCACCGTGATCGAGCTCGAGGAGCTCGCCGCGGACATGCTCGGAAAAGAGGAGGCGATGTTCACCGCCTCCGGAACCATGAGCAACGAGATCGCGGTCATGGTGTATACCAGGCCGGGCGACGAGATCATCGCCTTTTCGGATTCCCACATATACAACCTCGAGACGGGCGCACTCTCAGCGATTTCAGGCGTTCAAACGCGTCCCGTTCACTCGAACCGGGGGGTCTATGAGCCTGAGGAGCTCGAGAGGGCGATACAGCCCGAGGGCGTGCAGCGCGCCAGGACCGTCATGATCTGTCTGGAGAACACCTTCCATCTCAACCGGGGACTGGCGGTGAGTGCTGAGGATCTCGAGGAGACGATCAAGATCGCGAGGGAAAACGGCATCATTTTGTACATGGACGGCGCGCGGATTTTCAACGCCGCGGTCGCGCTTAACAAGAACGTGCGCGACCTGGTTCATTTCTGCGACTCGGTTTATTTCTGCCTGAGCAAGGGACTGGCCTCTCCCATCGGCGCCATCATCGCCGGGAGCAGTGGTTTTATCAGGGAGGCCCGCCGCGTGAAACAGCGGCTGGGAGGAGGATGGCGGCAGGCCGGTGTTATTGCCGCACCGGGACTCATATCACTGAAGAAGATGATCGGGCGGCTCGAGGAAGACCATGCGAACGCGGAAAAGCTGAGAAAAGGGCTGGAGGACCTCGGCGTTAAGATCGACCGCGGAGGCGTTCTAACGAACATCGTCAACCTCGACCTTTCCCCGCTCGATGCGCGGGCCGCGGACCTCGCGGCGGGCCTGCTCAAGCGGGGAATAAAGGTGAAGGTGTGCTCGGAGTATACGAACCGTATGGTGACCCACAACGATATCGGCGCAGGGGACGTCGATTACGTGATTGAAAAGACCGCGTCCGTGCTGAAGGAAATCCGCAGCTGAAGGAGCGCGGTATCCGCATAGAACGGCATTAAGGCGGCAACCAAATAAATAAAGGAGGTTCATGGAAAATGAAACAGTTTGCGCTAATCATCAAGCTCGTGGTCGGTATCATCGTCGGGATACTGATCGGCACCTATCTCGGCGACTGGGTGGGCACGAAGTGGCTGATGAGCTTCGCCGTGTTCGGCAAGACCATCCTGAAAGATCTCATTCAGTTTTTCCTGCCCCTCATACTCGTGACTTTTCTCGCTGTCGGCATCGCCGATCTCGGCAAGAGGGCCGGAAAGATGCTGCGGTTCACGCTGACGCTCTCCTATGTATATACCGTAGCGGCGTGCGTCATCGGAGCGATCGTTATCTTCATCTTCTTCAAGGCCTTCCCGACGATCACGCAGGTGGCAATGCGCGAGATAGAGCCGAGAAAGCTGCCGCCCAATATCGTCAACATCCGCATACCCTATCCCTTCTCCGCATCGCTCATGACGTCCATCGTGCTCGGTTTCGTGCTCGGTATCGGCCTGACGTGGGTCGAATCCGATCATCTCATGAATGTGCTCAAGGACGGGAGGGAGATCGCGGCCAAGATGATACGCAAGGTGATCATCCCCATCATCCCCTTCTACGTGGGGTGTGTTTTCGCCACGATCGCGTACAAGGGCGACATCTGGCCCAAGATGCGGGTGTTCGGCTACATGCTGCTCATCATCGTGGTACTGCAGTGGATATGGCTCTTCATTCAGTACAGCATAGCGGGTGCCTACTCGAAGCAGAATCCCTACCCCGTTTTCCGGATCATGTTTCCCGCGTATCTCACCGCGTGGGGAACGACGTCGAGTGCCGTTACCATGCCCGTTTCCCTCGCGCGGGGCAAGCTCATCCCAAATATGAAGGAGGACGTGGCTGATTTCGTCTTTCCCATGTGCTCGCAAACCCACCTCTCGGGCGCTGCCATGACCATCACGATCAGCGCGCTCACGGTATCGCTCCTGACCTACGGGAAGATACCGGGATTTGCCTCAATACTGGTATTCATCCTCGTATTGAGCGTCATCGAGGTCGGAGCCGTCGGAGTACCGGGCGGGTCCATCATGGCGGCGTGGCCCGTCCTGACCGGAGTGCTCGGATTCGGCGAAGAAGCCATGGGCCTGATGTTCGCCCTCTTCCTCATACAGGATTCCTTCGGCACTGCCGCGAACATCACGGGAGACGCGTCGATCGCCATGATCGTCAACCGCAAGTTCGGCAAAGAAAAGGAAGGATGATCCTTACTTCCCGTGCCGGTCAGTCCGCCGTGAAGCTCTGCTCCTCGGCGGGCTGTCCGACGCATGCCGCGCTGTTGTTGTCGATGAAGACGAACTTGTACGAATACGTGCCCGCGCTTACCACGGGTACTTCCACCGTGTAGAGCTTCCCGTCCGACGGGTCGGTATCCGATGCATCGGACCAGGTCATGGTGTTTTTCTCCACTGCGGTGGTGTCACCATCGCCGTTTTCATCTTTTTGCGAGCAGCCCGTCATGAATCCCGCGAGTCCCGCAGAAACCAGAAGAACAGCGAGTGCTGAAACGAATACAGGCCTGAAACCGCGCCGAGGCCGTCTTCTCAACCGAAGCAGGATGAAAACGCACGCTCCACCCAGCACGAGAAGAACGACCGCACCGGGGCGTGAAAAGGGCCCGCGCGGAGCCGGTACGGGGGGAACCGCCGTGTAGGAGCCGTCATCGTTCAGGTCGATCCACAGCTCGGATTGCGTGGCAGTCCCGTACCCCAGTAAACCACCTGGAAGGTGAAGGTATCCCCGGCCGATGTACCGGCTGTGATTCCGTTCGAGGAACCGGCCGGGAATGTAAGCACGGACCGCCCGGCGACCCAGTTGGTTTCGGCCCACGCGCTCCAAATCTTCACGTAGTCGATCCCCGCGGGCTCCCACTGATAGTCCTGCCATACCCGGACCCTGTACTTGCCGTCCGGATCGGCGAGAAAGAGCGAGAGGTCGAAGGTACGGAGAAAATCGGAGCCGGGATAGGAGTGGCCGTCACGAAGTGCCCAGTCGCTGCCGTCCCAGGTATAGATGAGAAAGGTGTGCCCCTTCGGAATGTAGTAGCCGCGGGACACGAAAACGAAATCCCTGACGGTTCCGGTGCCCCTGGGCAGCACGGGAAAATCGAGCGTGAATTCCTCGAAAGACGTCATCTCCACGTACTCTTCGTCTGTTTCGGCGAGCAGGGGGAGTATGTTCCCGTCCTTGAAGGACGCCGCCGCCGGGACGGTTTCCCGAACGCTCAGCGGGGGCGGCGGTCCCGTGTGGAGCGCCGCAAAGTCGATCTGATGGTATTTCGTCCAGTGCGATATGGACCTGAGGCGCACGATCACGGGCGACCCGGGCTGGAAGCAGCCGGACAGGTCGAATGCCTGGGTCGAGTAGTCGAAGCGTGGTTTCAGCCGACCCCGCTCCCGCCATGCTCCTGTTTCGTCCTTTGTTTCCACTACGATCGCCGGAGGGCCGACGTACGGCTTGGGATCACCCGTGCCGAGGATGAATCCGGCGACCCTGAGCACGAACCGCGCGCCTTCGGAAATATCGGGCGTTCCGAAATTCACGATTACCGTGTCGTCGCTGTACGCGGGCCATCCGAAATCGTCGATGCGGTTGATGTAGTTAAGGACATCCTCTCCCCCGTTCGATACCGCTTCACTGATGCCCGCGGAGGAACCGGGCCGGTAGGAGACGAGACCGCCCCTGCCGTCGGGAGCGAAGGAAACGTCCGGCGCGTGGTCAATCTGCAGGAGCGACACGAAATCGGTGAACGAGTCCTCCTTCATCCGCTCGTTTACCGCAATCTGGTATACCCCGTCACGTGCAACGAGAGGGATTTCGAGCCGATAGTAATCGGTGTATTCGTTTTTCTTCGTCCGTGCCACGGAATAGATGTCGTTGTCGACCTCGAACTCTTTCCCGTTCCAGGGCGCGATCCAGGGGCGCGACGCGTAGGCGCTCGGATCTTCCCAGGCCTCCATGCTGAACACCTTCCTGCTGGTTCCGAGGTCATACAGGATGATCGCGATGTCGTCGATGTAGAATCCCGAGAGGTCGTTGTCTCCGCCGCAGAAAAAGGTTTCGGTTTCATAGGGGACCTTCGCCTCGAACTTCAGATAGACGTCGTCACCGGCGTAGTAGCCGTCGATGCTGAACTCGTATTTGCGCCACGCGGGGTTGCTCTCACCGGACGGGTCCATGGACTGGAAGAACTCGCATACGGATTCCCAGTTCTCTCCGTCGTCGGACACGAAGAACTCGGCACGGTCGTACATACCGTCGATCGCGACAAAGGTGTGGAAGCGTATACGGATCTGCTGATCTGATCCGAGCTCGGGAAGGGTTATTGCGGGAGACAGGATGCTTCCTTCCGTGTTACTCCTGTCAAGCGTGTCGTCCAGATCGGTCCCCCAGCATTTCGTGCCGGAGTTCGCACCGTCGGGACCGACCGAACCCGAGGGAGCCCCCCACTCCCACTCGGCGGTGTCCTCTGAGGATACGGTAAAGCCGCCGTTATTGGATTTGAAACCCTCCGAATAGATGATGGTGTCTGCGAAACCGTGCTGAAAGAGGAAAAAACCCCGTCGTAAAAAGAATGAAGAACAGTGCAGGGAACGAAGCCACCCTTCCTGAGGGATAATTATTCATTTTACTCTCCTTTTTTTAAAACGCTCGACTGGTGTACACCACACCTTTCTATCCAGTTGCCCATATTTTCAGGAGAGTGTCAATCGAGTAATCCGTTTATTAACAAACGGCATTACGGCCGCGACTCGGTGTTTATTTCTTCTCCGCCTCCAGGATCTCGACGGTCCACTTCGCCGCGTTTCCGACCACGCCGGTGCATCCCCAGTCATGTCCGCCCAGTTTCTCGAACTTCGGAACGTCATCCGGGTCGTTGAAATAGAAGGACCTGCCGTAGAGCTTTCTATGGATCTGGCTGCAGATGATGCTTCCGTATTCTTCGATAAATTTGTCGTGTACCTTCTTGATGATACCGTTCAGACGACCCAGCCCCTCGAGCGCCTTGGGGTCGTCGGGGTCCCTGCCGAGGGCGTCGAGCTCCCGACCGTACCGCTGGCTTATGAAGAAAATGCTCGCGCAGTAGGCGCCGCACGAGGCGTCGCATTCGCATGCGCCCCCGCCGTGAAATCCGGCCATGCCCTTGAATACAGCTTTGTCCACCTCGTCGTATACCTCCATGAGCGACCGCATTGCGGCCTGCGAGCAGTCACCCCACTCACCCTCGTACTTGTAGCCCAGGTCATAGGCCCTTTTCTGCATCTCCTCGGATTTGCCTGCCATTTTTCAGCCCTCCAGTCCTGTTTTTCTTAATCTAACAGATCGCGTTCGTATATTCAATTTGTTTAATCGCGTATGACACCGTGCCGGGATCGCGGTTGCTTAAACAGGTCCGCCGGTTTACAATGGAAGGGGAGCCCGGTAAGGGCCTCCCATACTACCGGATAAAGGAGAATGCGAATGGGACAGAAGGGAGTTGAAATCCTCGGTGTCGATTCGAAAAAGCTCGTGTCCATGCTCAACGCCGCCCTCTCGGAGGAGTGGCTCGCATACTACCAGTACTGGATCGGTGCCCGCATGATGGAAGGTCCGATGCGGAGCGAAATCGAACCCGAGCTTCTCTTGCACGCAGACCAGGAGCTGGCGCACGCGGTACTCGTGGTGGAACGTATCATTCAGCTCGACGGAACCCCTGTGCTCACCCCCGCGGACTGGATGAAACTTGGTGCATGCGGGTACGCGGTACCGGACGATCCCTACGTGGAGGTGATCCTGAACCAGAACTTAGAGGGGGAGCGGTGCGCTATAAAGCGGTACAAGGAGATAGCCGATTTCACCAACGGCAAGGATCACGCCACCCATCAGATCGCAACCCAGATACTGAACGAGGAGCTCGAGCACGAGCAGGATATCGAGGACTGGATTTTGGACATCGAGCGGATGAAAGAGGATATCAGGAAGATACGGCTCTGAGGGCCCCCTCGGGCCGGTGTCCGGCACGTATGACGGTACTGTAAAGATCAGGAGGCAGAGAGTGCGGCGTTGAGGGCCATGAACAGGGCCGCTCCGAGGCTCGTGAGCGCGAAGATCAGTTTCAGCCTGGTCGGGTCCGTTTTTAACGAAAATCGTCCGCCCAGCAGGCCGCCGGCAAGGGCAGCGGGCACGAGGGGGAGCGCCAGGAGCGGATTGAAGTCGCCCGCGATCGCGTGACCCGTGAATCCCATCAGTGCCGTGACCGCTACCATGGCGGAGGAGGTCCCGACCGCTATGCGCATGGGCACCCCGCAGAAGAGCACCATGAGCGGTATCTTGAAGGAACCTCCGGAAACACCGATCATACCGGCAAAGAAACCGGTCGCTGCCGTGATGGGGATTGCGGTCCAGAGGTTTACGGTATAGGTGTATTCTCCAAATTTTCTCTTCCAGAGACCCGGTCCGTCCCGCATCGGCCTTTCCCTGGCGGGACGCAGCATGAAGAACCCCGCGAGCACGAGCAGCCCCGAAAAGATGAACTTCAGGAGGGAACCGCTGAAATTATGGGCGAGCCAGCCGCCCACGAAAGCCATGATGTCGGTGGGAGGATCGATGACGAGTGCGAGTTTCCAGTCCACGGTCCTCTTTTTTTGAAAAATAAACAGCGCGGCCAGTGCGGAGCAGATCAGTATCAGTTGGCCGCTTGTTGACGCCTCGAGCATGGGAATACCGGATGCCACGAGGACCGGAACGTAGAAGTTGCCGCCGCCCCTCCCGGTCATGGACATGAGCAGGGCGATAACCAGCACGGCGGCGGCGGATAATATTTTACGGTGCATTACGAAAGATCCGTTCAGTTCGATCTTGAAGCGTACGGGGGAGGACTCGAAGAGCCCGCGGCTTAGAAACAATCCCCGGATCACCGAGCACGAGGGGGATTCGCTCTCTTTTCAAAGATTCGAAACCGCTTCGGACAGCTCATGGATGATGAAATAGACCGCCGTTGCACCGGGGTCCTGTACGCCGCGCGTTCTTTCGCCGAACGAGCGCGCCCTTCCCATCTTCGAGACCATGTCGATCGTGGACTCCATCCCCTTTTTCGCCGCTCCATCGGCGTTTGACAGGGCGCCCGTTATGGATACATCCCGCCCGGCGTCCCATTCAATGCTCTCGGCTGCTGGCACGAGCGTGTCGAGAAGGGTCTTGTCACCCACGGCCGCCTTGCCGAGCTTCATAATGCCTTGGACAGCTGCCTGGAACATCGCGCTCAGGTCGCTGACGTCGATCTCTTCCTTCTCCTTTATCTTGACCGCCGCCTTCCTGAAAGCGGTCGCGAAGAAGGAGCTGAAGGTCGAGGGATTGGCCTCGCTGAACTCCATCCCCGCGTCCTTGAGGAGCTCGGAGAGGGGCGCGTCGCCCGGATTCTGAAGTACATCCTCCACGGCCGTGAAACCCTTCTGCAGGGTGATGCCGAGGTCGCCGTCTCCGATCTCGGCATCGAGGTCGCGAACCTGCTTGACGTGGTTCTCCCGCATCGCCTGCGAGGCTTTTATAATGACGCCGATTACATCGTCACGTGTAAGTGTTTTACGTTCCATTATACATGCTCCCTTTACTGCAGCTGCTGCAGGAGAAACGGGGAAAAGGACGGTGCATCGAGCAGTTTTATCAGCTCGTCGTCGAGCTTCATGAGCGAGATAGAGGCCCCCTTCATCTCCATGGAAGTCGCGTATTCTCCGACGAAGGCCTTGTAAACGTCGATTCCCGCGTCATCAAGCAGCATGTGGACCTTCCGGTAGAGGATGAATAGCTCCTGCGGAGCGGTCGCCCCGAGCCCGTTTACGAGAACGGTCACCCGGTCTCCGCTCTTGAAGGGGAGGTCCTCGATAATCGTCTTTGTCATGATTTCCGCGATTTCGTCCGCGGTCTTGATCTTTCCCCGCTCGACGCCCTTTTCTCCGTGTATGCCCATGCCGAGCTCCATCTCGTCCTCGCCTATGGTGAACGTGGGCTCGCCCGCGGCCGGTATGGTGCAGGGGCTCAGCGCGACCCCCATGGTCCGCATGTTATCGATGGCACGGTCCGTGTATGCTTTCACCGTACCCAGGTCCGCGCCTTCGGCGGCCTTTGCGCCCGCGATCTTGTACGCGTAGAATATTCCGGCGATACCCCTGCGCTTGTCCTTCTCGGCCGGAGGAGCGGATGCCACGTCGTCACACCCGATCGAGGTGGCGGTCTCGATGTCCTCATCCTCGGCCATGTCGGCTGCCATGTCGAAGTTCATGATGTCTCCGCCGTAGTTGCCGTAGAGGTAGAGAACGCCCTTACCGCTGTTCACCGCCTTCGTGAGCTCGAAAATCTCCTTTGAAGAGGGAGAGGAAAAAACGTCTCCGACCGCGGTTCCGTCGAGGAGCCCCGTGCCCGTGTAGCCGAGGAAGAGGGGCAGGTGCCCGGAGCCGCCTCCCGTAATGATTCCCACCTTACCGTCGATAGGCGCCGATGCGAGCATCACCGTCCTCTTGGTGGAGGGCGCGCGTTTCAGGTGTTTCGGAAACGCCATGATCATTCCGTCGATCATTTCGTCGACGAGTTTCTCAGTAGTATTGATGATTTTTTTCATCGATTTGATCCTCCTGCTCTTGAGGTAGTTTTGCTAAAGAATAAGAAATCTTCACAGAGATGAACAGGGATTTTTATCTTTCTTTCAATGCCGCAGCAAGCTGTTTCGGTCGTAACCGCCCTTTCGTTTACGCAAATTCACCTTGACTCCTTCTTCCTGAGGATTATAATTAAGAATGATTCCGAATATTGATAACTAACCGTTTTGAGCTGAGAACACGTTGAATAAAAAGTATAAAAGAAGCAGGCAGAGGGAGAGGATATACGAATTGCTGAAGACCACGGGTACACATCCGACCGCGAGCTGGATATACGACCGTATGAAGCGGGAGTTTCCGGACCTGAGCATGGGAACGGTTTACCGGAACCTCAATATTCTCGTGGAGCAGGGACTTGTACGCAGGATAGAGTTCGGCAGTACCTTCGACCGCTACGACGCCAACACGGCCAGGCACTACCATTTCATATGCGAGCGATGCGGGTCCATCACGGACCTTTCCCTTCCCATCGACGACACACTGAACGATCGCGTGGGAGCCGGTACCGGATTCAAGGCAACCCGCCACAGGATAGAGTTTTACGGGCTCTGCGATAAGTGCCTGGAGGGGGAGTAGGACGGGTTCTATTTTTTTCAGAGTAAATTAATAATCGTTCTGATTGTTAATGTTAGGGAAGGTTCCAAAATTATATTATGAGGAGGTTTTACCATGGCAAAGGTTACACGTGAAGTAGTTGAAAGAGCGGGAGTCGATGTGGATCAGCTGGTCGAGTTGCTCGTAAAGAACGCGTCAGCCGAGCTCACTACCTTCTACTATTACACCATTCTCAGGGTGAATCTCATCGGTCTTGAGGGCGAGGGTATCAAGGAAATCGCCGAAACGGCCAGGATCGAGGATAGAAACCACTTTGAGGCGCTGGTTCCCAGGATCTATGAGCTCGGCGGAAAGCTCCCTGATGACATGAAGGCGTTTCACGACATCTCGGCATGTCCGCCCGCGTCACTGCCCAAGGATCCGCACAACGTGAAGGAGATACTCAAGGTGCTCGTTGAGGCGGAACGGTGCGCGGTGCGCGGTTACTCGCAGATCTGCTCCATGACCGCGGGAAAGGACCACAGGACCTACGATCTCGCGCTCGCGATCCTCAACGAGGAGATAGAGCATGAATCGTGGTTCTCCGAGTTCCTGGGTGAAGGACCGTCCGGCCATTTCCTCAGGAGGGGTGAGACCTCGCCCTTTGTCGGTAAGTTCATGAAGTAGTATAAAACGGACACGGGGAGCGGTTCGCAATGGGCCGTCTCCCTGCGTTCCGTAACGAGGATGGATCCGAAAACAAGCATTCGTCAATGAGGAAAATTTCGTTAAAGCTTACTGCCAAACCTCCGGGCGGCATCGATTATCCGGTTCACATCCACGTTCCGCTCTATCAGGTCGGCGAGGCGGTCGTACTGTTCGTCAAGAAACGCCCTGTAATCAAGGGGCCGGTCTCCGACAAGACCGTGTTTTGCGAGCAGGCACCTTCTGAACCGGTCGTTTTCAAAGAGTCCGTGCAGGTAGGTTCCCCAGATGGTACCGTCCTCGCTGGAACCCCCGTCCGTCCGGTCAACGGATCCACCGTTGATCCGTGTGAGTCGGAAAACGGGGTTCTCACAGGCCGCTCCCTCACTCACACCCATGTGTATCTCATAACCCTCCACCCCTACGTCAGTGCATGGTCCATCGATAATCCCCTTACGGGCGCACACGCCCGCCGCCCTGCTGAGTATCTTTTGCCTGTCCAGCGTGGTGCGCATCTCGAGCAGGCCGAGGCCTTTTGCCTCTTCCTGCGCCGTCTCTACCCCGTGTGGGTCTATAACAGCGGCTCCGAGCATCTGGAATCCACCGCAGATTCCGATGAGTGTTTTTTTTCTTTTAACATGGTTCACGAGCGCCTCCTCGAAACCCTGCTCTCTTAGCCAGTGAAGGTCGGCGATCGTATTCTTGGTGCCCGGCAGGATGATTATATCGGAGCTCCGAATCAGGCTCGGTGTTTTAACGTACCGGAGCTCGACCCCCGGCTCAACCTCGAAAGGGTCGAAGTCCGTGTAGTTCGATATATAGGGCAGATGGACGACCGATACGGTTACGGTACCCGTTCCGCCCGTGCTTCCCTTCCTGCCGTTTTGAAGCGCGACGCTGTCCTCCTCGGGCAGGTGAAGGCCGGTGAAGAAGGGGAGCACACCGAACACGGGCCTCCGGGTCTTCTTCTCCAGAAATACGATCCCCGATTTGAACAGCGAGACGTCCCCCCTGAACTTGTTGATGATGAACCCTATGACAAGTTTCCGCTCCCTGCGGGTGAACAGGCGCATCGTACCGATCAATGAAGCGAAGACCCCGCCCCTGTCGATATCGGCCACGATCACAACAGGGCTTCGGGCGTGAAGGGCCATTTCCATGTTGACGATATCCCGCTCCCTGAGGTTCACTTCCGATGCGCTTCCCGCACCTTCCAGAATCAGAGCGTCGTACTTTTCCAGCAGACGGCCGTAGCTCTCCAGGACCCTTGGAAACAGCTGTTCTTTCATGTCGTAGTACCCGCCGGCCGATTCGTTCGTGACGACCTCGCCCTGCACGATAACCTGTGTCATGTTCCGGCCGTAGGGTTTTAACAGCACGGGATTCATGTCGACGTGGGGGGATAGCCCCGCGGCTGCCGCCTGCATCACCTGGGCCCTTCCCATTTCTTTCCCGCCCATGGTGACAAAGGAGTTCAAGGCCATGTTCTGGGCCTTGAAGGGCGCCGTTTTAATGCCGCGGCGCAGGAGTATGCGGCAGAAACCGGCCGCTATCACGCTCTTACCCGCGTCCGACCCGGTCCCGAGAAACATGATCTGCAGCGGTTTCCGATCGCTCTTCAAGAGCATACACCTCTCGGTTTCATAGGTGACAGTTCCTTTTGGGACGCTTTATCAATATTATATGATTCATTTTATTTATCACATGTCCCGGAAAGAGGTGCCCCAAAGCACCTGTTTATCTGGTCCCGACTAATAAGGAACTGTCACAAAAGGAACTGTCACCTTAAAGAGAATACACCAAAACGGTTTATTATGATAGGATGTGTACAATATGGAGGCGGTTATTCTCCTGAAAATCGGCGAAATCCGGGTACCGGGAAGGGGCACGCCATGCTCGACAAGGTCGATTTAAACAGGAAGCTCCCCAGGGAAGAGTACAAGGCCGTTATGCGCGGGCTGGAAAACAGGCTCGGACAGCTGCAGCGTGAGGCCCGCGGGCTCGGTATCCCGGTCATTATCGTATTCGAGGGGTGGGATGCGGCGGGCAAGGGGACCATGATAAACCGGCTCCTCATCTCCCTGGATCCGCGCGGTTTCACGGTCCATCCCGTCAATCCTCCCAACGAGGAGGAGCTGTTTCGTCCCTTTCTCTGGAGGTTCTGGATCAGGACGCCTGCAAAGGGGCGTATAGCGATTTTCGACAGGAGCTGGTACGGCCGGGTGCTCGTGGCACGCATCGAGAAAATCGTAAAACCCAGGGTCTGGAAGAGGGCTTTCGACGAAATCAGGTCCTTCGAGCGGCAGCTCTCAGATGACGGGGCCGTGATCATCAAGTTTTTCCTGCATATTTCCAGGGATGAGCAGAAGAAACGCTTCAAGAAGCTCCAGAAGAATAAGGCGACCGCGTGGAAGGTTACGGAGGACGACTGGCGCTCGCATCGCGCATACGACAGCTATCTTGCGGCAATCGAGGAGATGCTCGAGCGAACCGACACGAAGTACGCTCCCTGGACCATCGTCGAGGCCCATGACCGGCGTTACGCCTCGGTAAAGGTGTTCAAAACGGTTATCAGCCGCATTGAGAATAAGCTCAAGACATCGACGCAGGAGGACAAGGACGATACGGGGCCGGTGAAAAAACAGAGCGAAATACTGGTGACCTCGACCCTTGAACAGACCGACCTTTCCCTGTCCATGAACCGGGAGGAGTACGAGCAGGCGCTCGATAAGTATCAGAAGCGCGTGCGTGAGCTCGAGCACGAGGCGTACGTGAAGCGGGTTCCGGTCGTCATAGTGTACGAGGGATGGGACGCGGCCGGCAAAGGCGGTAATATCAGGCGGCTTGTGCAGAAGATGGACCCGCGCGGATACGAGGTGATTCCCGTTGCGGTTCCCAACGACATAGAGAAGGCGCACCACTATCTCTGGAGGTTCTGGGTGCAGGTGCCCAAGGCGGGCCATATCGCGATTTTCGACCGGTCCTGGTACGGCCGCGTGCTCGTAGAACGCGTGGAGGGATTCGCGTCGGAAGACGAGTGGAAACGCGCCTTCCATGAAATAAACGAGATGGAGGAACAGTGGACGAATTTCGGCGCCGTGCTTCTCAAATTCTGGCTTCACATCGGCAAGGAGGAACAGCTGAACCGGTTCGAGAAACGTCAGAAGAACGATTATAAGAAATGGAAGATAACGGAGGAGGACTGGCGCAACCGCGAGAAGTGGGACCGTTACCTGCAGGCCGTGGACGAAATGCTGTTGCGGACGAGCACCTCATACGCTCCCTGGCACGTTGTGGAGTCGAATTCCAAGCTGTACGCGCGGATCAAGGTCTTGAAGCTGTTCGTAAAAAACCTCGAGCAAAAACTCTCCGCCTGATCTCAGGTCTTCAGGAGTCAAGCTCGGGCACGGAATCGTCCTGCGGGCGGTATTTAAGGATTCCTCTTATTTCACCTTCCTGCCGTAAATAACCGTCAGCGTGGACTCGTCGCCGTAATCTCCCCACGTCTTCACTACTTCCTTCATCGCGTCGCTCGCAACGGCCTTCTGCCATGCCTCCCAGCTGTCCACATCGACGTCCTCGACGATCATGTACGGAGACTCACCCTTCTCGGCCCCCTCGATCTCGTACACCTCGAACCGGTGCACTCCGGGCTGAAAAGGGGTGACCTTCTGGTCGAGGCTCACTGACCACTTGCGATAATCCTCGATCGAAACACCGGGTTTCAGTTTGTACAGCACGAATACCTTCTGCATCTCCCGCCTCCTCACTTTTTTTTCTTGAAGAACGGACGTGTACGTAATTATTAACTCAAAAAGTGCACTATTGTATACCCTCTGAGTAAAACACGCAATAATAGATATATCTATGACGTCGTTTTAATGGGGTATGTTTATAAAAAAGGATATATTCTTGACAGCACCAATTGGGAAAAGTAATATAGAAAACGGTTACATGAAACTGATTTCATCGAGGATGGACATCAATGGCGACTATATCTGATGTGGCCCGGATAGCCGGAGTATCGAAAGCGACCGTGTCTCGGGTATTGAATGATACGGCGGTCGTGAACAAGGAAACGAGAAAGCGGGTACTGCAGGCAATCAAGTCTCTGAATTACATGCCGAGCTATCTTGCCAAGGGCATGCGAAGTAAAAAAACGAGCACATTCGGGATCATTATTCCTGATTTCAGAAACCCGTATTATTCCGAGCTCCTGAAGTGTATCGAGGAGGAGGCTCGAAAGCACAAGTTTATAGCTATCATCTGTACAGGTGAAATGAATGCCGAGCGTGAACGTGAATACATACACTACCTTCTGAGCCGCCAGGTCGAGGGGATGGTTTTATGCTGTTACGTGAGCATTCTGGAAAACAAAACCTTCATACAGGACATAGCGAAAAAGGTACCGATCATCGTAATGGATCAGCCTTCCTTCGGAATTCCCGTATCTTCGGCTTATGCCGACGGATACAAGGGTTTTTGTAAATTGACTGATTATCTCATCGAGCAGGGCCATGTAAAGATAGGTATGATACGGAGCCTTCATAAATATCCGTGCAGCGAATGCAGGTTCCTCGGGTATCGTGATACGCTGAAGAAACGCGGAATAGAACTCGATCCCGACCTCGTAGTGGAATGTGAGTTTACCGCTGCAGGCGGCTACGAGGCGGCCAAGCGCATGCTGTCCAGATCAAAGCCTACTGCGATAATAGGTGTAAACGATTTGCTTGCGATAGGCGCGATGAAGTACATACGGGAGAAGGGGTATAACGTGCCCGGTGATATCGCGATCGCAGGTCACGATAACATAGCGCTCTCGTCTCTCGTTTCTCCCCAGCTTACAACGGTGAATATTCCTGTTGAGAAAATAGCCGAGGAGGCGATATCACAGCTTATCAGGAAGATAGAAAATCCCAGGTCATGGAACAGGGATATCGTCATAGATACGCAGCTCATCATAAGGCAGTCCACGGAACCCGTTACAAAGCATGAGATATTAATGTAAGATTAACTTAGTTGCTGATATTGATTTAATACAACCGGCTGCATTTTACTTGACACGAGAAGAAGGATACGACAAAATAGGCACGGTGTTGTAATTGATTTCATGAAACTGGTTACATTCCCATTTTGAATAAAACAACGCTTACAGTTCACCGGTAACCGAAAGGCGGCTGATGTGGACAAACTGCTCTCCCTCAAGAAAATCGTAAAACATTTCACGGGAACGCTGGCGCTTTCAGAAGTGGATTTCGACCTCAGGCGGGGTGAGATTCATGCGCTGGTAGGTGAAAACGGCGCCGGGAAATCGACTTTAATCAAGATCATCACGGGGATCTATCAGCCCGACAGCGGACAGATGCTGGTCGAAGGGGAAAACGCGATATTTCCGGATGCCCGTGCGTCTTATGACCATGGGATAGCCGCCATTTATCAGGAGGCGAGCCTTTTCGAGGACCTGAGTATCGCTGAGAACATATACATGGGACACCAGGAAATTAGGCCCTTAACGAGAAATATTAAATGGAAGGCCCTGTATAATAAGGCTCAGGATTTAATAAAAAGCCTGGAAGTCAACCTCAATCCGCGTGCCCTTGTGAAAAGCCTCAGTATAGCGGAAAAACAGCTCGTTGAAATTATAAAGGCTCTCTCCGCCAATGCGAAAATTCTCATTATGGATGAACCGACCGCATCACTGACAAAAGAGGAAATAGACTACCTGTTCAGGATAGCGAGGAAGTTGCGCGCAGAGGGAACCGGAATCATATTCATTTCCCACCGTCTCGAGGAGGTCTTTGATATTGCAGACAGAGTGACGGTTATTCGTGACGGTAAAAAGGTCGGGACCCTGTCGAAAGAGCAGCTTGAAGTGGACGAGCTCGTTCGAATGATGGTCGGCAAAAATTTGAAAACCTTATACCCGAAAGAGGACGTGAAAATCGGGGAACCGTTGCTCCGCGTCGAGAATCTCTCCAGGGCGGGAGAATTCAACAACGTCAGCTTCGAGCTTAAAAGAGGGGAAATTCTCGGCATGGCCGGCCTTGTCGGCGCCGGAAGAACCGAGGTCGCGCGAACCATTTTCGGTGTGGCGGCTCCTGAAAGCGGAAAAGTATATCTCGAAGGCAAAGAAATAGCGATTGAGAATTCCGGCCGGGCGATGGAGCTGGGAATAGCATACCTCTCGGAGTCGAGGGGGGAGTACGGCCTCGTACTGCAAATGGATATAACCCAGAATATCACCATACCGATACTGAGACGGTTCGCGCGTTTCGGATGGATCAACAGAGTTGAGGAGAGGGATACCGCGAAGCGGTTCTTCGACCTTTTGGATATACGTGCAACGGGGCTTGAACAAAAGGTTGAGAGCCTGTCAGGCGGAAATCAGCAGAAGGTATCGATCGCGAAGTGGCTGGCAATGAATGCGAAGATACTCATACTGGACGAGCCTACTAAGGGAATAGACATCGCGACGAAAGCCGCGGTACACAAGCTCATGAGCGATCTTGCCGGGGAGGGTAAAGCGATACTCATGATCTCATCGGAGATCCCTGAAATCATCGGGATGAGTGACCGCATCATTGTGATGAACGAAGGCAGGCTCGTGTCTGAGATAAAACGGGGAGAGGCTACTCAGGAGAAAGTATTGACCGCGGCCCTCGGCGAAAAGGGAAAATAACCCCATCGAATATGAGAGTATCCAATGAATAATGAGCGTTACAGGGGCACTTTGAAGAATCTGATCCGAAGAAGGGAATTCGGAATATTCATCATCATTATCGTTGTAATGGTGCTCGTCGGCCTGAGAAATCCGACCTTCTTCACCAGTGACAACTGGAAAGACATGCTGATGTACGTTTCGATTCTCGCGTTCATTTCCATCGGACAGATGATGACCATTGTAACGGGGGGTATCGATCTGTCGGTGGGCTCGGTTGTCGCGCTTTCGGGAATGAGCGTCGGCATAATAATGCGTGATAATCCGGCTTTACCGCCCCTGGTACTGATACTGCTTGGAACGATCTTCGGTCTCGGCTGTGGAATCATCAACGGACTTTTAATAGGAAAAGGGAAGGTGCATCCCCTTATAACGACCCTCGCCACCATGTCCATATACAGGGGCCTTGTCGTAGTGGTGTCCCGGAGCAGGTGGGTCGTATACGGAGATATCACGAAGGGTTTCAGGCTGATCGCCCGCGGTAATATTCTCGGTATCAACAACCTCATGTTCGTCGCGATCATAATAGCGGGTGCTTCGTACTACTTCCTCAATCATACTCGAAAGGGGCGGGAGATCTTTGCATACGGAGACCATCAGGACGCCGCCAAGTTCGTGGGGATCAACAGCACGCGAATCAATATCCTCGTATATGCGCTGTCCGGGATGCTCGCGGGGTTCGGCGGTGTTCTCTGGGTATCGAGGGTACATACCGCCCAGGCGAATACCGCGCTCGGATATGAGATGCAGACCATCGCATCGTGCGTTATCGGCGGGGTGAGCATATTCGGTGGGGTGGGTTCGGTTTTCGGTGTGCTGCTCGGAACGCTGCTTTTCGGGATTATCCTGAACGCACTGGAGTTGATCGGCATAGTCGATTTCTGGAAACTCTCCGTACAGGGATTCGTTATCCTCGTTGCGGTTATCTTCGACGCAGTCCTGTCACACCGTGTTGCGGAGCAGATGCGAAAACAGAGGAGAGTATTTGATGCGGAGTGAGAAAGAAAAAAGTCGCGGTCCCTCGCTGTCCGATCTGCTGAAAAGCTGGGAATTTACCATATTTGCGCTGCTGATCGCTGTTTTCATATTAAATCTCATACTCTCTCCGGATCTCTTCAGGATAGCCAACCTGTTCGATGCCACGCTTACGTTTACCGAAAAGAGTATTCTGACCCTTCCCATGACGCTTCTCATAATCAGCGGTGTGATAGATATTTCAATTGCCTCCATTTCCGCCATGTCGGGGGTGATTCTCGGCGTCTGCTACAAGGCCGGTATGGCGATCGGATATGCGGTCGTCATCGGACTTGCGGTTGGTCTTGCGGCGGGCATCCTGAACGGCCTGCTCATTACGAGGCTGAAGATACCGTCCATCGTGGTAACGCTCGCCATGATGCTCTTCTACAGGGGGGTCGGATACGTCCTTCTGGGGGACACCGCGGTACGAGACCTCCCCGAACGGTTCGGGCTCCTGGGAGGGGCGTACAGCGTAACCTTCATCCCGATACAGTTCATGATATTCATCATACTTGCGGTCATATTCGGGCTCGTACTTCATAGAACGAGGTTCGGACGGCTCATATATATCGTCGGTAATAATGAGAATACCGCACGCTACTCCGGGATTCCGGTTGATAATATCCGCCTGATACTCTGCGGGGTCACCGGGCTGATCGCGGGCCTGTCCGGAGTACTCCTGACCTCCCGCATAGGATCCGCGAGACCTGACATAGCACTGGGAAATGAAATGGCGGTAATAACGATCTGCCTTCTGGGCGGAGTTTATATCTTCGGCGGCAAGGGATCCATAATCGGGGTCGTAATCGCAGCTCTGATGATCGGGTATGTGCGTTACGGGCTGTCGATCCTCAACGTTCAGGAGCAGGTCATTCGTATTTTTACGGGCGGCCTCCTGATTATCGCCCTGCTCATACCGACTATCGCGGCCCGGTTAAAAACTCCGGCACGGTACCCCGAGGGCGGCGTCTGACGGCGAGAGATCATATCCGGCTTATAAATCGATCATAAACCGGATGATAATAAGTTAAAGGAGGACAACAATGAAGAAGTGGGTTGCTTTGATTGTCTGTATCATGATGCTTGCCGGCGTTTCACTGGCATTTGGTGCAGCCAAGCCGAAGGAAGGGGCGGAAGAGGCAAAGGGTGAAGGCCCCTTTACGCTGGCGTGGGTACCGAAGGGACTCGGTCACCCCTATTTCATCTCCTGCTATGAAGGTGCGAAAGAGGCCGCCAAGGAGTTCGGCGACAAGATTTTCGAAGTCGGTCCGGATGACTGGAGCGTGGAGGGTCAGATTACGGTTATCGAGTCGGTCATAGACCAGAAGGTGGATGCGATCGGTATTGCGGCGAACGACATGGACGCGCTCGCACCGGTGTGCAAGAAGGCGATGGATGCGGGTATTCACGTGGTTGCGTGGGATGCCGCGGTCAACCAGAGTGCCAGGGTCACGTTTGTGAACCAGGCGAGCTTCGAGGGCATAGGAAGAGGCCTTGCAGCAGCGATGGGCGAGGTGACCGGTTATGAGGGCGAGATAGCGGTGCTGAGCGCCACTCCCCAGGCACCCAACCAGAGAAAATGGCTCGCGTGGGTGAAGAAGGAGCTCGAGGACCCGAAATACAAGAATGTTACGCTCGTAGACGTGGTATACGGCGACGATATGACGGAAAAGAGCTATGACAAGGCACTCGGCCTGATCAAGGCCTATCCGGACCTCAAGGGAATCATCGGCCTGTCCGCTGTTGCGACTCCCGCGTCATGCGCCGCTGTCACCGACAAGGGCCTCATCGGAGACATCAAGGTCGTGGGATTCGGTATACCGAGTACCATGAAGGATTACGTGCTCGAGGGAACCTGTCAGAAATTCCTGCTCTGGAACACGATAGACCTCGGGTATGTCGCGGCAACCATAATGCACCAATGCTGTACCGGCGAATTTACCGGAGAGGTGGGGGAGACGGTGAAGCTCGGAAGGCCGACACTGGGCGAACCGGACGGAGTCTATGAAGTAACGGTTGGTGAGGACGGAGATCCCTATGTCCTGCTCGGCCCGCCCATGGAATTCGACAAGTCGAACATCGAGAAGTGGGCGGCGATTTTTTAGGGACCGTCCGTTTTTCAGTGCTATGCCCGTCCTGATATACCGATCGTGAACGGAAAACTGATAAATATGTCCGTCATAATCGAATTTGATGAAGCAACGCAGCGGAAAGAGTGCCGGGAACAGCGGATGCGGTCTATGCTCCCGGCACTTGCTGCGCGTGTATTTTTTAAAAGCGCTCGAATTTATTATTATCCCTGGCGGAAGACGGCATGCGCCGCCCTTCCGACGGCAAACGCTCTGAAATCACGTATCCTGGGTTGCGGCATCGACTAGTTAATCTGAAATTCATCCGCTGTTATGATCGCGCGCCGCTGTGATCGCGGGAAACGGTTTGTATCATTCCCCCGGCGCTCCTTACCTACGATTGCATACGCGGCTGATGAAACCGGTCCGCATGGACGGATTATGACCTCAATAAATAGCTGATCAATTATTCAGAGGAGATAAAAAATGCCACAAATCACATTTATCGGTGCCGGAAGCACGATGTTCGCGAGAAATCTGCTGTGCGATATCTTTTCATTTCCCGAGCTTCGAGACATCACGGTTATGCTTGAGGACCTTGATGAGCAGCGTCTCGACATGACCTATAAACTCGCCACGCGTCTCGTGGAGCAGGAGGGGTACCCGGCCAGAATAGAGCGTACGACGAATCAGGAAGAGGCGCTCAGGGGAACGGATTTTGTCATCATCATGTTTCAGGTCGGCGGACTCGAGGCTTACGATATAGATAAGAAGATACCGCTGAAATACGGCGTGGATCAGACGGTCGGCGATACACTCGGGCCGGGCGGGACCTTCCGCGGCCTGCGGTCGATTCCGGCCCTGCTGGATATTTGCAGGGATATGGAGAGGCTCTGTCCGAACGCGATACTGCTCAACTATGCGAACCCGATGGCTGCGCTGATGTGGGCGGTCAATGAGGCGACCTCCATACAGAGCGTGGGGCTCTGCCATTCGGTTCAGGCCACCACGCGGCAGCTCGCGGGGTATATCGGGGCGGGGCCGTGGGAGAACTATCCCTTTACGGAGGAGGACTGGGAGGTCTTCTTCTATGCGCAGATACCGGAGACCATTAATTTTTACGTGGCCGGGATAAACCATCAGGCGTGGTACCTGAAATATGAAATCAACGGCGAGGACGCGTACCCGAAGATAAGGGAGGCGTACAACGACCCGAAGGCATACGAAGCCGACGCGGTCCGCTTCGAGATAATGAAGCACTTCGGCTACTTCGTGACGGAGTCGCCAAACCATATGTCCGAATACGTTCCCTATTTCAGGAAGAACCCGGACATGGTCAAGCGGTTCCTCAAGCGCCGGTGGGATTACTACGACATATGCGTGCAGAAGAAGGATGTGCTCGACAGGGAAATCAAGGACCAGATCGAAGGAAAACAGAAGATCAGGGTTCGGGCGAGCGTTGAGTACGGGTCCAGGATCATCCATTCCGTGGTAACGGGAAAACAGATCAGGATAAACGGGAACGTTCGGAACACGGGTCTCATCACCAACCTCCCGGAGGGGTGCTGCGTCGAGGTGCCGTGTCTCGTGGATAAAAACGGCATAAATCCCTGCTACGTGGGAGATCTTCCGCCCCAGCTCGCCGCTCTGAACAGGACGAATATCAACGTACAATCGCTCATCGTGGAGGCGGCGCTGAACAGGGACAGGGAGGCGGCTTATCACGCGGTCATGGTGGATCCGCTCACCTCGGCTCTGCTCACACTCGACGAAATCAGGAAAATGGTGGATGAGATGTTCGAAGCGGAGAAACAGTGGCTTCCCGGTTTCTAGGGGCAGTCGTCTTTCACGGTTTCTCGGTAACCCGTAAACATTGAATCGGAGGTGGAAGATTATGGCACACAGGGATCTTGAGGAACTGTTCTCGGACCCGCCGAGAGAATTCGGGCCGGCGCCGTTCTGGTTTCTCAACGAGAAACTGGACGAGGCTGAATTGTCGTGGCAGGTCAGGGAAATGAAGGAAAAGGGGCTGAGCGGTTACGTTATGCATGCGCGGTATGGATTGGAAGTCCCCTACCTGTCGGAAGAGTGGTTTGAAAAGATGTCCCACATCATCTCCGAGTCCGAGAAACTCGGTATGGACGCCATCATCTACGACGAAGCCGACTGGCCGAGCGGCATGAGCGGAACCCGCGTTCTCGACGACCACCCCGAGTATATCATGACCTACCTCGACATATCGTGGATATTTTGCGGTAATACCGGAACGATCGATGTGCCGCTTGAAGAAGGGAGGGTCGTCGCCGTGCACGGCGCCCGCTGTGAAGGTGATAAATCAGGAAAAGCCGTTTACGGTTTAAAACTGGAGGGCTCCGAGCGGCTGGAGAAGTATGCAAAAAACGGCAGGTTCAGAATGGAGAATACCTCCGGTTTCGATATCGTCTACTTCTTCGTGGAGAAGCCGATGCGGGTCTTTCATCCGAAGACGGCCTTTCCGCAGCCTGAGCCCAAGGACTGCCCCTTTCATCAGCCGCACGGGTGGGACTGGTACTTTCCATACGGTAAATACGTAGACCTCTTCAATCCCGACGCGGTCGATTATTTTCTTCAAACCACGCACGAGGAGTACAGGAAGCGGTTTCAAAAACATTTCGGCGGTGCCGTGACAAAGGTATTTACGGATGAGCCGGGTTTCTACACCATTATGCGCGAAGGATTCAGCGCGGTTCCGTGGTCCGGTATCTTTTCGGGCGAGTTCAAGAAGACGTACGGTTATGGAATTGAGGACTACCTCCCGGCACTGGTGAGTTGCATCGGAGAAAAAACAGCCCGCGTGCGGCACGATTTCTGGGAGAAGCTCACCTCGATGTTCGAGTTGAATTATGTGAAGAGGTGCGCCGACTGGTGCGACAAGAACAACCTCCAGCTCATGGGGCACTTCAGGCTCTGCAATCCCTTTCTATTGTGGCAGATGGTATATCAGGGGAATGCCATACCCGGAATGGCGCAGATGCACCTCCCGGGAGTGGATGCGCTCGACAACGTGGAGGGCGATCTCAATCTCAGGTGGGGAATAGACGAGGATGTGTGGCAGATAGAGAGCAAGCTCGTCTCCTCCGTGGGCCGTCACTACGGTAAACGCCGGGTGATGAGCGAGTCCATGGCGCTCGGCGGATGGAAGTACCGAATGCAGGACATGAAGATCCTGACCGATTGGCAGTATATGATGGGGATAAATTTCATGGTTCCCCATGCCTTCCACTATTCAATAAGCGCTCAAAGAAAGCGCGAATGCCCGCCGAGCCAGTTCTATCAGAATCCCATGTGGGAGAACTACGGTTACTATGCCCGTTACCTGTCGCGGCTCGGTACGATGACGATAGATGCGGATCATGTCTGCGATATTGCTCTTTTCTACCCCATGGAAAGTCTCTGGGCCGAATATGAGTCCGGAACGGTCGACCGCTTTCCATGGGACATCAGCGACGACTTCTCCTATATCACGGAACGTCTTCTCAGGTTGAACCTCGACTACAATATACTCGGCCAGGATTGTCTTGCCCGGTGTTCCATGGAAAACGGTTCGCTGGGCATAGCAAACCAGAAGTATGCACTTCTCGTAATACCGCCCATGACCACGCTCAGGCCGGAGTCCGCTGAAATGATAATGCGGTTCGCCCGTGAGGGCGGCGGGGTGGTTTTCCTCTCCATGCTGCCCTACAAGGACAACGACGGAAAACCGCTCGAGGCCTTCACCGCCTTTTTCGAGGAGCGGCTCGGCGTAGCCGCGGAAGACCTGCTCGCCGATTACAAGGACCGGTCCGGGGAATCCGCTGTATACGGGACCGGGAACATACGGGTTGTCGGGAAAGGGCCGCTCTTTATCTGCGACCCTGTCGAGCTCATGGAGAACGTTATCGAAGAATTGACGGGCAGGGATGTGGACATCAGGGTGCTGGACGGATCGAAGGCAAACGTATACTGCTCCCACTGGCGAAAAAAGGGAAAGGATATCTATTTCGTCGTCAACTCGGATGAACGCGCCTACAAAACGGAGATCGGCGTTCGCGCCCTGGGAGAGCCCTCTTTCTGGGACCCGGAGTCGGGCCGCAGGCGCAGCGCATACTGCTACAGGACGGATGATAACAAGGTCACGGTGCGGTGCAGGCTGGACCCGCTTCAGTCGGTTTTTCTCGTGATTGACGGAAAGAAGAAACCGGCTCCCGTTATCGTGAACACGAACGCGAGCATAATCGAGGCGGACGCTTCGGGGATAAAGGCAACGAAAGCCGACGGAGAGGGTACCTGCTTCATCGATGTGATGGAGAACGGCCGGGTAAATCATAGAGAGCTCGAAACGGCCCCGGACAGGGAAATTGTGCTTTCAGAAAGGTGGAGTTCGACCTGCCTCAGCCCCAACGTACTGGTGCTGAACAAATGGAACGTAGTACAGGGATTTTCAGAGGGGGTCGGGTGGTTCAACATGCTCGGAGGAACAGTGACCTGGGAGGCACGGTTTCACATCAGCAGATCCGAGGGTGACCTCAGGGCCGTTTTCGACAGGGTCCCGGAACCGAACCGAATCGAGATAAACGGGAAACCGGTACGGCAATTTATAAAAACGACCTACCTCGATCACGGTATGCGGGAGGTCGATATCCGCAGGCTCGTGAAACGGGGCGAAAACGTCATAACGATCAGTTTCGAGCTCGCGGAGCGTGCGTTCCAGGGAAAAACGGGGATCGAGCCCATAGAGCTCATGTTCGACCCGGTAATGATCGTCGGAGACTTTTCACTCTTAAAAACGGGGAACGGCGGGGAGTACACGATAGACCTGGAAGGCAACACGTTGAAAACAGGAACCTGGACCGGGCAGGGATACCCGTACTTTTCGGGTTCCATTGAATACAGGCAGCAGGTTTATGTTGATGACGCGTTCATCAGTAACTGCAGGTGCATGCTCGAGGCGGAGGATGTCAGGGAAATCGGACTGCTGCGCATCAACGGTGAAACCGTGGGGCTGCGCCCGTGGAAACCCCACAGGTGGGATATCACGGATTTTATAAAGAAGGGTGAAAACGATATACGAATAAGGGTATGGAACACACTCACCAATCTGCTGGATCTGAAAGACTTCGATTCGGGTATAATCGGAAAGGTTCGGATCGTCTCTCAAAGGATCCTGACGGTTCCGTCTTCATGAAGAGGGAAAACGCGAAGCGCAAAGGGGGAGCGAGCGGATGGCTAAGTACTGTATCGTGGGGGAGGTGAAGCCCGACCGCCTGGAGGAGTACAAGAAGCTTCACCGTGAGATCCATAAAGGACCGTACAAGGAACTGCTAAACATTATCAGGGAGTCCGGAGTCAGGGAAGAGGCGGTATTCATGCACGGGACTACGGCGATCATTTTCTACGAGACGGATGACCTGGACCGCGCGTACAAACAGCAGGAAAGCGCCGAGGTCGCGCAGCGATGGAACGAGCTGATGGCCCCGCTGTTTGCCTCTTCCTATGAATTCAACGTGTCGGATGAGCTCCCCGTACTCGAGAAGGTGTTCGATCTCACGGAACAGCTCTCGGGAAGGTTGAACCCATGAACGGATAGAAAATCGTGGAAAAACAATCTGAATTTGACGAGAAGCTCGGACGGACACGGGAGTATCTAGAAAAAGCGAAGCTTGACGGGATCTATCTCAAACTCAGAAGCAACTTCGCCTGGATAACCTGCGGGGGCGACAACCGCATAGTGGACCACAGCGAGGACGGCTGGAGCGGCGTGCTCGTAACAAAATCCCGCGCCGTACTCATAACGGACAACACCGAGATGCCTCGAATCCTGGACGAGGAAACAGCGGGGCTGCCGCTCGAGAAGTACGAGTATACGTGGTACAAGGCGGGGTTGAGGGAATCGATTATTGAAGTGTGCGGAAGCACGAACGTCGGATGCGATATGGAGATCGAGGGGCTGAAGCGTCTCGGGACCGATTTCGAACGGGTACAGTATCAGCTTACGCTCCAGGAGCTCGACCGGTTCAGGCGGCTTGGAAAGGATACGTCCGCAATTTTTACCCGTATAGGACATGAAATCGAACCGGGCATGGCTGAAACGGACGTTGCGGCATCCGTCAGTTATGAGCTCATGAAAAAGAATATTCAGCCGCAACTCGTGCTCGTTGCATGCGACAACCGCATCTCCGATTACAGGCACCCCATTCCCACGGAGCGGAAAATAAAACGTTACGTAATGTACGTGGCGGTTGCGGTGAAGTGGGGCCTTAACCTCTCCATCACGCGGTTCGTACATTTCGGAAACCCTCCGGCCGAGCTCGTACGAAAGAAGGATGCCATACTCAACATCGACGCCCGTCTGATCCACAACACGAGGCCCGGCAGAAGGATCGCCGACATCTTTAAACAGCACAGGGACAACTTCGCGCATTTCGGTTACCCCGACGAATGGATGAAGCTCCATCAGGGAGGCTCCGCGAGCTACAGGATACGGGACGTCAAGGCGACCCTGGATACTCCTGAAACGGAGCGCGTTCTGCTTCACCAGGCATATGCGTGGAATCCGTCCATAGCCGGTATTAAAAGCGAGGACACCATACTCGTAATGGATGATAAAAACGAAATCATCTCCGAGAATTCCGGCTGGCCGCTCGTTTCGATAGATGTAGAGGGTGATGAGGTGAAGAGGGCGGATATACTGGTAAAAAAATAGGGAAAGGCGAAGCGCGCGTGAGCTCGGATAGTGTTTATCATACCGGCAAGAGGCCTATCATGCTGTGATGACGGACCCCCTCACCTCGGCGGTGCTTTCGCTCTACCTCTATTCAATCCCCCGAATCCACGAGCTTTTACCCGGCTAACAGCCGTATGTTTTCCTTACGTTCCAAATCCATCCCCTGTTATATTAACCGGAGGAAAATCGAAGAGGCAGGGAGCACATAATGCAGAGAAGCATGGTCGTTTTGCGCAATACGGGGCACGGGGTCAATGATATATTCTGGTTCGTCCTTCCATCAATGCTTCCGGTGATACTGCAGCAGTTCGACCTGAAGTACGGGGCAGCGGGCGGGCTCCTCACCGGGTTTCTTGGGGTAATCGCCGTTTTTTCATTCATTTTCGGCAAGCTCTCCGACAATCATCCGCGTCATCTCATCATGGGAGTCGGGTTTATTCTTACATCCGTGATGCTGATCGGCGGGTCCCTGACCGGTACCCTGGCGGGTTTCGTCGTCTTTCTGCTTGTCGCCGGAATAGGGGTCGGCTCCTTCCACTCCGCGGTGTACGCCTCGATCGACGAGACCACGAGGGAGAACAAGGGCGCGGTGTACGGCATGTTCGAGTTCTGGGGATCGCTGGCCATATTCCTCATGTTCATCCTGCACGGTATCCTGCTCAAACAGCTTTCCTGGCGGACCATCATCCTGATAACCGCTCTTCCGGGGCTGGTCATGGGAACGCTCTACCTTTCCTATTCGAATAAACTGCGCGTGATTACCGAGCATGCGGTGCGGGGAACGGAAGAGATAAAAGAGAACGGGAAATGGCCCCTTTACTTTTTCGTGCTCTTCCTCCTGGTCAGCACCTTTCGTTTCATGGGCATCATCGCGGTGGTAAATTTCACCCCGACCTATCTCGTGCACGAGCTGGGGATGGACCCCCGTTTCGGAAGCTACGCGACGGGCATCTACTTCCTGGGCGGGCTTATTTTCACGCCCTTTCTGGGAAAGCTGTGCGACACACGAAGCCCCTTCCTTTTGCTTTTACTCATTACCGCTCTCGCCTTCCCGCTGATCATTCTGTTGAGCCTGCCCCATCCGCTGTGGATGCTTCCGGTGTACCTCTTCCTCATCGGGATCTGCTATTACGGCGCAGGGCCGGCCATGAGCATAATCGTGGCCGGAATGAGCGGCAAGCTCGGGAAGGGCGAGGCGTTCGGCTATTTCATGGCGCTCATATCCGTTGCCTTTTCATTCAGTCCCCTTCTCTTCGGCCTGCTTGCCGACCGGATCGGGATGGGGCCGTCCATGAGGGTGTTCAGCCTGCCACTCCTGTTCGCTGCGCTGGGTATGGCCGTCATGATGCAAGCCATGAAGGGTTTTGAGAAACGAAAAAATGCCGTAGAGAGAGTCGGTGAGGATATATAATGGGGATTCCATTTCTCTTTACCGGGAGTTTTCTTTCACTCCGTTCCGGCCCGTCCGGCGGCCGTTTTCGGCGTACCGGACTTCGTCTTGTCCTTGGACTGGCTGCCTGCGGGCTGTTTCACCTGTTCTGCGCGGTCCCGGTAACCCGAGGGGCCGTGATCGAGGACGCGAACCGGCTCTGGTGGAATGGGGATTACGAGGGGGCCGCTCTGCGGTATGCGGAGATAGTCCGGTCCTCCCGCAGCAATGTGGACGCAGCGCTCGAGCTGGCGGCCCTGTACCGCTCAGTCGGAGACTACGGGGCTGCCGTCCGTGTCTATCAGAAGCTTCTCGCCGATGCGGACGGCGATCTGCAGGAAACCGTGGATGTGCTTTTACCCCTGGGGGAGTCCTGCTACTACGGCCATCGTCTTGACGAGGCGGAGGATGCTTTTCGCCGGGCCCTGGCGGTTGAGCCTCGAAATAAGCGGGTCCTGTTCGGGCTTGGAAGGGTACTTTTTGAAAAAGAGCAACTGAATGAAGCGGAATCCCTGCTGCAGTCGGCGGCAGCCCTGGAACCCTCGTTTCCCGGCACCTGCATCTACCTTGCGCGGGTCTGCGAGATGAGGGGCGAGACGAAACGCGCGATCGACTACTACCGGAAGGCGTTCGGAACGGATTCACAGCATGCGGAGCTGCTTTTCCCTCTGGGGCGGGCCTTCATGGCCGCCGGTTCGTGGGAGGATGCCTTTCGCCAGTATCATAGGCTTCGAAGTATGGACCGAAAAAACCCCCTGGTACTCTCGCGGCTCGAAGAGATACGGCCCCGTCTCACCCGTTCCGAAGGGGAGGTCGTGCCGGCCGGGAAACTGGAAAGTTTCAAAACAGTTAGTGCGAAGCCCGTCCCCGCGGGCATGCCCGTGCTTAGGATCGGGCTTAATACGGCGGCAGGCGGGAGCGCGGTGCTCATGCAAAGCTTCGTGTTTATAACGAACGGTCCTTTCGTACTGGGCGAGGCATCGGTATCCGAGGGGCCGGCGTACTTTGAAGGAGCGCCTCATACGGAGTACCGCATCTTCATGAACAAGGGGAAGACCTTTGTCGACCGGAACGAACCCGAAAAGGCGGACCCCGAGGAGGTTCCGCGGATTTTTTCCATTGTTGTCCGGAAAACCGACGATGCGGGCGACCGGGCCGCGGCCGTCATCGTCAGGTCAATCGAGTATGCCAGGGGGTATGCGTGGGCCGGGATAGAGGACAGGCAGTACCGTGGAAGCCTCGAGGTCCGAACGGGCGCGGGCGGGCTGAAACTGATCAACGTGATAAGCCTCGAGGAGTACCTCTACAGCGTTCTGCCCTCGGAGATGTCCACCGGGTTCCCGGAAGAAGCGCTGAAAGCCCAGGCCGTGGTCGCCCGCTCCTACGCACTGCACAGAAAGCGTGTTATTCGGCCCCATCGAAACGACGGATTCGACCTGTGCGACAGCCAGCACTGCCAGGTGTACCGGGGCGCGGCGAACGAGTGGAATCGGACCACGACGGCCGTTGAAAACACCAGGGGCGAGGTGCTCATGAGCGGGGGACGGTTCGCCTCCCCCCTCTTTCACGCGAACTGCGGCGGCCACACCCAGTCTTCGAAAGACCTGGCCGGGTGGAGTGAGGTGTCCTATCTCACGGGCGTGCTTGACGGGCCGCCCGGGACCGTGTTCCCGACGTCGCCCGTTTCCCTGGAACGGTGGCTGAAGACACGTCCGCATACGTACTGCGGTGCGGGTCCCCTCGACCCGGGCGCCGAGTTTCGCTGGTTCAGGCTTATTCCCGCCGACCTTCTGGGAGAAAAGCTCGACCGATTGAGGGGTATCGGGAGCATACGAAGTATAACGGTGCTCAGCCGGAATCCCGCGGGTTACGCGCACGGCGTTCGGGTGGAGGGAACGCGGGGTGAAGCCGTCATCGACAAGGAGCACGAGATACGGCGTCTTCTCGGTCTCGGCCCGCTCAGGAGCAACCTCTTCTGGATCGAAACGAAGCTCGGTGAGAACGGGCTCCCCGAGGAGTTCCTGCTCTACGGTGGAGGCTGGGGGCACGGCGTGGGCATGTGCCAGCAGGGTGCGGGCGGCATGGCCGAGCGGGGATTCTCTTATGATGAAATTCTCAAGCACTATTATACGAATGCGGAGCTGCAAACGCTGGATTACTAGACGCGGTATTAGAACATCCATGTTCATCATGCCTTGACCATTACTCCCGGAAGCATAACATTTTCAGTATAACAGTTGGGAAAGGGGATTTAAATGCCAGGATCAGGAGGAACACAGGGAGGGCGGGTCACCCCCGGGATCGTCATCGGTATCATTGTGGCGCTTATTGTGGTGATCATGCTCTTCACCAGTTTTTATATTGTTGATCAGAAGGAGCAGGGCGTCGTGCTGCGCTTCGGCAGGTTTGTCAGGCTGAGCGAGCCGGGGCTCAACTCCAAGCTTCCCTTCGGCATCGAACGCAAGTACACGGTGCCGACGCAGATGGTTCTCAAGGAGGAGTTCGGGTTCAGGACCGAGCGCGCAGGCGTGACAACGATCTATTCGGAGTTCGACTACCCCGGAGAGTCGATCATGCTGACCGGGGACCTGAACATCATCGACGTGGAGTGGATCATCCAGTACCGGATCGTCGATCCCTACAACTGGCTCTTTGCCGTTGAAAACCAGCGAAAGACCATACGCGACATCTCACAGTCGGTCATCAATCTTCTTGTAGGCGACAGGGCCATTCTGGACGTCATCGGCTCGGAGCGCGCGAATATCGAGCAGCTCGGCCAGGACATGATGAACGAGCATCTGGATACCTACAACCTGGGCATCCGGGTGACCACGGTAAAGCTACAGAACATCGTTCCGCCCAAGGGCTCGGTTCAGGCCGCCTTCGAGGACGTGAACAAGGCGATACAGGATCGAAGCAGGTTCATCAACGAGGGGAAACAGGCCTACAACGAATCGATTCCCCGTGCCAAGGGCGAGGCCGAGCAGCTCATTCAGCAGGCGGAGGGGTACGCGGTACAGCGTGTCAACAGGGCGCGCGGGGACGTGGCCCGCTTTGACGCGGTTCTTACGGAATACCGGAAGAGCCCGGAAGTGACGCGCACGAGGCTCTACTACGAGATGTTCGAGGACGTTTTCTCCGAAGCGGAGGGCACGGATCTCATAGACCGAAATCTGAAAAATTTCGTACCCTTTAAATCCCTCGACGGCCAGGCCCTCGGCGGGGGAGGAGGTGCCCAATGAGAAAGACCGTTATCACCATAGTGATCATATTCGTCGTAGTGCTTCTCTTCTTCATACTGGGGCCGCTCTTTACCATTGAGGAGGGTGAGCAGGCAGTGGTGGTCAGGTTCGGCCGCATCGTGTCGGTTTATACCGAGGCCGGGCTCAAGATAAAGATGCCCATGGTCGACAAGGTGCAGCGCTACCCAAAGAAGGTCCTCTCCTGGGACGGCGAGGCACAGCGGCTGCCCACCGAGGAAAACCAGTTCATCTGGGTGGACGCGACCGCGCGGTGGCGGATCATCGATCCCAAGCTGTTCTACGAGTCCGTGGGGACCGTTACCCAGGCGCATTCCCGGCTCGACGACGTGATCGACTCCGAAGTACGAAAGATCGTCTCGAGGAACTCCCTCAGGGAGGCGGTGCGAAACTCAAACGTGATCAACGAGATCGAGCGCCAGGACGTGTACAGAACGTCCACGGCAACGGAAACCGGGGAGGAAGACACTATCTCCATCGCGGTTTTCACGGATACCAGGTACGAGGACATCAATAAGGGACGCAACGTGCTCTCCGATGAAATGCTCGCGGAGGCCAGCATCATCGCTCCCCAGTACGGCATCGAGTTCATAGACATCATCATCAGGCAGATCAAGTACTCGGACGATCTGACCGAGAGCGTGTACAACCGGATGATCAAGGAACGAAACCAGATCGCCCAGGCGTTCCGGTCCGACGGCGAGGGCAAGCGCGCGGAGTGGCTCGGCAAGATGGACCGCGAGCTCGACG
>CAYWUT010000009.1:0-8837 GCA_964460545.1 uncultured Spirochaetota bacterium
GCCAGCAGAAATCGCAGCAGCAGCACCCGCACAGGCAGAGCAGCAGCTCGCGCAGCTTCTCCACGCACTCCGGGTCGTCCAGGCACTTTTGAATCCACCTGATATCGAAGGGCCTGCAGCAGCAAATGTCATTGCAGCACTTGTACGCACCCTTGCCCCCCTTCTTCATCTTGCCCAAAACGGCCAGGCCCGTTTCCGATTCCCAGTCGAGCCCCCATACGAGCTCGGTAACGATCTCCTTGGGAAGCTTGACGAACGCTGCCTTCAGCTCCTTGGCCGAGCCCGTTTGGGCGATCTCGAACAGCTTCTTCACATTGGTCGGAAGCTTCTGTAGCTTCTGTGGCTTTTCTTTTTCCGTTTTTTCTTCCTTCTCCGGCTTTGCCGGAGATCTTCCCTTTTCAGCCATCTCCTCCTCCTTTTTTAAAGCAGTCAAATGTAAATTTTAAAACGATTCCGTTTCCCTCAATAGGGAAACACGTAAACGGCCCCTTCCTGATTCGAACCACCGTCGTACGTCGGAGCTCCCACTGCGAAGTGCTCTTCCCCGATCGCTACTGCGTTTCCGAACCTGCTTTCTTCCGTGGCTGACGGGTCGAGGTCCGGAGCCAGTATCTTCGCTACCTGCCCCCAGCTGTCCGTTCCTCCCTCGTCCCTTCCGAGCACATACACCGAACCACCCAAATATGCGTTGTCTTCATCCTCGCGTGCTCCGACGAGCGCGTAATCCCCGCTCAAGACAACGGTGTAGCCGAATTTATCTCCTTCATCTCCGTCATCGGCCGTGATCTTCACGTCCTCTTCCAACAGGTCGTCTCCATCTCCCCATTCAGTCCCGTCACGGAAAAATGCGTAAGCGGCCCCCGTATCGCCGTCGTCGATATCTTCACCGATAATGCAGCAGTCTTCCTCGAGTGATACCGCATCCCCGAAATTGTCATTGTTATCTCCATCACTCGCATACAGCTTTGCCTGTTGTTCCCAGTTCTCGCCGCTCCATTTGAATATATATGCGGCCCCCTTGTTCAAAGTTCCCGCGTCGTCCAGGCCCGCCACGAGGTAGTTGTCCCAGATGGAGACCGATTTGCCGAACTTGTCGCTCTTGGCCGGGCTTCCGAGGGTGATCTGGTCCTCCTCGGACCAGACCTCTTCTGTGAGCTTGTAAACATACACGGAACCCATATCATCGAAGGTGTCGTCGTAGCACGACGCCCCGACAGCGAGCCTGTCTCCATAGAGTGAAACCACTTCGCCGAACCGATCACCCGTTGCGCCGTTGTCGTCCGTGATCTTGTGGCTCTCCTCGAAGCGATCCGGCTCTTCAACATAATCTCCCCAGCTCACTCCGTCCCGGTCGAACACGTATACCGCGCCCATATTATCCAAGGGTTCGTCCCTGTCCGCAAAGGTAGCACCCACAACCGCGTAATCGTCGCACACAGCGACTGAGCATCCGAAATAATCGAATGCCATTCCGTCGGACGCCCAGAGCTCGGCCTGGAGGTTCCACACCGCGCCGTCCCACGCATAGAGGTACGCGACACCCTCGTCTACGTCGAAGGAGTCGTCATTAGGGGCCCCGACAATGAGGTAGTCGCCGCTCATATGAACGGCGCTCCCGAACTGGGCACTGTTGTTTTCATTTCCCCCCAGTTTCTGCACACCCATTCCCGTGACCGTGATCGTGTATTCGGCCTCGTCGTCGTCGTTCGTCTCGACGACGACCGTCTCCTCGTAACTGAGGTTGGACTCCGGGGCGATTGTGAGTGTAAACGTGGTCTCCGATCCCTGCGTGATTGTGGAGGAAGGCTCGGCGGTAACGCTGATGTCGCCCGCTCCTGATACGGACACCGCGGGATCGCCCGTCAATTCGAGGTCCATCTGACCCGTGTTCTCGATGGTGAAGGTTATATCCCGCTCCTCGCCGATCAGGAGGTACCCGAAATCCACGCGCTCCCCGGACTCGATGTCAGTATCGCCCATCCTCACGTTGATCTCCGGTCCGGGATCGTGGTTCGCCATCACGGTCGCGTCTCCGCTCGTCAATGTCACGGTGGTCGTGGTCTCGGACGCGCTCCCGAGCGTGGCGTCGCCGCTCTCCACGGTCCAGTTCATGAACACCCAGCCCGTGTCAGGCGTGTCCGTAACCGTGACCGGATCACCCTGTGCCGCCTGCACGGTCCCTGACGGAACAACGGTCCCGTACCCGTCGCTCGTCACCGTGAGATTGTACAGCGGAAGCACGACCTGTACGGCTATGGTAATGCCCAGGTCCGTGGTTATGGTCCCTCCCGTGATCTGTATCCCGGTCGACAGGTCCTCTCCCGTGTCCGATATGAGCCTGAGTGTGGTCTGAACAGTGCCGTTTTGCAGGTTCACGGTGGCCGGGTTCGCGCTCACGTCCGTGTTCGTGGTCACGATGTTCACGGCCCCGCTCCAGTCGAATACCGCCCCGTTCTGGTCGTAGGCGTTGATCGTCACGCTCATGCCTACGCCCGAGACACAGGTCTCGTCGAACCCCGCGGGCCAGACGATCCCGAACGAGTTGAGGACCAGGTCGGCCTCGGTCACGTCCACCCCGGATGAGCATGAAACCGTGAAACAGACCGCTGCCGCCAACAGTATCAGAAGAAGACAACGAATAATGTTCTTTTTCATTCTATGGCCTCCCGTTCCTTGACCGGCTATTTCGAATAAATGATTCAACTATGGAGACAAACACGAGGAAGTATGCCCATAATACCATAAAATACGCATCAACAATAGTTAAATCCCCAAATGGTGACAGTTCCTTTTGTGACAGTTCCTTCTATAGCAGTTCCTTCCATAGATTTATCCTCGATTGAGCTTGCCCTCAAGCTTGTCTGGAGTGCTCGCCCTCGATTGAGACGCACAGCGTCGATTGAGGGGGGCGTGAAACGCCGAGTGAGGGGGACTGTTAATTCAGGGACACCCGTTCATTTTGCCTTTGAATGTCCCTTATGCAGACATCCGGGTGCCTTTCGAATTCCTCTACAAGAATACGCTCCCCGTTTCACCGGATCCCAACACACGATAACGGCCCAAAGGATCCATTAAACCGGGGCATGTATAAATACGTGCCTCCGGAACGAGAGCGGCATTATATTTTGAGATCGTTCTCCACAGGGCTGAAAGGAATTGAAACATGATCGTAAAGGATTATCACTACCCGCTCCATGAAATCGAAAACAGGCGCGATTTCAGGCATATGCTCGACGAGACCTGCAGGCTATTCGAGCATCAGGAAAGTTTTTTTGAAAAAGACGAGGCCGGCGTTTACCGGGGCATCGGCTTCGGCGAATTCAGAAAAAACGTAAAGGCTCTCGGCGAAGCCCTGCTCGCAGCGGGCCTACAGGAAAGGGAAAGGATCGGCATCATGGGTCGGAACTGCCGGACCTGGGCCATCGCGTATTACGCGGTCACATCGGCAAACCTTATAGCGGTTCCCATAGACAAGGAGCTCACACCCGTTGAGGTCGAGCGTATCGCGGAAAAGGCCCGGATCGCGGCCGTTATTTTCGATAACAGACACAGCGAAATCTTCAGAGAAATTAAAAAGAAAAACGATTTTCTAAAGCTGCTCATACCGTTCCAAAAGGGCGACGATTACGATGCGGATGTCGGGAGCATGGTCAGTGAAGGAAAGAAGCTCCTGGAAAAGGGGAGCCGTTATTACGAATCGGCTGAAATCGATCCTGATGCGGCTACAGCCGTTATCTTCACATCCGGCACAACGGGAAATCCCAAGGGCGTCATGCTCTCACAGCGAAACATCATCGCGAACATCGTACAGATGCGGCAACTCATCTGGATCGACGAGACTATGACGTTCCTCTCCGTCCTGCCCCTGCACCACGTTTACGAGTGCACCTGCGGCTTCCTCTGCCAGGTCCATGCCGGAACCAGGATCGCCTACGCCCAGTCGCTGAAGAAGATACCGGACAACCTCACTGAATCCGGCGCGACGAACTTGAATGTTGTGCCCCTCCTCCTCGAAACAATGTCGCGCCGTATAAGGGAGGGTATAAACCGGGATCGAAAAACAAGGTTCAAGTTCAATATGGGTCTCTTTATCTGCAGCCTCGTTCAGCTGGTACTGAGAAAAAACATAAGGCGGAAGGTCTTCCATCAGATACAGGAAAGGTTCGGGGGCAAACTCGACCTCTTTATCACGGGAGGCGCCGCGATCAAACCCGAAGTCTCGAGCTTCCTGCGAAAGCTCGGATTCAGGGTACTGCAGGGTTACGGCATCACGGAATGCTCTCCCTTTCTGGCGGCAAACCGTGACCGCCACTATTCCGATTCGGCAGCCGGTATGCCCTCTCCCGGGTGCGACATAGAGATCTTCGATCCGGACGAAACGGGCGTGGGTGAGATCGGAGTAAAAGGTCCGAACGTAATGCTCGGTTACTACGAGGAGCCGGAGCTCACTGCGGAGGTTTTCAGGAACGGCTATTTCATGACCGGGGACAGCGGACATCTGGACGGCAAGGGATTTCTCCACATTGCCGGACGCAAAAAGGACATCATTGTCACAAAAAACGGGAAGAACATCTACCCCGAGGAGGTGGAGCTCCTTTTTGCGGACTGTAATCACATAGAGGAGATCGTTATCGCGGAGCGAAAGGATCCCGAATCGAGCGACGAGGTCATTGCCGGGCACATCTATCCGGATTATGAAAACTTATCCGAAGAACTTTCCAGACCCGCGGATGCGATAGACAACGCCGACATCATTCCTCTCATACGAAGGGAGATTCGCGAGATAAACAAGCACGTGATACACTACAAGCGGCTCAGGTATTTCTACCTGCACCGCGATCCGTTACCGAAGACCACGACCAAGAAAGTCAAGCGCTATCTCGTCGCTCCCGAGGGCGATCCCATACCCGTTTACCGGTAGTCAAGGGTGTTCCCTCAATCGAAACACGCCCCAAAAAGATTGTCCCTAAAGTAACTGTTCCCAAAGTGGGTGTCCCTAAAATAGGTGTCCCCAAAGTAACTGCCCCTAAAAGGGGAAGGAACTGCTATAGAAGGAACTGTCACAAAAGGAACTGTCACAAAAGGAACTGTCACCGGGTATCACCGGGTGGGGGGCGGAGGAGCTCGCGCAGGGCGAGCGCGTTCTGTACCGCTTCCCCGCCCGCGTCGTTGTTGAAGTAGGCGTACACGTCCTTCCCCGATTCCCCCCACTTCAGTATACGCTCCGCCCAGCGCTCGAGCACGTATGCCGGATAGGAGCCCGCGTAGCGGGCCCCGGCGCCGTGAAACCGCACGTACACCATGTCGGCGGTCACCACAAGGGGAGATTCCCTTCCCGGGTAGTCGTGTATGCAAAAACCCACCCGGTGCTTCCTCAGCACATCGAGCATTTCCTCTCCGTAGCATGCGCCGTTCCTGAACTCGAATACGTACCGCCATCCCTCGGGCAGGGAGGAGATAAACTCCGACAGGAGGCCGGGCTCCGGGGAAAACGCGGGTGGAAGCTGGAACAGGCACGCGCAGGTCTTTTCCCTGAGCGGACGGGCGTTCTCAAAAAACCACCCGATTTCGTTTTCGCACTCCTTTAATAACCGCACATGCGTGATGAGGCGGCTCACCTTCAATGCGAAACCGAATCCCTCCGGGGTCCGGCCGTACCACCCCTCGAACACGGAAACCTTGGGAATGCGATAGAAGGTGGCGTTGATCTCGACGGTGTCGAATACCGATGCGTAGTGTTCCAGCCATTTTCGCCTGGCAAGCCCCTCGGGGTAGAAAAGCCCCTTCCAGTGATCATAGGTCCATCCCGATGTTCCGATCCGGATCAGGCAGCAGGCCTCCTTTCTCCTATCATTTTACCATCGTACAGAAATATGTGAACACCCTAATGGCGGGAACGGCAGGAGAGGAAAACCATTGCTCCGAACCCTTCGGCGGTTTAGTTTATACCGTACCGGATATTAGTCAGGTCCCCGGTACGTACAGTATCATGGAGGAGCGGGATGAGCAGGGCTTTCGTTGATGAGCGCGACGACGGTTTTCTCGACGACGACATCCCTCAGCAGCGGTTTCCGCTCGGCGACGGGGTCAGAAATTACATGACTCCAGAGGGGGCGGCACGGCTAAAGGACGAGCTCGACCGCCTGGTAAACGGGGTGCGTCCCGGGCTTTCGGCGGGTATTTCGAGGTCGGTATCCGGAAACGAGGGGGCTGAGAAGGAGGACCTCGCAGCAATGCGAAGAAAGCTGCGCGAAACGGACCGACGCATAACGTACCTGACGCGTATGATGGACAGGCTCGAGGTGGTTCATCCGACAAAAAACCCGGACAGGGTGCTCTTCGGCACGACCGTAACGGTCGTACTGAACAAAGATAAACGGCGTCAATTTCGTATCGTCGGGATCGACGAGGCCGACCCGGCCGGAGGCGCGATCAGCTGGATATCGCCCGTTGCAAAGGCGCTGCTGGGCGCGGTCGAGGGGCAGACCGTAACCTTTCGCGGACCGGACGGTGAAACGAAAATGACCGTTATTGCTGTTACCTGAAGGACGGCGCGAATGAAGGGACTCGACCTGGCCCGCAGATACTGGGAAACCCACGGGGCCCCGATGATACGGAAGAAGTTCGGCGACCACGCGGACCGAATAGCGGCCGGGCTCGCGGGACCGGGCTCGGAGTGCTTCGGATACGACGACGATATCTCCCGGGACCACGACTGGGGCCCCGGATTCTGCCTCTGGCTCGGGAAAGAGGAGTTCGACCTCATAGGAAGTGACCTGCAGGCGGAATATGAAAAGCTCCCCGGTAGCTTGGACGATTTCGGCCCCAGGGTCGTGAGCCCGGGTGAGGAGGGAAGGGTCGGGGTCATCGAGATCGAAACCTTCTACAGGCGGTACACGGGACTGAACAGACCGCCTGAAACGGCACGCGAATGGCTCGTTATAAAAGAGCAGAGCCTGGCGACATGCACGAACGGCCGCGTATTCACCGATCCGCCCGGGATCTTCACCCGGTGGCGGGAGGCGCTCCTCCGGTTCTACCCGGATGATGTCCGGCTAAAGCTCATCGCCTCCCGTCTCTTTACCGCGGCCCAGTCGGGACAGTACAACCTCCCGCGTTCGGCAAAACGGGGGGAGGTCTTCGCCGTCGCGTACTCGGTAACGAAGTTCTGCGCCGACGTCATCTCCATCGTCTATCTGCTGAACCGCAGGTACACGCCCTTCTACAAGTGGATGCTCCGGGGTGTCGGGGAGCTCCCGCTTTTGGGAACCCGGATCCGCCGGGATATCGACCGCCTTCTGTCCTCCGAAACCCAGGACGAAAAGGTGAACAACGCGGAAGAGATTGCCGTCCTCATCATCGAGGAACTCGCCCGCGAGGGCCTGACGGAATCCCGGAGCGATTTTCTCCTCGACCACGCCCATGAGGTGCATCGCAGAATACAAGACCCGGAGCTGGGAGGGCGTTTCTCGCTCGTACCCTGAAGGGGAAAGGACATATCCATGGAAGACAAACCCGAATGCATCGATGAAATACTCCAAAGGGAGCTGGAAATGTTCACATCGGTGAACGCGCGCGGACCGGCCCCCTGCCGGTCGCATCCCGAGGGATTTATACTCCACCGGAGGGCTCAGTTCTCGGTGTGGTCGTCTGAAACGCTTACGAGCTACCTGAACGACCTGAAGACGGCGGAAAACGAGGATAAAAACCTCATGACCCTGAAGTATGCGCGCATGGAGGGCATTATAGACCCGCTGAACGAAAATCCGCTCATCGATGAAATAGTAGCCATGGAATACGAATGGCAGAAAGAGGCGCTGACCCGCTATCCCGCGGTGCTCGGAGGAGCGCGCCCGCTGTCGAGCGGCGATGACTCGGCATGGGCGACGTCATTCGAGACCTACCTGCGCGGGGAGCTCGAAACCTACTCGGACGAAACCCTCCGCCTCCTCCATAACGACCTGCTGCAGATGAAGGAGAGAGAGGCGAATTACTCTCTCGAGGTCTACGATTATCTTATGCGGTCCATGGGTTATGAATCGCTCGACGAGGCCGAGGAGAGGATCAGGAATAAAAATGCTTGACCGCTCCGGCTCAGGGGGCCTTTCTTCTTCCGTGCTTGAAAATGAACTTCTTGCTGAGAAACGACTTGGGAGCCTGGAACCCGAACTTATCATGCTGTACGTATGAGCCGTCGGCGGGATCGTATCCCTCGATCTGCATTCCGTGCACGTCGAATACCTTCCAGCAGTTATCGTCCGTGGTGACATGCCTGCAATGCTTCGCAGTGACGCTGCGTTCCTCGAATATCGACCGTTTCACGATATAGCAGGATACGGCCTTGGGTATTCTGGCCGCGCGCAGCACTCCCCCTTCAAAGGGGATGTCCTTCATCGTCGATTCGTCGTGGGGTATCTTCTCTTTGTACCCCTTCCTGTCCGCCATGACGATATTGGCGTCAAGTCCGCTGAGCGCCCCTACCAGCTTCGCGAGCCAGCCCCCGGTCTCCATGTAAACGTCGTTATCGAGCTGCATGATGAGATCGCCGGACGCGTGCTCGAACCCGGCCTTCATGCCGCCGAAATCCCCGACATTCCTCTTCAGATGAACCGGCCGGACATGGGCGTACCAGTTGTTCGGCATGCGGGTAATCCACCTGAGCCATTCACCCGTTCCGTCACGCGACCCCTGGTTTACAATAATATGCTCGTAATCGTCATGTCCCGCGTTTTCCCTCACGCCGTTGATACATTTGATGGTATACTCGAGCCTGTCGAATGCCCGCGTTATTATGGAAACCTTCATGGGATCAATCCTCCGCCCGCAATGCGGCCCGC
>CAYWUT010000009.1:8937-47342 GCA_964460545.1 uncultured Spirochaetota bacterium
GCCCGCAATGCGGCCCGCTCTGCGGCCGCTCTCCGGTAAGCGTCAATTCACCCGGCCCTGTTCGTTATTCCGCCGGGAATAAAAATAACCGCTCCTCTTTCCCGTACGAATGGTTGTATACATTAATTCCATAGAAAATAAGCTATTATACGGAAGGTGTAAAGCGGGTCGAGTCTCAGGCTTGCGCCTGGGAAGTGTTCTTTACCTGCTGCGCCTGCACCGCGGTAATCGCTATGGTGTAGAGAATGTCGGTAACGTCCGCCCCCCTGCTCAGATCGTTCGCCGGGTGATTGAGCCCCTGAAGCACGGGCCCGATAGCGGGTACGCCGGCCGACCTCTGCACCGCCTTGTACGCCGTGTTGCCCGCGTCCAGGTCCGGAAAGATGTACACGGTCGCCCTGCCCGCAACGGCGCTGTCCCGGATCTTGACCTTCGCGACCTCCTGGGACGTGGCCGCGTCATACTGAAGCGGTCCCTCGATCGCGAGCTCGGGTCTCCGCTCACGGGCGATTCTGGCCGCTTCCCGCACCTTGTCCACGTCCTTTCCCCTTCCCGACTCACCCGTGGAATAGGAGAGAAGGGCCACGATAGGCTCTATTCCGAATATACGTGCGGTCTCCGCGCTCGTTATCGCTATATCCGCGAGCTGGGCGGCGTCTGGGTTCTCCACGAGGGCGCAATCGCCGTACGCGAGCACCTTGTCGGGCATGCACATGAAGAAAATGCTCGACGCAAGTGATACGTCCTTCCTCGTGCGGATGATCCTGAGAACGGGTCCGAGCGTATGGGCGGTGGAATGAACGGAGCCGGAAACAAAACCGTCCGCCGCGCCCATCCGCACCATCATGGCCGCGTAATTTACCGGATCGGCCATGAGCTCGGCCGCCATCTCACGGGTAACACCCTTGTGCTTCCGAAGCTCGTAAAACGCCTCCGTGTACTCTTCGAGGACCGAAGGATCGTATTCCTCCGGATCGATGATGCGGGCCCCGGTTATATCCGTCCCCCTCTTCCTGCATACCTCCTCGATCCTTTTCCGCTCCCCGATAAGGGTCACATCGCAGACCCCGCGCCTGAGCACCTCGCCCGCACCCTGCACGATCCGCTCCTCCCCGCCCTCCGGGAGGACGATGTGCTTCCTGGACTGGCGGGCCATCTGTATTATGCGGTACTGGAACATCCTCGGCGTAACGGTGTCCGTTCGAATCTGCCCGATTCTTTTATCTATCTCGTCCGTATTGACGTAACGGTCCACGAGCCTGAAGGCGAGCTTGAGCTTTTCAGTGTCGTTTCCCTTCAGCTCCCCGGCAATGCCGTTGACCTGAAGGGCGGTGGTATAGGTATCCGTGTTTACGCCCAGAATCGTCAGGTCCGTCCCGGCGCATCCGCCTATAAGGTCCATGACGTTTCTGCCGGGCGTAAGACCTCCCGTGAGCACGAGCCCGGAGAAGTTCGGGTAGTGCGCGGAATTCTGCGCTATGAGCGCCGAAAAGATGTTCTCGATCCGGTCTCCCGGCGTAATGAGCAGGCACCCGTCGGGTCCCCGCATATAACCGAGCGCGTTTTCCGGCGTCATGGCGAGGACCCTGACGTCGGTCACCACTCTCCGCATATCATCCTCCTTCAAAAGGACGCGGGCCCCGAGGGTTTCGGCCACCTCATGCAGCCGCGGCCCCGCCAGGGTGGGATGAAAGAGCAGGGTCCCGAATACGGGGATGGACTCGCGGTCGAGCTCCTCCCGGATCAGTTCCATATCGGTTTCGTAATCCGGTGAATCAAAGAGGTTGACGACCGACCCGATGAACTCGCATCCCATGGCCCTGAAGGACTCCGTACACTCCCTGATGTTCTGCACGATCCCGTCAACGGTCTTGCCCCGACCCCTGGCGACAAGGAGAACCGGGGCGCCGAGGTTCTTGGCAAGCTCGGCGTTGATGTCGAACTCGAGCGCCGTCACCGCGCTCGTGTAATCCGTTCCCTCGAATACCACGAAATTTCTGTCCGCCGCGATCTTCTGATAGGAATCGAATATCCGTTCGAAGATGTCGTCCCTGTCCTCCTGGGCCTGTTCCATGGAAAGGGGATTGATGTCCGAAGGGTCGTCCGGCAGCCCGAATGCCTCCCTGATGAGAAGCGCATCCTCGTCCACTGAAGACTCCGGTTCGTGCCACTGGCCTATGGGCTTCATGTATCCGACGCGCGGGACGATCCCCAGCAGAGCGTTGATCAGTCCGATGGTGAAGAGGCTCTTGCCCGAACGCGGTTCCGTCGACGATATGAATATCTTCTTCTCCACCCGCTTCTCCTTGGTTGAGAGTTAATCCACCGCCCGTCAATCCCGGAGTTCGTCGATCAGCGTCTGTGTCGCGTTCGCGATCACCTCTACACCGGCCACCGCCCTGACGGAACCGACGGGAATGTAAGGTTCCAGCCCCGGATTAATGATGCCGATCAGTATGATCCTGCCGTTTATCGATGCTTGCGGCGCGGTCCCGTTCACTACGTCATGGTAGGAGTACTCTTCAAAGGTATGCTCGAAATCGATCATGAACCACCCGCTGGAATCGGGTTTTATTTTATTCTTTCCGTAACGGAGGCTGTTCTTGATTAAAATATCTCCTGGATCGGCACCCAGGTATACGGCAGTGAGAAAAAGAGGGGTCGATAAATAGTTGTTCCCGTCTATCTGCACGACGGTCGGCATCGCTTCGGCAATTCCATCCTTGTTGATCCCAAGATCGCTTATTGACATATATGCGCCGTTTTGCACAATCTCCTGCAGCGGGAAGACCGCCCCGCCCGCGTCATATATTCTCCTGTAATCCGTGATATCGAACTGGGAATTCTCATAACTCCCATGTTCCGCCACGATATCGGATACCATGCCGCTGAAGAACAGGTTCGGTTTTCCTCTCACGGCATCGACCAACAGTTTATCCGTTTTCGATTCATCTTTTTTATACTGAGCGATAAGGAGGTTCAGGAAAACACATTTCGGACGGTAGGAGTCGTACAGAGCTTCGATTATATCGGCATACTTGTCCCGCGTGAAGGGAAACGGGCCGAGTTTCTCCACGGTTTCCTTGTTTATCGCGATAATGGTGATGTCGTCGCACAGGCTGCTCGTTCCGATCGTAAGAAAAAGCAGTACCGGCAGGAATATGGAGTAGAACCGATTTTTCATATTTTCTCCCTCGGCGGCAAAATAGGCACTGTTGTTATTGTACCTGATCTTACGGGTAAAGATCAATACTTAACTATTGAAAATAAAAAACAGGCCGTGTACCATGGGCGATAGTTATGAATAAAGTGCGGATTTTCAGCTCACCGATTAAACGGAGGTCCGAATGAACTCAAGGGAACGCCTGCTTATTACCCTGAAAGGGAACAGGGCCGACCATATACCGATCTCCCCTTTTTTCTACTCCAACAACGTCTATGAGATGTTTTCATTCGTTCCCACGATCGACAATCATCTCGATCCCGGAGAATTCGATCTCGCGCAGCGGTATGTGGAGTACGCGGATTATTTCGGTTTCGACCTCCTTCACCCGCTCGGGCTCAGATGGGACCGTTACGTCCCCCCTTCGAATGAAAACTGGGATGTGAAGATAAGTGAGGAGGACGGGGATGATGAACGCGTCACGACAACCACGGTCAGCACTCCGGCCGGGACCCTGAAACAGGCCATGCGATTCAAGAGAAACTCGAAGTATCTCATCGTACTCGCGTTTGACGAATACCTCATCAAGACAAGGGAGGATTTTGAGATCTTCGCGCGGTACGCTCCGCCCGCGAACTTCATAGACTGTGACATGGTCGGACGCGCGAAAGAGGCCGTTGGCGACCGGGGACTGGCGAACCCGGCCACGCACGGCGCTTTCAACACGTTAAACCAGTTCAGGAAGCTCGAAGACCTGTTCATGGACCCGATTACGGACGAGCATTTCTACAGGTCTATGATGGACTGGTTTCTGGACTGGAACGCCGACATGCTGAAAAGAGCGGTGGAAGCCGGAGCGGATGTGCTCGAGCTCGGGGGGAACCTCGTAACGAGCAGCGCGGGTCCGCGGTTCTTCAAGGATTTCACTCTGGAGTACGAGCAGGCGCTGATTCGCGAGGTACACGATGCGGGTGCCCTCGTGGTCTATCATAATTGTGGAGATGCGGCGCGCATCATGCATCTCTACAACGATATCGACATGGACTGCTGGGGATACCTCACCCCTCCCCCGTTCGGAGACGTGGACCTGGACGAGGCCCTCAAGATCATCAGGCCCGATATGGCTCTTCGCGGCAACATCGACCAGGTTGAGTTCATGATGAAGGCATCCCCCGACGAGGTGGCCGCCCGGGTCGAGGAAGTCGCTGGCACGGTAAAGAAACGGGGCAACTGGATACTCTCCACAACGGACTTTTTCTTCGACGGTACGCCCTATGAAAACATAGCGGCTTTTGCGGAAGCGGGGAGACGGTTCGGGAAATACGAATAAACGCGCGGAACGGGGGAGAAATGATGAACGTCATGACAGCGGGATCGTACAAGGACGAGGATGCCGTTATACTCGAAAACGACGAACTCCGGGTAACCGTGGTTCCGAAACGGGGGGCAAAGACCGCCTCCATTTTTTACAAACCAGGGAGCCGTGAGATTCTCTGGCAGCTCGAGGGCAACAGGTACAAGAAGGGCGGATACGGAGACAACTACGTTGACGCCGAGTGCAGCGGCTTCGATGACATGTTTCCCTCCATTAACCGGTGCTTTTACGGGCGCTTCCCCTGGGCAGGCACGGAAATACCGGACCACGGGGAAGTGTGGGGAATCCCCTGGAGCTTCGATAGTGAGGACGGAAAGCTGTCCCTGCGGGTATACGGAGTCCGCTTACCCTATCTCCTGGAAAAAACCGTATACCTGGACGGTTCCCGCCTTAAAATGGAATACAGGGCGAGCAACCTCAGCGCGTTTGATATGGATTTCCTCTGGGCCGCCCACCCGCTCTTTCAGGGCTCACCCGGCATGGAGCTCATCGTGCCGGATTCCATGAAAAAGATCGTCAACGCGTTCGATTCCCCGGCCCTTCCCGGCTATGGAAAGACATACGACTTTCCCCGCGCACGAATTGACGGAGGGGGCGATCTGGACCTCTCCTCCATGCCCGAGAGCGGTGTTAATGTGCAGGTAAAGTACTTCTTCCAGGGGAAGGTAACGAAAGGGTGGTGCATCCTCCATGACAAAATAAACGGACTGAACATCGGGCTGTCCTATCCACCTGAGAAGGTTCCCTATCTCGGCGTGTGGATGCACGCAGGCGGCCTTCTGGAGGGACACTACAATTTTGCTCCCGAACCGGCGACCGCCGCCATGGACGGTATAGACGGCGCCGCCGCGTGGGGGGTAAACAGCGTTCTTCCGCCGCACGGACGCTGCGAGTGGAGCTTCACCATCGGTATTACGAAGGACAAGAAGGCCCGGGAGGTCGGAGAAGACGGCCTGCCGCGTTAACCGCAGAGCCGGTTCTTACGGTGTGACGGACCCCTCGTTTTACCGCGACACCACCGCAAGAAAGGAAAAATCATGAACGAAGCGGAAAAGAGAGACTTCGAAAAGCGGCACTCCGAGCGTCTGCAAAAAGTCAGGCAAAAAACCGCTGCGGTATTCGGCATGGAGGAGAGCACGGACCCTCCGTTCACCGTGAACAGTGCATCCTACGTGCTCTTCGGGGTTCCGAAGGAGGAGATACCGGCGGATTATTACGATAACCCGGCAGCCATGACCGTTTTTCAGGAGGAAAACTGCTACACCCAGATGGAGGTTGACGACGATTTCGTCCCCTACCTGGTCCCCTGGTTCGGTACATGCGTGCTCTCATCCGGGTTCGGGGCTCGAATACAGTTTCCGCTGAAGGAAGACCCCGTTTCGGATTCGAGATACTATCCCATTAGAGACAGGGATGATATTAAAAACCTCGCCGTTCCGGACCCGGAGAGGGACGGACTCATGCCGAAGGTGCTCTCGTTCATACGCTATATGAATGATCACAGCTTCCTGCCCGTGGGAATAACCGACTGTCAGGGACCGCTGACCACGGCGTGCCAGCTCATCGGGTACGACAAGCTCTTCTTTCTCATGTACGATGACCCGCCCCTGGCGCACATGCTCATGGATAAAATCAGCGAGGCGCTCATACGCTGGGTGTCGAGGCAGAAGGAGGAAACGGGCGAAGCCCCGGACGAATGCTTCGGCGACCAGCTCGTGTACACGGGCGATAATATAGGCGTGTGGATGTCCGATGATGACGCGGTCATTATATCGCCCGCGCTCTACAGGGAATTCGTGGTTCCCTACAACTCAAAAGTACTGGAGGCGTTCGGCGGAGGCGTCGTCCACTACTGCGGAAACGCGAGCCATCAGATCGACAATCTGCTGGAAACCGAGGGGCTGCGCGCGCTCAACGTCTACTGTCTCCACGGTATCGAGGGAGTACATGCGCTCAAAAAGAAAATCGAGGGCAGGATCGTGCTCCTCCTCAACGACTACACCCCGCTCGACTATGAGTACTACTTCACGAACCTGCTCGACGGCCTCTCCAGGCGGGGCCTCGTCCTGTTCTCCCAGTTCTCACCGATCGTGTGCATGACGAGGGACGGGCGGTACGAGCTCACGGACAGGGACTACGGTGAGAAGAAAAAGATTTACAAATACGTCCGAGGTATACTGGACGGATAGAAAAGACCTCTATACGAAAAAAACCCGCCGCGCTTAGTGCCCGCGCCCTATACGAGATACAGCGGGATATACGGCGGTATTTTCCGCGTATTTATAAGCAGGCGGGGTGCGTAATAGCTCAATCGTATCGACCGAACTCCAGACCCGCCTGTATGTAGGCCTCGAGGTGCTCTACGGGCGTCCCGTACTCGATGAAATCCGCGGACTGGAGTATGAATCCGCCTCCCTCCATGCCGGTCCGCACGGTCTCTTCTGTGACACGTCTGATCTCCTCGACCGGTCCCGGCTTGAGGAGGTTTACCTGATCGATGTTTCCGATTATGACATAGCGACCCTGAGACCGTTTCTTCGCCTCTTCCATGTTTCCATCGCCCAGCGGGGGCGGGGAGAAGGGTTCCACAATACGGGGCCCCACCTCAATGTACGACTCCACGAGGTTCATGATCTGGCCGCAGTTGTGGTAGATCGCGGGAACGCCCTTCCCCTGCACGATGTCCATGTACTTTTTCTCGAACGAAAGCACCCATTTATCGTAATTCGCCTTGCCGATAAACCCGCCCGCCACGTTGGCCCCGATCGAGTGCGCGTCCACACCCGCGCCGCTCAGCGCATCCGTGTAATCGCGGGTACGGGTGATGCAGAAGTTCATCAGCTTCTCATAGAACGGGTAGTTCGTAATAAAGAGCGAGTAGAGCATCTCCTCGGTAACGAGGAGGGAGGCGATGTTGAACGGCCCGTGCGGCGTCCACGTGGAGAGTATCCCGCCATCTCCCAGCTCGTCCTTCAAGGTCCCGATTATGGCCTTTACCTTCGCCGGGTACCCGGGGTCCATCCCGGGCTCGTACTTGATGAGTATGCCCAGGTCCCGCTCGTTGTTCACGGGCTTCTTCGTGCACGCGTATACGTACGTCCCCTCCATGATCTCGGTGATCGTGAAAGACTGCTCGAGATTGCCGTCCGGCGTTTTTACCCTTGTGTGCATGACGACGCTCGATCCGCTTTTATTCAGTTCGTTGTGGATCTCCCAGTTTTCGGACTTGCTGAACACGTCGGTCTCGTCCGGAGGAACGAAGTTCGGACTGCCCTCGTCGAAACTGTAGCTCTCGGTGTCGCGGTACACGTTCATCCCGCCGTACTGCAGGTACATGGGATTGATGCCGTAGCAGACCCTGAGCAGTATGTCACCGCCGAGCTCCCGGGAAACCTCGATGATCTTCATCTGGAGATCGAGATAGTCGTCCTTGGGAATATCAGGATAGAGCTGGTTGATGAAGTGGCCCTGATCCACGATGAAGTACGCAACAGGGACCCGGTCGGGAATTTTGCCGTCCAGGACGGTAAAAAAACGTTCGCGGGAAGTCATGTTTCCGCCTCTCTATTTCACGGCGCCGAAGGTCAGGCCCGATACGATGTACTTTTGTATGAAGAGCGCGACTATGATGACGGGTATGACCGATATCGTGCCGACCGCGCAGAGCTGGCCCCACAGCAGTCCGCGGTCTATGATAAACCCGCTTATCAGCACCGGTATGGTCCTGGTGTTGAAGGCAGTGAGCTTGATGGCGAAGAGAAACTCGTTCCATGAGGTCATGAACGTCAACAGAAGCACGGTGATGATCCCGGGAGCCGTCAATGGAATAATGACTTTCACGAACATGCGCAGCATGCCGCATCCGTCGATACGGGCAGCCTCCAGTATCTCGGAGGGGAGCTCCCTGAAGAACCCGTACGAGAGCCAGATCACAAAGGGCAGGTTGAAAAAGATGTAGGCGAAGATGAGTCCCACGTAGGTATCTATCAGCTTCCATGATACAAAGATGAGAAACAGCGGTATGGCAACCGCTATGGGAGGCATGATCTTGAGGCTCACGATCCAGAGGAGGAGGTTTTTCTTCGTTTTCTTTCGCCACCGCATCTGGGCGAACGAATACGCGGCGATTCCGCCTACCACCATCGATATCGCCACGGAACCCACTGAGATGATGAGGCTGTTCTGCATGTACCAGAAAACGGACTTCTGCTCGAATGCCACCTTGTAGTTGTCGATGACTACCTTGGATGGAAAGAATTGCGGCGGCCAGGACAGCGCCTTGTTTTCCGGCTTGAATGAGGTCACGATGACCCAGTAAACGGGTATGAGATAGATAACGGTGAAGATAACGATGAGCACCTTTATGACGGTGTTTGTAATAATCCTTTTTTTTCGTGTGTCGCTAGACAATCTCGAACCTCCTGCTGAACCATCCCATGAAGAGTGTCATGATCACGCCGATCATGATGGTGAAAAGCCACGAATACGCGGCAGCGGTTCCGATCCTGATATCGTTGAATGCGTTTCGGAATATCATGAGACCCGCGGTCTCCGTCGCGACGCCGGGGCCTCCGAAAGTCAGCGTGTATATGATGTCGAGCGCCTTCGTGGCGTCCATGAACCGCAGGGTAAAGGCGATGACGAGGGCGTATGAAATGGAGGGCATGACGATGCGGAAGAGCTGCTGTTTTCTGTTCGCTCCGTCGATCAGGGACGCCTCCAGTATCTCGGTGGGTACGGACTGGAGGGCGGCGAGAAAGATGATGTACATGAAGGGCGTCCACTGCCAGATATCGGCCAAAACCACGAAGAATATGGCGTAATTTTCGCTTCCCGTGGGCGCGAATCCCCTGAGGCCGAGAAACCAGTTAAACAGCCCGTACTGGGGATTGTACATCATCCTCCAGATCACGCCGACCACGATCGGCGATATGAACATGGGAATGGTGAGCGCGGCCCTGACGATCCCCCTGAACCTCCCGAGCTCCCGGTTCATGATGAGCGCGAGTATGAGCCCCAGGACGAACTCCACCGCAACGGCGCACACGACGTATATGCCGGTGTTTCTGAGGGAGTTGTAAAACAGCTTGTTCGCGAAGAGCTCCGCGTAATTCTTCAGCCCCACGAACTCCACCGGTTTACCGTAGCGGTAGAGGAAGAGGGAAGCCCGCAGTGCGTAAAAGAGGGGATAGATGATCAAACTCACGATTATTATGAGCGCGGGCGCGAGCAGGACCCATTTCAAGTACTTCTCTTTCATGCCGTTTCCTCGAACAGATGGATTCTCAAAAAAATAAAAGGGCCGCTGCAGGGACCGCCGGTCCCTGCAGCGAACCCCCTGTTTACGTCGTTTACTGCTGCTTGTACCCCGCACGCTCGAGAATGCCGTCCATTTCCTTGACCATCATCTCTGCGCCTTCCCTTGCGCTCAGGTGTCCGTTCATCGTCTGGCCGGCGATCTTCCAGAAATCGCCGCCGTAGAACTCGGACATGGTCGCGATCTTACCGCACGATACCGCGGCGGCAATGGCCTCCGACTGGTTCTTGAGCCACTCGCCGTACTTGTCCTTCAATGAAGGATCCGCGTACGTGGCCTTGACGCTCGGCCCCTTCCCGAATTCCCTGAAGAAGAAGAGGTCGTTCTCCGCGCTCGTCATATACTTGATGTACTCCCAGGCCGCGTCCTTGTTCTTGCAGGTCGAAACCATGCAGATCGCCCAGCCGCCGGACATGGGCAAACCGTAGCCGATGTTGGCGACACCCGTGTTCTTCCTGATCTCCTCGTTGGCGGGATCGAGGAGCATGCCGTAGAGCGTGAGCGGCCACACCTCGGTCATGGCGGTCTTGCCGTCCACGTAGAACTGATACGCCTCAGGAAGGTTGAATGTCTCCACACCGGACGGGAAGTAATCCTTCACATCCTGCCAGAACTGAAAGGATTCAGCAAGCAGATCCACGTCCATGATGTTCTGGAAGTTCTCGTCCCAGAAACCGTTGGTCGTATTCGCCGAGTCCCAGTCGAAGAGCCCCCAGTACTGCTCGAAGGGGTAGGCCGCACCCTGCTCCGCGCCGTACATGTAGCATGCGCCGTAGAAATCATCCGGAAACTTCGACTTGTTCTTCTCGAAGTACTCGAGCACATTCATCCACTCATTGATCGTGGTCGGCACCTTCAGCCCTTCCTGATCAAAGATGTCCTTCCTGTAGAACATCAGCCGCCCCTCCATGTTGAAGGGAAGGCCGACCTGTTTTCCGGAAAAGGTGCTGTTTATATTGTAGGCCTTTTGAACATAGATCGAGGGATCGAAATCGGGGTCCGCTTTGATAAAGGGATCCAGGGGTTCGAGATATCCGGCCTCGGTCCATCCGCCCGTCCACTGGTGAGCCGCAACTATGATGTCGTACTGGCCCGTGCCCGCGACAAACGCGGACGTCGCCTTTTCGTACTGAGTGCCGTAGGGCGCCTCGTCCATCAGAAGGGTGATGCCGAACTTCTCCTTGACCACATCCACCGACCACTTGTTCGCCTTGAGCATGGGCTCATGGGAGTTGGCAAAAATCCTGAGCGTTACTCCGTCGAACGGCTTTCCGGTCTTCGCCTTTTCCACGGCCTTTTCCGCCGCTTCGGGCGCCGCCTTCTGCTCTTTTTCCTTGTCGCCTCCCGCGTAAACCGATACCGCGCCTACTGCGCAGCAGATGAAAATCGCAAGCAGAATAATAAAACCCTTTCTCATAAAATCCTCCTTTAAATAAGATGTTCCTGTCTTTGAATCAAACAAATAAATTAAACCGCTCATCACCTCCGATCTTTTCTGATTATACAAAAAACTTTTTTTCTGTCAATAAATAACCATAAATCACCGGATAAACGCTTCATGCCCGGCTTCCAGTATGTTCCGAACCGCGAGAGCCGATGCGCCGCGCAGATCCGCATTCATTCCGTAATCCGAGAAGACGATCTCGGTATCCTTGACAACGGGCCATGCATGGGTCCGGACCGTTTCCCGAATCGATTCCAGAATGATGTCCTTTACCGCGCAGTACTCCCCCCCGAGGACGACGATGTCCGGATTCAAAATGTTCAGCATGTTTGCCGTGGCGATCCCGATGTATTCCCCCACTTCCCTGATGACCTTTATCGCGGTCTCGTCCCCGGACCGGGCCAGATCGAATACCCGGTACACTGATTCTAACGAAAAACTCGCGCCTGCAAGATTCCGAACTTCTTTTTTCGTCGATTCCCGTGCATGCTTATTGAACAACTCGAAGAAGGCGGGAAACGAGGCGATCGTCTCAAGACATCCGTAGCTCCCGCAGTAGCACCGCTTGCCGTTCACCTGCATGACGGTGTGCCCGATCTCGAGGGCCGAATCGTCGGCGCCCGTGTAGATATCGCCCCTTATGACGAGCCCGCTTCCGATCCCCCAGCCGGCCTGGATGAAAAGCACGAAATCCCTGCCGCGGCCCTTTCCGAAATAGTACTCGTTCAGCGCCGCCAGGTTTACGTTGTTTTCCGTGTATACGGGCAGGCCGCTCTGTTCATGCAGAAAGGATTTCAAATTAAAATCCTTGAATCGACCGAGTATGGGAGAGTTCAAAACGAGGCCGGACCCGCTGTTCACCGACCCCGCAAAACTGCAGCCCGCGGCAATTATCCTGTTTACGTCGCTGATCCCGCCGAATTTTTCAAGCAGTTCCTTTACAACCTGTCTGATCCCGGGCCGTATATCCTCGTCGAATTCCCTGTTTACCGCCATCTCGCAATCATCTATCACCCTGCAGTAGAGATCGGTCACGATTCCCCGTATACGGTATACACCGATGCTGATCCCCATAACGCAGTATGCGTCCGGAACAAACTCGACGATGTCGGGCTGTCTTCCTCCCCTCGAATCACCTTTTCCCGTAATTCTGACGAATCCTTCGTTCCTGAGCTGGTTGATGATGCCGGACACGGGAGGCGCTGAAAGGGACGTAAGATCGGAAAGTTCCCTGCGCGTGACCGCCCTTCTCTCCCAGATAATGCTGAAGACGGTTTTAACGTTGTGCTTGCGCAGAAGGGGGATGTTCGTGATTCGGCGCATGGGACCTTCACCTTTACGGGACTACGGAACCACGGGATATTATCGCCGAATCCACTCTAACAGAAACTTTATTTTTGTCAATAAAAAAGATTAACGGATCACGACCCGCACGAGGCCCCGATCGCCGTTCACCTTCCACTCGGGATCGAGACGGTCAAGGGCCTTCCGGGTGTCATTATCCACGTCCACCACGGAATCGCTCTTCATGGTCCTGAGCGTTACGAGGGACACGGGGAAGTATTCGGCTATTCGGTCGAGGGACGAATCCACGGCCCACATCCGGTCCGAGGTCAACCTCCTGTAGTTTATGTCCCCCTTGAGCACCGCGACGTCGGAGCGGGCGATCTCGTCCCGCACCTCGGGGGGCATGTCCGGAAGGTGCAGCGGCCCGTTCCAGAAGTAGTGGTCGTGAATCTTCAGCTCTCCGGATTCCAGGGACCGCTCCAGCCTGCTCCCCATGACGGCCAGGAGCCCGCTGCCTGAACCGGTGACGGCGGACACGGCCTCGATCACGTCCCGGGCGGTCGCGTCTGAGACATAGAAGGGATCCAGCTTGACGTGCAGGTGCACCTCGGCCCCCCTTTCGAGCAGCCTGTGAATTGTAAGGAGGTCGGACACGAGCTCGACCCCGGCGTTGTCCATGATGTAATCGACCCTGGATGCCCTTTCCAGCAGTTCCGCCGCCCTGTTCGTGTGGTCTACGATGAGTTTTCCCTGCGCGTCGCCCGATAGGGCGTTTTTCGATTTTTCCGCAAGTGAAAAGAGGCTCAGGTCTACCCGGTTTCCCCAGAGCGTGTAGTGCAGGAGGGCCTTGAGCCGCTCGCGGCCGTCATTCATTTCCGCCGTCTCCCGGGCTATGGTTTTTCCTATTCCCACGCCTCCGGGCTCGCCGTACAGTTCTTCATGTTTGAAGGGCGCGTAGGGGTCGCGCCCGAAACCCGCGGAGCCGGGGTCGTAATACCCGACCGCGAGGAGTATGCGCATATAGAGATAGGTTTCCGCGAAGTAGAAGGGAATTTCGAACCAGGTTTTTCCCGCATAGATCCCGATCTGCTCCCGCCACACGGCGCGCGCCCCTTCCTCCATGGTTTCGAAAACGAATCCCCCCGTAAAGGGATCGTAAATTTCACCCGACAGCACTTCCTCTCTCAGCTCGAGGAGCCTGTCTCTTTCAGGCCCCTTGTAACCGTTTTTCTCTATGACCCGCTCGATTATGGCCGGTTTTCTCGTTCGCAGGGTTTTCATGGCGAACGATCCGGGCTCGCCTGTGGAAAAATAGGGCGGCAACTGGCTCATGTACTCCTCCGATTCAATGATTGTACAATCGATCGCCCGTACCGATCCGTCCGAAAAGAGGGCGCGAGACCGCGACCCCGGTTGACGTCCCGCAGGCGCTGGTACTGTTTTGCAGCTGCTCAGGCTATCCATAAGGTAAGGTAAAACCGGCGTACAGATGAGCCTTTTCTATGAAGCTTGGCGGCGCCTTTATTCATTTACCGCCTTCCATGCCCTCGGGCGGTGGAATGTACGGGCCGAAAGAGCAAATGGTTGACGTGCGGTATTAATCTTCTTATATTAGTTAGCGTTAATTAACATCCGGGGCATCAATCTTGGAACTGACGCCAAGACAAAAGGATATCATCACCGCGGCACTCAAAATAATTGCCGGCGAAGGTATACAGAAACTGTCCGTACGCAGGATCTCCGATGAAGTCGGTTTTACCGTTCCGGCGCTTTACCGGCATTATAAAAGCAAGGATGACCTGCTCCTCGCACTCACGAATTATATCGTTTCCGACTGGGAGGAGGTCGTCAGGCGCGGGTGGACCGTCGGCTCCGCGACGCTGAACAGCCTCGGTGAGGCGATGACGAAAATGGTGGAATTATTCACCGGGAACGATATGATTGCGGCGGCATCATACTCACTGCAGATTCTGCAGAAAGATAAACCCATACTGAACAAGATCTTCTCCATTGTAGAGCTTGCCACAGTCAGGACGGAAGAAATACTTATAAACGGACAGAAAGGCGGTACCGTTCGAAACGATATACCTGCACGGGACCTCGCCGCAATTATTTTCGGCACGCTTCGTCTTCTTATCGAAAAATGGAATCTCTCGGGAAACACGATCGATATAAAGACGGAGTGGGATTCCGCCTGGCGGGCGCTCAAAAAGATGATCGAACCCGTATAGAATCACGCCCACCGTGTTCAAACGGTGGTGTAATTCACTCCAACACTGCTCAGGAGTATATTTTGAAAATCACATTCATTGAACCCAAACCGGCTGTAAATCTTTACGCGTTCCTGATCAAGCTGCCGCTGCTGGGCCCCCTCTATCTCGGAACAATGCTGAAAAAGGCCGGACATGATGTCGCAATCATCAACGAGGGCATCGTCCGTGCTTATAACGATAAAACCGACGAGTTCCACCCGTCCGTGCGCGAAGCCGATATAATCGGGATCACGGCCGTCACGCACTCGGCGAACAGGGCGTACCTGATCGCGGACGCAGTAAAGAGGCGGTACCCGGATAAAAGAATCATCATGGGGGGGAGCCACCCATCGGCGCTTCCGGAGGAAGCGCTCCTTCACGCCGACCGGGTGGTCGTCGGCGAGGCGGAGAACGTCGTACACGATGTCTTCTCCGGAGGTGTAAAAGACCGAATAGTACGGGGAACGAGAGCCGAAATAAACGATCTACCCCCGGTCGATCTTGATCTCCTTGCGGGGTGCAGGGATAAAAAGGGCGGGCTCCGTATGCGGCTCGGACCCATAATGGCTTCCAGGGGCTGTCCTCACAACTGTACGTTCTGCTCGGTTACCGGCATGTTCGGAAGACGCTACCGGATACGGGACGCGGACCTTGTCATGGAAGAGGTATTGATGCGACATGGTGAGGGTTTCAAACACCTCGTCTTTTACGACGATAACTTCGCCGCGGTCCCGGAAAAAAGCAAGATGCTGCTCGAAAAGCTCATCAAAGCGGACCTGGACCTCACATGGACAAGTCAGTTCAGCATCCATGTCGCCAAAGACAGAGAGCTCGTGGCACTCCTGAAACGCGCGAAATGCACGAGGATGCTGATAGGGGTCGAATCGATCAATCCCGAAGCCCTGAAGGAATACCATAAAAGCCAGACGGTGAAAAGAATCAGAGAATCACTCCGGACCCTGGTCGATGCCGGGCTTCCGGTACATGGAATGTTCATACTCGGAGCCGACAGCGATACGAAAGACACCATGGAAAAAACCATTGCGTTCAGTATGGAATCCGGTTGTTCAACCGTACATTTCACTATTCTTACCCCTCTGCCCGGCACCATGCTGTACGATAAAATGAAGAAAGAAAACAGGCTCCTCATCGACGACTGGGATTATTACGATGCCACGCACTCGGTCATGCTTCCCGGAAAACTCAGCCCCCTGGCACTGCAGAAGACGTTCTTCCACGCATATAAAAAATTCTACGGAAGAAGGCTTCTCTACAGGGTTCTGTCCTATGTGTGGCTCGCGATATGGAAGGCCAGGTACAAAAAGTACATGCACTACCTCCGCTCCATCTCCAGAAGCCTGAAAAAGGTTAGAATTCACTGGGAGGCTTTTGATAAAGTAAAACGTTTCATCCTCGAGAAGGGTCGTCCTGCAGTGGATCTTTCGCTGCGTAAAGAAAAAACAATCAAGGAGATCTCCGGCACGTGACCAGGTGTGATAACCTGCAAGCCGTTGTATTGCTGCGCGTCACGGGACCGCTTCAGCAAAGGCCGACGCCGGTGTATGAGAGCCCGCTCGAGCGGACCTCCTCCGGAATGTAGACGTTTCGAAGGTCCACGAAAACGGATCCTCGCATGCGCCGCGCCAGCGCGTTCAGATCGAGCGCCCTGTACTCGTTCCATTCGGTCATGAGTACGACGGCGTCCGCTCCTTCGGCCGTTGTATAGGGATCGTCAAAATAGTCGATGCCCCGGAACAGCTTCTTCGCCTCCTCCATACCGCGCGGGTCCGTGGCCCGAATGGAAGCACCCGCTTCCTGAAGCGCCGGTATGATCGTCAGCGAGGGCGCCTCTCGCATGTCGTCAGTCTCAGGTTTGAAGGTGAGCCCCAACACCCCGATGGTCTTCCCGGACTCGTTTCCCCCGAGTGCGTCGCGGATCTTTTTCACCATGCGGGATTTCTGGGCGTCGTTCGCCCCGACGGCCGCCTCGACGATGCGGCCGGTAAGGTCATTGTCCTGAAATATCCTGATAAGCGCCCGCGCGTCCTTGGGAAAACACGATCCGCCGAAACCCGGTCCCGCATGGAGGAATTTCGGCCCGATACGCCGGTCGAGCCCCATACCCTTTGCAACGTCCCGCACGCTGGCCCCGACCGAATCGCAGAGCATGGACAGCTCATTTATGAATGATATCTTCGTTGCGAGAAAGGTGTTGCTCGCATACTTGATAAGCTCGGCGGTCTCGAAATTCGTTATGACCATGGGCGTCTCGATAAGGTAGAGAGGCCTGTACAGCTCCCGCAGGAGGGCTCCGGCGCGTTCCGCTTCAACGCCGATAACGACGCGGTTGGGCCGCATGAAATCGTTTATTGCCGACCCTTCTCGCAGGAATTCCGGGTTCGACGCCACGTCGAAGTCCGCGTCCGGCCGCTTTTTTTTAATAATACGGGTGACACGCCGCGCGGTCCCGACCGGAACCGTGCTCTTGTTCACCACGACCGTGTAGCCCTGCAGATTATCGGCGATCTCCCCGGCGGCCTCGTACACGAAGGTCAGGTCGGCGTGCCCGTCCCCGCGCCTGGACGGGGTTCCGACCGCTATAAAAACGATGTCCGCTTCCCCTATCGAGGTCCCGCAGTCGGTAACGAACCTGAGCCGGCCTGAGCCGACGTTCTTTTTTATAAGCTCCTCCAGGCCCGGCTCGTATATGGGAACATGCCCCCTGTTCAGCGCGTCTATCCGCTTCCGGTCCCTGTCCACGCAGCATACGTCCACACCGAACTCCGAGAAGCAGACCCCGGAAACGAGCCCCACATACCCGGCGCCTATCATCGCGATCTTCATCTCACCCCTCCTCTTTGGGAGCGTAAAAATCCGTGTACCATCGGACGAAAGCTTCAATACCCGTTTTGAGATCCGTCCGCGGAGCGTACCCCGTCTCTTCCCGAATGCTCGATATATCGGCCCATGTCTCCTTCATGTCTCCGGGCTGCATGGGGAGGAGATTGAGCTTCGCCTTCCTGCCGAGCGTCTCCTCGAGCACCTCGATGAAGGAGAGCAGGCCGACGGGACGGCTCGAGCCGATGTTGAAGATGCGGGCCCTACCCGGCGCGCGGTCCCGCGGGAGCACCATCACGCGAATAATACCGTCGACAATATCGTCGATGTAGGTAAAATCCCTCTTCATTTCGCCGTAATTATAGACGTCGATCGGCGACCCGGAGAGTATTTTTTTCGTGAACAGGAAGTAAGACATATCGGGCCTGCCCCACGGACCGTACACGGTGAAAAACCGGAGACCGGTCGTTCTCAACCCGTGGACCGATCCGTAGACATGCGCCATGAGCTCATCGGACCTCTTCGTCGCGGCATAGAGCGAGCAGGGATCACCTATGCTCCCGTGCTCGGAAAAGGGCACCGGAGCACCTTCGCCGTACACCGAGCTCGTGGAGGCATATACGAGGTGCTCCGTACCGCATGCCCTGCATCCCTCGAGCACATTCAGGAACCCGACGATATTGGACTGGATATAGACATGCGGATTCTGCAGGGAATAGCGTACTCCGGGCTGTGCGGCCAGATGCACGATCGTGCCGAACGGGTTCTCCCCGAACACCTCCCCGGTTCGCTCCCGGTCGTCCAGAGAACATTTGATAAAGGAAAAGTACCGGTTTTTCGACAGAATTCGGAGCCTCGCCTCCTTGAGAGCCGTGTCATAATAGTCGTTCATGTTGTCAAGGCCCGTTACGGGCGTGCCCGATTCAAGCAGTTTCAACGAAAGATGAAAACCGATAAAACCCGCGGCCCCGGTTACGAGTACGTTGTCCATTTATTTCCGCCTGTATGGGTGTCTTAAATCCGTTCATGCTCCGGCCGGATACCTCAACATTATACCCGGTACGGCAGAATTGAAAACCATAGTCATAAACCCGCTTCTCGGTTAAATTAGACGAAGGCCGGTTTTTTGGCTTAAAAATCCCACGGATCCGTGACGGTTCGCATGACCTCCCAGACCATTTCACCGGATATCGACGGTCCCGAATCAAAAACCGACATCATATTCGTTTCATACAACAGTAAAAACCACGTCAGGCGCTGTTTCTGCACGCTCGAGGATACTACGGAAAAATACAACGCCGTTATCGTTATCGACAACCATTCAAAGCAGGAAACCGTGGAAGAACTGCGCAGATGCGGGTCTCTCATCACCCGGGGAAAATACGTCCTCCACCTGGGCAGGGAGAACAGCGGATACGCGCGTGCTCTGAACAGGGGCATCGCCCTCTCCGAGGCCCCCTTTCTCGTGTTTGGAAACATGGACATAGCATTTCACCCGGGATGGCTCCCCCCGCTCATCCGTGAATTGCGGGACGCTGAAGTCGGTTTCGTGGGAGGAAAATCCTACGACGGGAGAGGGAGACTTTACAGCTGCGGGATCGGTCCCACCGAGGAAAAGCGGCGCCACCGCGGGATCGGCAAACGGGACAGGGGCCAGTACGATCGTGTCGAGGACGTCGTGTCGGTGTCCGGAGCGCTCTTCGCGTCGCGGCGGGATGTTTTCGAACGGATAGGCGGGTTCGACGAAAACTTTTTCCTCTACTTCGAGGAAACCGAGATCCATATAAGGGCACGAAGGGCGGGCTACCGGGTGGTGTACACGCCCCGCTCATCCTACACGCACTACCTCGGAAAGAGCTCCTCCTCCGTGCGGAAGAGGGAGATTTTCAGAGAGAGCGAGGAGTACTTCAATAAAAAACTCGGTCTGGGCCGGGAGTGACCATGGATTTCTGCGTCATCATGACGGTATGGAACTTCAGAAAGCACCTGGAGCTCGTGATCTCCAGGGCGCTCTCCCTGTTCGATCATATTATCGTTCTCGACAACGGGAGCACGGACGGAAGCACGGAGCTGCTCGGGAAAATGGCCCGTGAAAACCGCATCGAGCTCTATACGGAACCCGGAAAACGGGACCGCACGACCGGGAAGGATTCCAACTTTCTCCTTCAGAAGGCGGGCGTTCACCGGCCCCGCTGGATCGTCAAGCTCGACCACGACGAGTACTACGAGGACAAGCTCTTCGACGATCTCGTCCGTATACGGGGCCTCGGGCCGGAGTACGGATGGGTGGAGAGCCCGAGGCTCACCCTGTGGCGCGGTTTCGACCGCTATCGCGTCGACTCCCGGTACCGGTGGTTCAGGGAGCGCACCATGTTCAGGTGGCGCGAGGGGCTCGCCTATCCCGAGGACGCCGTACACCACATGGAGCGTATTCCCGGATCCCTGCGGGCGATGAAGAGATATAAAACACGCGCACGGCTCATACATCTCTCACAGGTCGATAAGGAGCGGGTGAAAAAACAGATAGAGAGGCTGAAGACTTTCGACCGGGACTGGACGAGCACACTCGATCCCGAAAAGCCGAGGCTCAGGCCGTACCGGGAACGGATGAGGAGGGGGACATAAAATTGTTTCTTTCCGTTGTATTCGTCACCCACGGCGACCGGCTCGACTGCGTGAAAAGACTCCTTGGCTCCCTGGAGGAGTACCGGGATGAGGGCTGGGTCGAGGTCGTGGGAGTGGACAACGGGAGCGAACCGCAGGCCGCGGCCTATATCAAACGGGCTCACCCCTGGGTCACCGCGATCAGGAACGACCGGAACAGGGGGACCTCGCGCGCGTTCAACCAGGGAATCCGGTCTGCGTCAGGGACCTGGGTACTCATCATCAACGACGACACCGTCGTTCCCGAGGGCATGCTCCGCAGGTTCAGGTCGTTCCTAGAGGAAAACGAAGATGTCGACGGCATCGCGCTCGGGTTAAAGAGAGAGGGAGGCGAGTACCAGGCCCTTCGGCTCAAAATTCTCAACCTTACCAAACATCACCCGGCACAGAAAACCAGGGCCACCTTCGTAGGCTCGGGGAACCTGCTTATTAAAAAGCAGCTTCTGGAAAAGGCGGGCCTCTACGACGAGCACTACTTCGCCGGCAACGAGGACATGGACCTTTCGCTCAGGCTCAAGCGGGCGGGAGTCAGGATTTTATACGTGCCCGAGCTCTTCATCCATCACCTGCACGTGTACAGAAATAAAAAAACGAACTGGATCAACTTCATTCTCGCCCGGCGGCTCGGAGACATATACTACGCGGGGAAGTTTTTCAGGCCCCTGAAGTACACGGTCCGGCTCTATGCGCTGCGGGATATAAAAAAACGAATGGGCCGCCTGGACCCTGAAACCCTGAGAAAGGTGAAAGACATACTATTTTATAAAAACCCGTCATTCTACGACCTGCAGAGAATACTCGTTACCGAGGGACTGGAAGCGGCCCACCGCTACGTCAGAGGCTGTTCCGCAGTTCAGAATAATCCGGTCATGGTGTCGGTCATACTCCCTACCCGCAACCGTGAGGAAAGTTTCCGGAAGGCCCTGCGGTCCGTGCTCGAACAGGAGAGGAAGGACTGGGAGCTCATAGTGGTAAACGACGGGGACACGGATGTGAGCGGCATTCTGCCCGAGGGTTATCGGATAAAATACCTGAGAAACGATACCCGGGCCGGTGCCTCCGCGAGCAGGAACAGGGGTATCACGGCGGCCGAGGGGGAGTTTATTGCCTACCTCGACGACGACGACGCGTGGCTTCCCAATCACCTCTCGGTGCCGGCGGACATCCTGCGGCGATGTGATTTCATCTATTCCGCGGCCGAAATAAGGGATAAAAACGGTCCCCTGTTTCTCAGCTCGCCCTTCTCCTACAGGAAGCTCGCGAAAACCAACTTCATCCCCACGCCCGCGGTCATACACAGGAAAAGCCTGGTCTCCTCGGCCGGGGGATGGAACGAAGATCTCCCCTGCCTTCAGGACTGGGAGCTCTGGTGCAGGATGCTGCTGCGGACCGAGGCTGTTATAAGACGCGTGGACACGACGGTCATCATAAACAGGAGCGAGGATTCCATTACCGGCAGGCACGGGTATGACGGTATACGGCGGTCCGTGAAGCGTCATATAAAAAAGAGGTTCGCGCTCCCCCTTTTCCTGCGCCATATCAGCAGGAGAAAAAACTATAAAGCGATAAACGGGAGCGGCACATCGTGACAAATCTCCTTTTTATCATGCTCACCTTCGACAGACTGCAGTACACGAAGGAAGCCGTATCCGCGCTCTTGAAAAACGACAGCGACTTCCACCTCACCCTGTTCGACAACGGAAGTACCGAGCCCGGTATGCGGGAATACCTGGAGCACCTTCCGGAAACCGACGACCGCGTCATAGACGTACATTCAGCCGGGAAAAATCTCGGGCTCTCGATCCCCACGAACATGCTCTGGAAGCAGTACCGGGACGTCTACCCGTTCATCGGAAAGATCGACAACGACACCCTGGTACCGCCCGACGGCGTGAAAAGGATCATGGACGTGATGAGCGCATGTCCGAATATTCATATCTGTCACGGCCATCACTGGCTCGCCGAGAATTTCAAACCCAGGCGTCTAAAGGAGATAGACGGGCGGGTCCACCTCACGGCAAAGTGGGGGGGCGGCTGCTTCTACGTGATGCGCAGCAGCATAATAGACGATCTCGGATATATATCCGATAAACACGGGCTCATGGGGGGCTGGACGCGGTATCAGATAAGGGCGAGAAGAAGGGGATACGGGATCGTGTACGCATACCCCCTCATCAAGGTGCGTCATCTCGGGGACCCGGACTCTGGAAGGGAAGAGGAAACCGGGGCTTACCGAGACTACAACGAGTACATCCGGAAACACAGGACCGCCGACTTCTCATCTCCCGGACAGCCCGTCGATGAGTGAGTAGTAATAGAGGATAAAACGGTTCTTCCGGGTCGCGGGGACGCACACCGGGTCGAGACGCCCCCCCGTGTAATCGTCATAGAACCTCCTGTGTCTCCTGCTTCCGCAGGTGATCCTTTTAAAGACGTTCAGACCCAGTACCGCCCCGTACTCGGGGTGCTTTTTCAATAAAAGGGCCGCCATTTTTCCCGATTCCAGGGCCCTTGCGAGCAGATCGGATTCGGACCGATCGAGCCTGATGTTGAAGGCGATCGCCCCGGGGAGGTATCCCAGCCGGTATCCCGCCTTCCTGATCCGAATACCGAACTCCTGGTCTTCGGCACCGTACAGATCGAATTCCTCATCGAACCCGCCGGTCTTCAGGAGGACGCTTCGTTTCACGCTTAAATTGTGCGTTCCGAAATTGACGATCGGGCTGTTCTGGGACAGCCGTTTCCTGAGCGCGTCGAAAAAGGGCTCGCCGTCCGGCACGGGACCGCCGCCGATGTTTACATCGCCTACGGGAACATCCCCGATGGCCACATCGCCGTAATCCCGTATGTAAACGACCCTCCCCCTCATGCCCCCGAACTTTTTTCTCTTTATATGAGCGTCAGCGTGCTCGCGGATCAGGGCCGGATGCGGCTGGGAATGATCGTCGAAGAAGAGGAGTATCTCCCCGTCCGAACGTTCTATCCCCGCGTTGCGGGCTCCCGCGCGTCCCCTGTTCCTTATATGGAAATAGCGTACTGAAAAACTGAAATCCAGACCGTCCAGGTCCTCACCCGCCTTTTCCTCGGAGCCGTCGTCCACAACCACGACCTCGAAGTTCCCGTAGTCCTGATTTTCAAAGGAGGAGACGGTTTTCAGCAGGTACGGCTTCCTGTTGTAGGTTGGAACGATGACGCTGACCCTCGTTTCCACCATGCACCCCGAACGGGCTCCGGGGATTTTTTTCTTCCCTTGAAGGGGGACCCGGTCCCATATTCTGCATAGAGTATAAACCGGCATGCTCGGACCGGTCAAAGGGAATAACGGCCGCGCCGAGGGTCACGGGACGGAGCGGCCGACAGGCTCCCGTGTTCCAATCCCGATAAAAAGCGGTAATCGTATGCAGACCATTGTGCACGTTCTTCCCTATATGGCCCACGGCGGCACGGAAAAGCACGTGCTCACCCTGCTCCGCCGCCTCAGGAAAGACTACGACCTCATCCTCATGGCCCCCAGGGGGGAGATACTCGATGAATTCCTCAGGCTCGACATCACCTACGTCGAGTTCAAAACTCCCGGGTTGGGGCGGGCCGGGGCACGTTTCGGTAAACGGTTGAAGGAAATCCACGAAGACCGCGGCGTAGACGCGGTTCACGTGCATGCGGCGCACGAATATGTCTCCTTCAGCAAGCGTTCGCTGCCACACGTACCCGTTCTCTTCCATCTCTCGGCCCATCAGGGAAGCGTGGTTTCTCGTTTTTTGAACTACAGACTCTCGGCCTCCATTGCGAGGAGAAAGGCGGCCGGGCTCATAGCGGTATCCGAGGAGGAGGCCAGGATTATCGTGTCGCACGGGTACCCCGAGGATAAGGTTTCAGTCATTTACAACGGGTACGAGGCGGACGAGGGAACCGACGATGCCGCGGTCGACAAGCTGAAAAAAGAATACGGGCTGGAGGGCTGTGTCGTTGTGGGAAATCTCGGGAGGCTGAATAAAACAAAGCGGCTCGACCTTCTCATAGAAGCCTTCGCTGCTATAAAGGGCGAAGCTCCCCTTCCCCTCAAGCTCCTTATCGCGGGGGAGGGCCCTGAGAAAGAAAACCTGCGTCTACTCGCGCAAAAGCGGGGGATCGGGAAAGATGCGGCCTTCCCGGGATTCATCAGGCGCGGAGACAGAATCCTGGGGCTTTTCGACGTGTTCGTGCTCCCCACGACCCACGAGGGGTGCTCCAATGTGCTCGTGGAGGCTATGGCAAAAGGCCTTCCCATACTGACCACGAACATACCATCCGTATCCTGGATGTTCGAAGATGAAAAGAGCGGCCTTCTCTTTAATAAGAACGACCTTGCCGGCCTGAAGGAAAAGCTCGTCCTCCTCGTGGAGGACCCTTCCCGCAGAGCGGAGCTCGGCAGAGGCGCGTCGGCGCGGTTCGCGGAAGCGTTCACCGCCGAGAAAATGGCCCGGAGCGTCGATTCCCTCTACCGGTCTATTCTGAAGCGCGGCTCCCCTCCCGGGAGCGGGAAACCGGACCGAACTCAGTAGAGCCGGGACTGAAATGAAAGACCCCGAAACCGTCCTTCTCTTTTCGCATACCTCGAACCTGTCCGGCGCGCCCATATCGCTCGTCCAGCTCGCCGGGCACCTTCCGGCCCGGGGCTTTTCTCCCGTTGTATGCATCCCGGCGCGCGGTCCCATCGAGAAGGTACTTCAGGAGTATTCCATCCCCTACCGGATTATGGGGGGATTCGGCCCGGCCTCCTTTATCGAATCGCTGCGTGCTGAAAAGCCCGCTGTCGTGCATGTCAATTCCACGGTCACCTCATGGCCCGTTCTTATCGCGCGTTCCGCGCGCAGGCCCGTTGTGTGGCACATAAGGGAGTACATGGGAGACAAGCGGGGCTACGCCCGGCTGATACACGCCCTTTCCACAAGGGTCGTGCTCATCTCAAAAGAACAGTACGCGCTGTTCGCCGATCTTCCGCGCGCCGTTTTAATACAGAACGGAGTGGACCTCGCAAGGTACCGGGGAGCTCCCCCGGCCCCGGACCTGATTCTCGATGGAAACGGCCATCCAATTACCACGGTAACCTGCATCGGTTCCATTGAAGAGCGCAAGGGCCTCATGGTTCTGGCCAGGGCGGCCTGGATTTTACGGGACAGACCGTGGATACGGTACGTCGTGGTGGGTGCGTCCCCGGGAAAGGGGGCCGATTCCTATAAAGAGGCGGTGGTGGATTTTTTAAGGGAGAAGGCGCTCCAAAAACGCTTTCACTTTACCGGGAAGCGGAGCGATATTCCAGCGGTCCTGAGCGCGAGCGACATACTCTGCCATCCCGCGTTCATTGAAGCTTTCGGCCGCGTCCTCGTGGAGGCCATGGCCTCCGGGCTGCCCGTCGTCTGTTCGCGCGCCGGAGCAATGGCGGATATCGTGGAGCACGGCAAAACCGGTTATCTTTTCGATCCGGGCGACCACGTATCGCTCGCCCGCTCCATAAAAACGTTGGACGACAACGTTCCACTTCGAAAATCCATGGGAGAGGCGGGCAGGAAAAGAGCGGCCGTGTATTCCATGGACGCGCACGCGGACCGTATCGCCGCGTTGTACAGGGATATCCTTGAAAATGAAAAATAACCGCACAGGTCCGCCTGCCATGCCGGAGCCACGCGATTACGTTATTCCGGGATATGTGCCTGAATCGGACCGGCACCCGCGGATACCGGAATGAACCTCCTGCTCGCCTCGGGACTTCCGCTCGACCGTCCCAGCTCATTCTTTCGCCAGCTTTCCCTGCTCGCCGACCGTCTGCGGAACCGGGGTCATTACGTGACGGTTACCGGGCCGGACACCTCCCGGGGAGACGATACAGGCACTAGTCAAACCGGTCGCCAGGCTGGGGACCGGTTCGACGGGGCGATTCTCCTCGGTTATCCCGATCAGTTCCACTGTCTGAGAGAAAACCTGAAAAAAATCCCCCTCTTCCTCTGGGCCCAGTTCTCCAAGCCGCCGCGGGCCGGAATTCTTGCCGGTTTCCGGACGGTTCCCCTTACCGACCGAACCGCCCGTTTTATCCGGGATTCCGGGGCCCTTCCGGGTCCGGTCATTCCGCACGGAATCGATACCGGCGTGTTAAGACCCCTCGGGCCGGCAGAGCGTACGCGGATAAGAAACAGATACGGTCTGGAGGGCTTAACGGCCGGATGTGTAGGTGCGAACACGGGAAGAAAACGTTTCGACCTGCTGCTCAAGAGTTTCTCGCTCTTTTTAAGCACTGTAAAAAAGGGGACCCTCATCATCAAAACGGACCGTGTACGCTCACGGGAGGATTTTCATCTCTCCGATTTCGCACGAAAACTCGGCGTCGGCTCGAATGTCGTCATCATAGACGGAGAAATCTCAACGGCCGAACTGTGCGAAATCTACAACGCGATGGATGTCTACCTATCCCTCTCCGAGTGGGAGGGATTCTGCATACCGGTAATTGAAGCCATGGCATGCGGGACTCCGGTCATCACCCACCCCGTGCAGGGCCCGGGTGAAACCGTTCCCTACAGCGACCTCATGCTGGTCCGGTCGGAAAAAATCTACGAGGACGGAACGGCATTGCTGTATGCCGATAGTGATGAAGCCGCGAAGATTCTCATGAAGGCCCGGGCCGACCCCGGGCTCCTGGCCCGCCTTTCAGAGGAAGGAAGGAAATATTCAACCGAGCGTTTCGATATGGACAACGTTGCCGCTCTGTGGGAAAACCTCATCGCCGATGTGTTGCGGCACTACGCGAATAAGTGAAAAAAAAGAACGGGTTTATTCCTGTATCAGATCCGGAGCACGGTAAACCGCTGCAAGCTCGAAACAGGCCTTTATCGCCTCCTCCATACCGGTGGATCTCGCCCGGCCGCTCCATGCGATATCGAATGCCGTGCCGTGATCAACGGAGGTCCGGACAAAGGGAAGTCCCAGCGTAACCGAAACCGTCCTGTCGAAATCGTGCGTCTTGGCCGCGATATGGCCCTGGTCGTGGTAGAGTGAAACGACGCCGTCGTATGCCCCGTTCAACGCCTGAAAAAACACGGTATCTGCGGGGACCGGTCCCCTGACGTCCACTCCCCTGTCCCGTGCCCGCCTGATTGCAGGCCCGAGAATACGTTCCTCCTCGTGTCCGAAGAGACCGCCGTCGGATGAATGGGGATTGAGCGCCGCGAGTGCAAGGACGTGCCGGTCGTAACCGATCGAGCGGAGGCATGCCGATGCGTTCTCTATGCTCCCGGCAACACCCTCAACGGTTAAATCCTCGATCGCCTTTTTCAGAGCTACATGCCGGGAGTGAAAAAATATCTTCAGATTGTCCACCATGAACATCGTGACGCCGTGGGTGCCCGTCAGCTCCGAGAGCATCTCGGTATGCCCCTTATACCGGTAGCCCGCCTCGCGCAGGGACTCCTTGTTTATAGGGGCCGTTACGATCCCGTCCGCTTTCCCATTCAGAACGAGCTCCACCGCCCGCTCCGTGTAACGAACGGCCGCCTCCCCTCCAATCCTCGAAATCCTGCCCGCTTCTATCTTCGATACGTCGCCCACGGCACCGACGTCAAGAACCGGCACACACGTCTCGAGACCTTCCGCATCATCGATGCTTTGCACCGCGACTATTTCGGCGTTTATTCCGAGCCGTTCCTTTACCGTCCGAAGAACGGACAGATCGCCCACTACTACGGCCGTACCTTTCCACAGGGATGGTGAGCCCACACCGCGTAAAACGATCTCCGGGCCGATTCCGGCGGGGTCTCCCATGGTCACGAGTACGTTCATCTAATTTCCTCTGTCCAGTATTTGCCGAACCTTGCTGGAAAGCTCGCTCGGGGTAAAGGGCTTCTGGAGAAAATGAACCCCGTCCTCCTGAATACCGTGCCTGACAACGGAATCGTCGGAATAACCGGAGATATAGAGAACACGCACGCCGCTTCGGCCCCGTTCAATTTTTTGTATGACTTCACGACCGCTCATCCCGGGCATAACCACGTCCGTGATAATCAGGTCGATTGTTTTTTTCTCCTTATCGTATATGCGCAGGGCCTCGTTCCCGTTTTCCGCTTCAAACACCCGGTACCCGTATTCTCGAAGCACGGTGCCGATCATGTTCCGAACAGCCGCCTCGTCCTCGACGAGAAGCACGGTTTCGCTGCCGAAAACGGATGAATCCTCCGCCGTCGAGAGTACCGAACCTTTTTCCTCCGGCTCGATGCGGGGAAGATAGATCGTAAACGACGTGCCCCGGCCGATCGTACTTTCCGCGTAAATATACCCCCCGCTCTGCTTGATGATCCCGTATACGGTGGAAAGTCCGAGCCCCGTACCCTTACCCACGTCCTTTGTTGTAAAAAAGGGCTCGAATATGTGCTCCATTGTTTCCCCGTCCATGCCGCATCCCGTGTCTTCCATTCGTATCATTACATAGGAACCTGCTCCCATCTCCGGATTCTTCTCCTCGTCATCCTCATCGAAATCCGCAGTGGCGGTCTTTATTGTCAACGTACCTCCCACGGGCATTGCATCGCGGGAATTGACCGCGAGGTTGACGATGACCTGTTCGATCTGTCCCGGGTCGGCCCTGATGAATCCCGTGTCCCCGCTGAGAACGAGCCGGACCCTGATATCCTCGCCTATGAGCCTGGAAAGCATCTTTTCGAGGTCGGCGATAAGCGTGTTGGGATTGATCACCTCGGGCCGCAGTATCTGCTTCCTGCTGAAAGAGAGAAGCTGATCGGTGAGGGAAGCGGCGCGTTCGGCCGCGATCTTGATCTGCTCTATGTAACTCATGTGGGAATTATCGAGCGATGGCTTCATGAGCAGATAGTCCGAATAGCCGATAATGGCGGTCAGTATGTTGTTGAAATCGTGCGCTACCCCGCCCGCGAGCCTGCCCACGGCTTCTATCTTCTGTGCCTGCAGGAGCTGTTCCTCGCTGCTCTTCAGGGCCTCCTCGGCCTCGATGTACTCGGTGATGTCCCTCGACACCCGGTACGTTCCGATAACGGCCCCCTGCTTGTTCTTCAGAGGCATCTTTGTAGTCGAGACCCATCTCTCCCTGCCGTCCGCGAATACCTCTTTTTCAACCCTGCCGATAACGGGCTTATCCCCCTCCATTATCGCCTGCTCGTCAGCCAGCGCCGACTGCGCATATTCTTTTGAATAAAAATCATCTGCGGTCTTGCCGACCACGATCGAGGGATTGATCGCGCCGAAGCGTTTGGATGCGGCCTTGTTTACCCTGATATAGCGGCTCTTCCTGTCCTTGAAATATATGAAATCCGGAATCGTGTCCATGAGTGCGTTCGTGAGATAGCGCTCATGGGCCAGTGCGTCTTCCGCCTCTTTTCGCTGTGTTATGTCTTTTCCGCATCCAACGAGTCCGATAACGGCGCCTTCACGGTTGCGAAGGCACATCTTGGTTGTTGACAGCCATCGGGCTCTCTTCAGGGAATCCAGTCTGTACTCCTCGTGCTCAATGATGGAACCTCCCTTTTTCATCATCTCCTGCTCTCTTTTAAAGTATCCGCGGGCCTCGTCCTCCGGGTAGAAATCCCGATCTGTTTTTCCGACGAGATCCTCCGGGCAACGAGCGCCCATGAATCGGGCGACCTCGGCATTTCCCAGTACGAACCTGCTTTGCCTGTCCTTGATGTAGATAGAGCCCGGAAGGGCATCGACGAGGATCTTCAGTAAATGAAGTGAGCTGATTGAACTCCATTCATCCGGCAATTCGACGTGCGATATGTTCTCTCCGTCCATTGTCACATGCTCCGAAAAGGTGTTTTATAACCGAACGGCTCCGTGACGGGATTTTTCCCAAGGAAGAGCCGGGCATATCTTGATTCGCCGTTTTCATGTTGGATACTTCGCGTTTCAGGCGGTTTATGTATCCCGGCCTTCTTCACGCGTTTCATCATCTTCGCCGACCACGTCAAATGGTACGAGTCTGGACGTTTCCTCCTCGGCCAGCTCCTCGATCATGCTCACGGACTGGAACGGGATCATGACATGATTCGTATCGCGAAACGCCTTCCTGAGATCGTCCTCCGACGGATCGATGATGAGCTTCTTTCCCTTTGGAAATACGATATTTTTAATGGAGACGAAGTAGGGGTGAGTGAGATCGAGGCTCCTGGCGGTAAGCTCGTATTCTTTTTCTTTCCACTGGAAATGTACTCGAAAGAGTGCCACCTTCGGGCTCCGGGTGGTGGTGGGATTGTCCTTTTAAAATATACATAAGCCGGGGCCGCGTCAATGGAAGGAGAACGCTGAAGAATGTCAATATCGGCCCCGGGCCATGCCGCCGCTTATTCGACGTCATTAGCTGCGGCGGTTACTCGCAGAATATCCTGATTTTCTCTTTTCCATCAACATCCACGGTGAGATCGTCCAGTGACTGCATGAGCTCGTCAAGGTCCTCCCCGCTCATCTTCGAAATATCCAGATCGATTCCCTTCTCGTTCAGCGTTTTGTTCATCTGCTCCCTCGCCTCCCCGGGAATGAAAGATGCCCATTTGAGGCCGGACCTGATGAGCTTCAGGGGAACACGAATATTGACCCGTTCTCCCTTTTCCTGGGAAGGATCGGGCTCGACGACCACACGCAGGTAGCGCAATGCACCTCCGGCCGCTCTCCTGCGGACCGGGTCATCCGGCGCCTCCCCCGCGCTTCCCCGTTCGCTTCCGGATGCAAGGGCCGCAAGGAGCCGTTCACCTTCATCCGCCGATATCTTTCCATTCGCTACCATCTTCAGGATTCTCTTTGTTTCTTCACCCATGTTATTCCTCCGTCATTTAATGGTTATTTCAACAGTGCGCTCCCGTCCGCCTACGCACATGGAAAACCCCGGCAGCGAGCATGCCGCTGATAGAATAAGGGGAAACACATACAGCATGAGCCTTCGGTACGTAACTTTCCCCATGAACGGTGCAGCTATAACAACGAACGGGTATATTGGAACGAGTATACAGAGAAGTATGATCCAGAGTGGTAAAAGGGGCACTATGATGCCGAATTTTTTCGTTTCACGCTCATAAACCCGTATTCGCGCGCATACGGCTATCATGATTTCCCTCCCAGCTCACCCAGCGCCTCCTCGATTCCAATCTCCCCGTTCTCGAGCCTGTCAAGAACCTCGGAGCTCGACGGCGGAGGGTTGATCTCCACGAACTCGAGCTTGCTCGAAAGTCCGTTGAGCCTGTTTTTCACGGTCGGATAGCTTATACCGAAGAGCTTCTCCATCTCCTTTATGGAACCGTGGCTCCTGATAAAGGCGATGATAAAGGTCTGCTCTTCGAAGGAGAGCTCCGCGAGCGGAGGGAGCTCGAACCTCCCCTCCAGAACCACCCCCCTCCTTTCCACCCTGACCCGTTCGACCACCACACGTTCACCGCGTGCAAAATCCATTACCTCGTTCCAGTCACCGGTCATAGTGCCCGACCTCCTTCATGAATTAAACCTACATTATCATTATATATGATTTCTGTCAAGTAATAAATTAATATTTTTAAGTTTTTTATGTTTTTTAATAAATAATATTAACATCGAGGTGGTCAGGGACATGTTCCGGGCTTGGAACGGCCCCCTATCGACAAAGCTTTATGGTAATGGTTCCGGTTTTCAGGGCAACAGGGCAGGGGCACTACAGGATCAAATACCGTATGTTAAGGTGATAAACGGGCCCTGGTGCGTGCGCTTCCGCTCCATGGCCCGTTCATTATTCCGGCACGCCGTAAATATCCGCCTTCCGTACGTTATATCCGCCGTCGGAACGTCCCATGCGTGTATTTCACATCACTCATGCAACTGACGCGTCCGGAAGCTCCGTGTAAACAAGATCGCCGTCCTGGTCGTAGTCGATTGAGTAAATCTCGGCATCTTCCATTTCTCCGGCTTCGCCCCAGTAATCCACGTCCACATCCACGCCGTCATAAACACCCATTCCCAGCTGATCCTCTGGGTCTTCGGGACTGCCTCCACCGGCCACAATGACGAATACGATTTCCTCTTCACCGCTCAGCCCGCTCACCGTTACATCTTCGAGCCCGGCACCGTACTCCTCGTCCTCGTCGTAGTATGCGCTCTCGGTCGGGTCCCCATAGCCCTCCATGGCAATCCAGTCGCCGTCCTCGTAGAACGCCCATCCCGTGAGATTGCCATCCCCGTCAAAGGATTCCCGGTACTGTATATCCATGGGGAATTCCTCGTCCAGCATGGTCAGCTCGACCTCCACGTATCCCCCGTTGTCGTCCGCGAAACCGGCGATGTCGAAGGTCACCGCAAAGGTCATGCCTTCGAAACCCAGGCGCTCCGTTCCGGAGCACTCCAGGTCGATCCCGTTGTTATCGCCCGCCTCCGCCAGTGTAACTGAAAGGTTCAGCTCCATGGCGGAGTCCTTCTCCGTGCAGATGAAGGTCATGGTTCCGGAATCGGCATCGTATATGAACGTATTGCCGCCTTCGTAGCGGTAGGTCGAACCCTCGTAAGTAAAGGCGGATTCATACTCGCTCCGCGAGAGCACGTGCGTTCTCGACTCGTTCCACCTGATCGTAGTAACGAAACTCTCTTCCTCGCCTGACTCAATTCCCATGTCCTCCTCGAACTCCTCGAATACGATCTCATACGCGTAATTCGATCCGCTGAGCTCGGTGTAGGTTATTCTCGGGTTGCTCACCGTGTCTCCCACTTCCAGACCGTAATAGGAGGAATCCAAACCCGCTTCCTGTAAAACCTCGGCTATCCTGTTGGCAATATCCTGTGTGATGGTAAACTGGAGCGCTCCCGCAGGAACGGTATCCGTGGAGTTCTCAGTCAGGTAGGCCACCACCTCGTCGTAGAAGGCATCCACCATGACGAACTGTATCTCCATCATCAGCGAGCTCTCGTCGATAATATCCACGAACGTTTTGACCATCTGGTATCCGCCCGCCGTCTCCTGCCGCGCTGCCGAACGGGAGGAGTCCCTCAGGCTCTGCGGAATGTCCACCATGAACGAGTCGGGCAGATTCTGGTTACGGTACACCGTGTCAGTATCCGTGCCGTCCGCTCCGTCGCCGTCGTCCGTGCCGTCGCCCGTATCCGTGTCCCCGCCTGTCGTGTCATCGCCTCCTGTCGACGAACCTCCGCCGTCGGACGAACAGCCGTACACCACAAAAGTGAGGCACAGGAGAACGGAAAATAAGAAAATCAGAAAATCCTTAAATCTGCTCTTCGCGTGCTTCATTTTTTCCCTCCTCTCTACGGAATTTTAATTCATAAGTAATACAACATTCGGTATGGATAAAATCAATTGTGAAGTTTCAGAAGATAATTAATATAATACTCTATTTTACATCATTGTCCATAAATGTCAAGATGGAAATAAACACCATAGCTCCCTATTTTTAAAAATCACGCAAAGGTCATATCCCTGAGAAGATTACGCAACGTTTAACCATTGAATAACATGAGAGAAACGGAATAATAAGAGGCGATATTCATTCCGCCCGGTACAGCGCGTTGAATCCGGGTAATGCCGTGTTGGGAGCGGGAAACCGGCTCATTCGGATCGTTTTAAACAAATTGACCTCGCACGCAGGACCGGGCTATAATCGACCAAATGCCCCAGCACCGACCGCGGTATCGACCGGATTTACACCAAAGCGTCACCGGTAATTGCACGGCCTTTTATTAATGGAAGAACAGGAGGACGATATGTCATTCATTCGAAAAACACGTTTAATGCTTCCTGCAGCCGCTTTACTCTGTCTCCTGCTGCTCCCCTCCACCCTGCACGCCATAGAGATCAAGGAAGGAGGCATGGGCGGTTTCAGCTTCGGCATACACTGGCTCGACCTCTCCGGACTCAACAGGGAGCTGAGCAGATACGGATACGGCACCTTCAGGGAAAACAACTATACCTACGGCGGAAGCGGCTTCGGCGTTCTCGGCGAGCGTCTCATACTCGGAGGCGAGGGACACGGTTTCACCCAGGAGGTATCCACGGCCGCGTACAGCCAGAGACTATCCGGCGGTTACGGGTTCTTCGATGTCGGGTATATCGTCCTGGATCGCTGGAACATCAACGTCTATCCCATGGTCGGGCTCGGCGGGGGGGGGATGGGCGTTCGCATAACCGAGCGAAGCGCGCCCACCTTCAGCGATATTCTGACCGACCCCAAGCGGGAAGCCGGCCTCTCGACAGCCGGACTCATGGCCCAGGCGGGGCTCGGCATACACTACCTGCTCAACCTCGCTCCCTACGATAACAGTATGGATAAGGGGGGTCTTTTCTTCGGTTTAAGGGCCGGCTATACGCTCCCCTTCTCCGAGACGGAGTGGGAAATGGGAGATATCAAGATCTCGGGCGGTCCCAGTACCGGTGTCAAGGGTTTTTATCTCAAGTTCATCTTCGGCGGATGGGGATTCAGCAAGCGTGAAATCAACTAGTCCTCACGGAGTTCTAAACGTGAGGACCGTCCTCGAGGGGTCTTTATCCCGAGAGGACTAATCCTCGGGTATGAGCGAACCGGAACCGGTAATTCTGCTGTTTACCCGCGGATTTCCCCTGTACTCGACGGTACCGCTGCCGCTGATCTTCACATCGAGCGTGTCGGAAACGGACAGCTCGCAGCGGCCCGACCCGCTCACCTTTACGGTTGTTGTTCTTGATTCGAGGTCCGACCCTTCCAGGTCGCCGGAACCGCTGATCTGAATATCGTGCTGATCGGTCGAGCCTTCGATCTCCAGCACACCCGAACCGGTAATAACCGATTCCACACGTTCGGCCTCGAGCTCGATATCGATCGTGCCCGAACCTGTGATTTTCAACTCCATATTTTCCGTCTCAATCGGATCTTCCCCGAATATTTCTCCGGTGCCTGACACGGCCAGTTTCCTCACATCCTCCATGATAATAACGACGCGGGGGGTGTCCGATTTTGCCATGGGCCCGTTCGCGCTAATGGTCAGAACGCCCCCGTTTACACGGGTGTTTACCCTTCTGATCATGTTGTTTTTCCCATACAGGACGCAGGACTGCGGCGATCCCTGGCTGATCGTTACGTTCGTTTTTGTTTCAAGCCTAATGGAATGAAAGCGCGGGAGATCGCGCTCCCGTGACATGTCACTTCCGGACCCCCTGTTTGAAATGTAGCCCCATTTGCAGATTATCCCTCCTGAAAGCCCGGTGAGATCCGCGTTCGTCAGGCCCGTCATATCATCAAGGTCGCCCACGAGCCTGTACCATACTCCCGTTCCGATCTTGAAGAAATCCGTTACATTGAGCTCTGCATAGGCTCCCGGTTCCACAACGTAGAAAAAATCCTCAGTCTGCCCTCCGGCATACCTCGCAGTACCGAAGCCCGCGTGCGCGGTCAAAACGGGATGAATAAGGCGGTCCGGTGCTATAATATACTCGACTTCGAGGCCGAGATGCTGTATTCGCAATTTTCCGTTCATCTCGACGTCGTTCAGGAGCCTGTACCAGCCCCCGCCGATCGCAAAGGTTTTGCCTATAACCCAGCCGCCCCGCACACCGACGAAAACCGCCCCGTAATCGTCAATAACACCCGTCTTGAGCGCGGGTCCGAAGTAGCTCCCGCTTTCTATGTCTCTCCCCACCAGGGTCTTCTCTTCCGCCGACAGTATCCCCGGAATGAAGAGCAGGCAAATCATGAATAACGCCGTATACCTCATAGTGAACCTCCGTTTCCCGGCCTTCCCGGCAGCGGCTCGGGGTTCTGTCCACTGAAAGTCCCGGATGAAAGATCCTTTCGCAAGCAAAAGGCACTTTTATAAGAATACACGTCATTGATAAAACTGTATAGCCTAAACAGGATGAACTTCGAGTATATATCCCGTATACTGTAACATCGGGATTTCCGGAAATTGTACAATTACCTTTACTCTATCGCATTAAATTTATTCTGTGGGTTTTTCCTTTCCGCAGTATACTGAGAAGAAAGAAATCAGGGGAGGTCCGTCATGAAAAAGATGGTGTTCGTGCTCATCATTCTATTGATTTTCCCGACAGCGGCATTCTCAGCCGAAAGGACACTGCTCGGCGACAGAGAAATCGATCACGGCGGTTACGGCGGTCCGGTGATCAAAATAGGTGCGATCAACAGCCAGGGGGCCCTGTTCCTCGGCGGCTGCGGGGGCTGGATCATAGACCACACCTTCGTCATCGGGGGCGGAGGATACGGTCTCGTGAACGACATCAGGTCCGCGGGTAACAGAATCGATTTGGGATACGGGGGACTTCTCCTCGAGTACATCATGGGTTCGGACAATCTCGTGCACCTGAACCCGCGTGCCCTTATCGGCTACGGCTGGATCGCGTATGATGTAACGGATTCAGTGGATGACGGCTACTTCGCATTCGAGCCGGGTATAAACGTAGAGGTCAACATCACGCCCTGGCTCAGGGTAAGCGGCGGCGTCCAGTACCTTCTGACGAGCGGCATCGGGGATATACCGGGACTGGATGAAAAAGACGTCAACGGTCCGAGCGTCCTCCTGGTCTTCAAGTTCGGCGCGTTCTGACCGTGCGGTACAAAAACAACTGCCATGCGAATCTGAATCTGAAGCCTGACGCGGCTATTCCATCTCTCCGGCAGCCCGGTACCAGGTAAAAATCGGAACCAGAAGGTCCGTATCCACCACGTTCCCGTCTACCGCGCACGCTCCGGTAACGGTGACGTCTTCGGTGGTGAAATCCACCCCGATATCCCACTGGAGCATCACCGTCTCGAGCCCTTCCTCGTCGAGTTCCAGGTCCAGGACCTGGTCGCAGTAATCCACGAGCGTGTACCGGGTGTCCCAGGTCGTAAGGATCGTGCCGTTCACGGTGAGCCCGGTGTGCGGGTCGAGGAAGTCTTCGTAGGTCTGCAGCCCCTCGTCCCGCTCCTCCTCGTTTGTATATCGATCCTCGATTATGGTGGAGTCGGAGTTATAGTAGGTGACAGGCGGCTCTCCGGTGGTCCGGTCTACGGTAAGGTCCGCGTTGTGCAGGGCCTGGAGGAACCTGCACATCTTGTAAGCGTCCGGCTCTGTCCCGTCCCGCTCGAGGGGGTCGCCGTTTTCGTCCGTTTTTATCCCTGTGGATATACCGTACGATAAATTACTGTTCTCCGAGAGTCCGAATACCCAATCCCCGTACATGACGTCTTCCTCGAAGGTTCCGTTTGCGCTTCCGGTGTCCCCGTCGGCATCCGTGATAGTCAGGGTGCACGAATTATCCGTGACCTCACCCACGAGCCATCCGTACGTCGGCTCACCGTTCTGGGCAACTCCGTAGTAGGTTCCGGTGAGCTCTTCTCCGCTGACCGTGAAGTTCCAGGTGCCCTGCATCCCTCCGCCCGCGTAGATTCCAAGGTAGTTTACAATCAGCAGTTCCTCTTCTGTTTCCGCGATGAAGCTGATCGGACCGGTACGGGGATCCCCGTCCCCGACGGTCATGGTGATGGTCCCTTCGGGCACCTCGTCCGGGGCATAGACGACCGATATTTCGAACAAAGCCGCCGTCCCGTCCAGGCCGCCCTCGGCCGATCCCTCGATATCACCCGTCTGATCGTCGTAGGACCCGGTAAGATCGAAATTTATTTCCTCGTACCTGATGGTCCCGGATACCTCGGAAACCGTGCGCGAGGCCGTCTCCACGCCCTCGTCCACGCTCATGAATGCGAGGAACACCACGCCCGCGCTTTCGTCGAAGGCGAAGGTGCCGGTGAGGCTGTCGGGCGCAGGTACGAGCGGAGGGGGCGTATCGTCCTCTTCGCCGTTTTCCTCCGTACCCTCGTTTCCGTTATCGCTCTCAACGGTCTCGCATCCCACGGCGGCAAACAGCAACCCGACGGCCAGCAGTAAAAAAAACGACAGGACCCGGATATTTTTCATAACAGCTCTCCTTGTATAGAGCCCGTCCAACTATTCATTGACGGCCGGGCGGGCCGGAGGGTTATAGAAGTACCCCGTAACCGCCGCAGGAAATATACGGACGATTACTGAACGATTCGGAAATAAAGCATATTAAGTTTAATAAAAAAGAATTTTTATAC
>CAYWUT010000010.1:0-45732 GCA_964460545.1 uncultured Spirochaetota bacterium
GCTACGATGACGTCGTTACCGTGGAGGCGAGGCTCGAAGAGCTCGGCGGTGCCAGCATAAGAATCGGTTACACGATATTCGAAAAAACCACGGAAAAGAAGATTGTCGCCGAGGGGTATACCCTGCATGCATTTACAGACGAAAGCGGCGGTGTCGTCCGCGTTCCGGATTTCTTCAGGTCCCTCTTCGCGCCCCGGGAGTAAGCGGATGCATTCAGTGCTCAACCCGACCGCCGGTACACGCACCCAGCGAGGAAAGCGCTTCCATTATCTCTATAAAGGTAAACGGTTTTTGCAAATGATTGATACCCGTGCTCTTCAGAAATTCCCTCGTACCCTCACTCAGTGTATCCCCTGTGACGAAGAGCAACCTGTTCGCGAGCTCGGGTTTCCTGCGGCTTACCTGTTTATAGAACTCCCTTCCGCTCATACCCGGCATCTTGATGTCCGATACGATAAAATCCACCTTACCGATTTCGAGCTTCGATAACGCCTCCTCTCCGGTGGAGGCGGTGAATACCGAAAACCCCTGCCTGGACAGAAAACCTTCCAGCACCCTCAGTATGACGGGTTCATCGTCGAGTACGAGTATCGTTTCATCCTTCGGTGTCAACATCAACCCTTCATCCGCGTTCCCGCTTTTTTCGCCACCCCCTGCCGTATCGCCCGCGTCAGCGGCTTTTGAAACCGGCAGTACAACGGTAAACACGGTCCACCGTTTCGTACTCTTTACGGTCATTGTACCGCCGTGCTCCTGCACTATTCCGTAAGAGGTCGAAAGCCCGAGACCGGTACCCTCGCCCACCTCCTTTGTCGTAAAGAAAGGTTCGAATATCCTTGCTATGATGTCCGCCGGAATATGCGGTCCGTTATTCGCAATCTCTATTATAACGGAGGGCTGAACGGGATCGGGCCGCGTAAGGATCCTGATCTTTCCGCCGGTCTTTTTTGAAGAAACGATCGCCTGCTCGGCGTTAACGATAATATTGAGGAAGACCTGCTGGAGCCGTACCGGGTTGCCCTCCACACGGGGAAGGTCCTCCGTCAGACTGTATTCGAGCTCGATATCATTCACCTTCAGCTCATACTCCCGGAGTGCGGCCGTTTTCCGTATCACGCCGTTTATCGACAGCACTTCGCGTGAAAGCGTCTCCTTCCTCGAGAACTGCACGAGATCGTTTACTATGCGTTTAGCCCTTTCCACGGATTCGATTATGCTCTTCAGTTTTGTCTCTCGATCCTCCTCGATGCCAGGTTCCATGAGAAGAAGCTCCGCATTCCCCATGGCGCTGAACAGCGGATTATTCAGCTCATGCGCGACGCCCGCCACGAGCTGCCCGATAGCGGCGAGCTTTGCGGACTGTATGAGCTGGTTTTCAGCGGCTTTCAGCCGTTCAATCGTACTGAGCAGCTCCCGGTTTACCCGTTCCGTTTCATCCTTTCGCAGCCGGGCGTTCTCCTCGGCCTCCTTTCTCATTGTTATATCCCGCATCATCTCCATCTTTCGAATTGCCCCGTTCGGATCACGGAGCGGAGAGGAAATGATATCGAATATCCTGCCGTCCTTTCGCTTCAACTCCCACCGGACGGTATTTCCCTTCCTGACGGCGTCCCATTTGCAGAAAGAACACGGAGAAGTATACGAATAGAGATAGTCGTAGCACCTGCCCTGAACGGGCCTGCCGATCTGCCGCCTGAGCGAACGGTTGATGAACGTTATATTGTACTCCTCATCCACAATGTAGATGGGATCCGCCATGGCGTTGAACACGTCCATCAGCTTGGCTCGCTCGGACTGTATCTCCCGCTCGAGCATGACGCGCTTCGTCACGTCCTGCATGGTGCCGATGACGCTCTTCCTTCCGTCCTCCTCCACGAGCGAGGAGCAGTTGATCTCGATGAAGACGCGCGTACCGTCGGGCCGGTTGAAATGCTCGATCCACGGGTCCACCGTATTCCCTCGAACGACTTCACCAAGTTTGCGAATGAGTCCCTCCCAGGATTCCGCCGGAAACAGGTCCATAAAGGACGCAATGAACTTCCGCTCATCATATCCGAGAAGGTTCCGAATGGACGGGCTTATGTACACGATACTCCCATCCTCCATCATCCTGAAAACGGCTTCCCCGATACCGTTAACCAGGGCCTGGTAATTCTGCTCCGCCACCCTGAGCTTTCGCCTCAGGTCGTATTCTTCATCCGCTTTCCTCAGTATGAAGGGAAGTCTTTCGAAACTCTCGGCCGACTTCGTCAGGTAGTCGTATACTCCGAGCTTGATGGCCTGTACCGCTATCTCGATGTCCTCGACGCCCGTGATCATGATTACGGGCGTGTCTATGCCCCTTTCCCCCATCCACTTCACGAGGTCGACCCCGCTTGATCCCCTGAGCCTGTAATCGAGCAGTACGATACGGTAGGATTTTTCCAGGAGCCTCTTAACGGCCGTGGATACGGTTGCGCATGTATCTACGGTCGCGTCACTGTAGGATAACTGCAACTTTTTCCTGAGGATGTAACGATGATCGGGATTGTCCTCTACGATTAATACCCTCATCGCGTTCTCTTTTTTCCTTTAATGCGGCTCGCAAGAAGACCTATGTACTCGGGCGTGGTCCCGCAGCAGCCGCCCACGATCGACGCCCCGGCTTCGAGCGAATCGTCGAGACCGCGGATCAGGTCCTGCGCTGAGACATCGAAAACCGTTTCCCCGTTTAGCAGCCTTGGCAGGCCCGCATTGGGATAGAGTACGAGAGGGGCCGAAGACACGGAACGCATCTCGGCTATGACACCGATATACTCCTCAAGAAGGCCGCAATTCGCCCCCACCGCGTCGGCGCCGCTTTCAAGAAGCCGTGAAGCCGCCTCGAACGTCGCGTTGCCGAAAAGCGTTCTGTACTCCCCTTTTTTCGTTTTATTGAATACAAGCGAAGCGAATACGGGCAGGCCGGTTTCTCTTTTCAGCGCTTTCACCGCTATGGCAGCCTCCCCCAGGTCCATCATCGTTTCAACCATAAAGAGGTCGGCCCCCGCCCGCGCCATCACATCCGCCTGGAAACCGAAGCAGCGATCCACCTCATCCGGAGTAACGTCCATGCCGAGCACACGACCTGAAGGCCCGACCGATCCGGCAACGAAGCGGGGATCCTTCTCTCCCGCGGTACCGTCCTGAGCCCCGGCAAGAAAAATATCGAGGGCATCTCTGACGATCTCGATCCCCCTTCTGTTCAGCTCCTCGCTGTCGTTTTCCCTGTTCTTCATCTGAAGCTTGAGCGGAGAGGCTCCGAATGTGTTCGACGACACAACCTGCGCGCCCGCCCTGTAATAGCTCAAATGGATATCCCTCACCACCTCGGGCCTCTTTATGTTCCACTCCTCGGGGATTTCTCCCGCCTTCAGTCCGCGCTCCTGAAGCTGCGTACCGAAGGCCCCGTCAAGTACGACGTATTCACCTGAAATAAGGTTCAGCAGGTCGTTCATAGAGGCCTCGGCTCCCGTACCTGTATTAAAAAGAAAATGAAGATTACACTCATAGTATAGTAAAGCGAATTCCTAGTTTCAAGAAATATGGACATTACAGCAGGTTTTCACATACGCAAGATACGGTAATGCCGGTGAACGTCATGAATTAGTGCAACGGAATAAAAATAATTATCATGTCCGGTTTTTTTTTTGCATTCCCCCCGAAAATCACTTACACTCAATAGGGAAATTCAACGTTTCAACGAAAACGCACATGCCTTTCCTTCCGCGGTATGCCGAAGGTGCCGCTGCGTACCTCCTGAGGTATCGATGAAGAATATTCTCGTAGCAGAAGACGACATTACCATCAGAAGTCTCATCGGCGAGGTCATACGGAGGCGTGGAAGCACTCCTCTTCTCGCCGAGGACGGCGAGGAAGCCCTGCAAATTTTCTCAAAGGAAAAGGTCGACCTCATGATAACGGATCTGAAGATGCCCCGGATGGACGGCATGACCCTTATTCGAAGGGTAAGGGAGAAAAACGATAACCTCCCGATTATCATCATAACGGGATACGGCTCGGACAAAAATCGCGGACTCGCCTCGGATTACAACGTTTTCGCCTTCCTGTCGAAACCCTGTTCGATCGCCGAGATATCCGATGCCATAAGCGGCGCCCTTAATAATTAAGGATAAGGGGCTCCGCCTCGAATAATACGATGTGTGGCCGGGTTGATATCCGCCACTGATAAAAGTATGAGCCGGTTTGATCCGCAACAAAAGTGAAACAGGGGTTGCACTATTTTTTCATAGAAGTAACATGTCCCCTTAATTCGATGTATTGCCCATCACAATCCAATACTATATATTAGAGCGAATGCCGAGGTAAACAAGAAGCCAGCGAAACCCTATGAGGCGAGAATCACTGAAGGGTAACCCCATGAAGGATATGAAATGGTATTGGACCATACCTCTGAGCCTTCTCTCCTCCTTTCTGCTGATCATCTCCTTCCCGCCTTTCAATGCAAACATTTTCGGGTTCATCGCGCTTGCTCCCATACTGCTCATCGCGTACACGAGCAGCCTCAGGAAGACAATCGGATGCGCCTTCATTTTCGCGTATTTCTTCTACTGCATCTACCTCTTCTGGATGAACGCCTACCTCGCGGTAGTGGGAGTCCTGTTCGTGACCGTGGTATTCGGAACCTTCTTTGTGCTGAGTCTCGTATTCATCAATGTCGCATCAAGGGCATTCCCGCGGTACAGGGCTTTCCTCACACCCTTCATCTGGATCGGATTCGACTATATCAGAAGCTTCGGGTTCCTCGGTTTCACCTTCGGATCGATCGGATATACCCAGCATAATTTTACGAGCTTCATTCAACTGGCGGATGTGGGAGGAGAGCAGCTCATTGCCTTCATCCTCGTGCTCTTCAGTGCGGGACTTGCCGAAACCGCGGTTTTCCTTGTTGAAGGTTACCGGGAAAATCGGACCGGTGCGGGATCCAAGCCGTATCTCTCCCGTTTTTATCCGCTCGCGGGCGGTATCATACTCATCATCGTCAGCCTCGTTTACGGGAGTATCGTACTATCCCGCCCGCTTCCGAAAGGACAAAGGATGAAGCTCTCACTTATACAGGGACTGAGCACTCCGAGAACCGAGTGGAAAAAGGAAAAGTGGAAAACCCTCAAGGGTCTCGAAAACCTGAGCAGGGAAAGCATTAAAAATGAGGGAAACGTCGATCTCGTGGTCTGGACCGAAACCGCGATCAGAACGAGCCTGCGGCCCAATCTCATCTACGGCTCGCCCTATCACACGAGAATACAGCGACTCGTGCGCGAGATAGGCGCATATTTCATCATCGGCTCTCCCGACAATTTTTCCGTCAGGAGCGGCGAAGTGAAGGAGGAAGACCTCGAAACCATATATCCTACAAAGGGTGACGAGGAGATATGGACGAACAGCGCCTATTTCTTGAGCCCGGAAGGCGAGATAATAGATAAATACGACAAGATACATCTCACCCCGTTCGGCGAGCATTTTCCGCTTGGTAATAAGATCCGTTTTTTACAGAAGATACTCGACAATTTCACGGACAGCGCCGGCTTTACCCCGGGAGCGGGACCCGTCGTCTTCGACCATGAAAAAATGGACTTCGGTGTCGTGATTTGCTGGGAGGGAACGTACGGCTATTTCATAAGAGATTTCGTGAGAGCGGGCGCCGACTTCATGGTGAACATCTCGAACGATATGTGGACCAAAACGAGGGCGGGGCACTTCCAGCACTTCACCATAACGAAGTTCAGGGCGATCGAGAACAGGATATGGTTCGCCCGCGCCGCAAACGACGGCGTTACGGCGATCGTGGACCCCAGGGGCCGGGTCGTGGACATTCTCCCTATAAAGGAAGCGGGATATCTCGTGGGAGAAATCGGGCCCAGGGAAAAGACCACCTTCTATACGAGGGCCGGCGATCTTCTGCCCCGCACCGCGCTGGCCGTACTTGTTTTATCCTTTATCGGGTCCCTCGTCGTGCTCATTCGCCGCGCGGGAGAACGATGAAATGTCTTCATACAAACGACTGATTCTGGTGCGGCACGGCGAAACCGTGTCCAACCGGGACAGGTTAATGACGGGCAGAATCGATACACCGCTCACCGCAAAGGGCAGGAAACAGGCCCGGCGGGCGGCGTCGCGCATTGCGTGTGATTTCGGTAAAGTGGATCGTATATACGCGAGCCCCCTGACAAGAACGATGGAAACGGCAAGGCCCCTGTCGCGGAAAACGGGCGTCCGGCCCGTACGGGAACCGCTCCTCATAGAGACGAATTTCGGTGCGTGGGAGGGAAAAAAGAAAGAGGAGCTCTCGCTGGATGAAGGCTGGAAGACCTATACGGCCGATCCTTTTCACTACACCTTTCCCGAGGGTGAGTCGCCGCAGGACGTCCGCTCCAGGGCACTGTCATTCCTGTCGGAGCTGCGCAGCAGCGACGGGTGGGAATCTGCCGTTGTCTTTTCGCATTACACCCCGGTAGCGTTCATCGTACTCGAGATCCTCGGTATGGCGGACGGCGCACGCGCGCCCTTCAGGATAGACAACGGTTCGCTTACGGTTATTGCGCTCGATGAAAAAAGCGGCTACATCGTGACGCTCAACAGCGTATGCGCATAAGCATAGGTGCATCAGCATACGTGCATAAACGTATGTGCATCAAATGCCGGCCTCGATTTGTTATGATACTTTCCAACATCCAATACGACCGCTTGACGGGAAAGGAGTAAGACCATGCCCCTTGTATTCCTGACCGGAGGAGCCAGCTCCGGAAAAAGCAAGTTCGCGCTGAACCTTCTGAAAGACAGAAAGGACGTCACCTTCATAGCAACGGGTGTGGAAACGGACCCGGAAATGGAGAACCGCATCAAGCGGCACAGGAAGGGGCGTCCGCCGGAATGGGAAACAATCGAAGAGCCCCTTGACCTCCTTGCCGCTGTAAAGAAGGTCACTCCGGGCAGGGCCGTTATCATCGACTGCCTGACCTTCTGGGTTTCAAACCTGCTCTACTACAGCAGAACGAAAAGCAATGAAATAATACGGATCGCCAATGAAACAGCGGACTTTCTAAAAGGGCTGAACACCGATGTAATCGTCGTTACGAACGAGATAGGGATGGGCGTAATACCGGCCACCGAGGACGGAAGATTCTACCGGACGATCATCGGGGAGATGAATCAAATATTCGCCTCGCGCGCGGATGAGGCGCATATGGTGATAAACGGCATCGGGCTCCGACTGAAGTAGTCTGAAGTAGTCTGAAGTAGTCTGAAGTAAAATTACACCCTGGAGGCCTCTTCCATGGCGATGAGGGCCGCACCGAGCGCGCCGACCATCTGGGGCTGTTCGGGAACCAGAATTACCGTATCGAGGCACCGCCTGAGCGACCTGACGACTCCGGCGTTATTCGCCACCCCGCCTGTAAACATCACCGGCGGCCTGTACCCGAGACGCTTCGCCATACCCGAAACCCGTGTAGCGATGGCGTCCATGATCCCGTTGATGATGCGCTCCTTCGAATGACCCTCGGCGATGAGCGACACGACCTCGGATTCCGCGAATACGGCGCACATGCTCGAAATGGTGACCCCGTCATCGGTTGATAGCGCAAGCCCGCCCATTTCCTCCACCTTTACTTCCAGTGTGCGGGCGATAATTTCCAGGAACCTTCCGGTCCCCGCGGCACATTTGTCGTTCATGACGAAATTTTCACTTCTCCCGTTTTCGCCGAGAAGGATGACCTTGCTGTCCTGACCTCCCACATCCACAACCGTTCTCACCGTCCGGTCCAGGCGGTACGCACCGCGGGCGTGGCAGGTAATCTCCGTGACGCTCCTGTCGCCCCTGTCCGTGGAGTTTCTCCCGTACCCGGTTGTCACGACATATCCGATATCGTCTCTCGATATTCCCCTCTCCTCCCGTGCCCGGGCCAGTATGGCTTCCACCGCATTTCTGCTGGAGCTTCCGGTATCCACAATGAAAGTTTCCGCAATATCCCGATCTTCCAGCAGGACCATCTCGGTTGATACGGATCCGATATCTATTCCGGCGGTCAACATCCTTCCATAAGCTCCATGAACGCTTCGATCCTCGTTTTAAACTGTCCCTCGGAATAATTACGCGAGTCCACGAGGTCTCCGTCAATAGTGAGAAGGGGAATCCCCGATTCCGAAACCGCATCCCTGATGAGGCGCTCCGCTGCGTTGCTCTGCCTGCATCCCCAGTGTGTAAAATTTATCACACCGTCGATACGGTATTCCTCGATGATACGTTTGATATTTTTCAGCCGGTTTTCGATGGGGCCGACCCATGGATGGCTGAGCAGTTTTCGTGCGAGACTCTCCCACGGTCGGCCGATATCGAGATCTTCCCACCGGACACTGTTGATATCCTCGAATACGATAACGGCTCCCAGTTCCTTTTCCATCCAGTCGATAATGGTGTTTGAGAAATACGGTTTGAGGTGAAGCCAGAGAACCCTCTTCTTTGCAGGCTTTCCGTATGCCTTCTCCTTCTTTCTCTTCAGCTCGTTCATGTAACGTTCGAATACCCCGGCGCCGCCCCTGCTTCCCAGGAAGGTGGCCCAGGCGAGCACGAATCCGAAACCATCGCTTCCCCATATAAGTGGGGGGTGGTTTTTGCGCAGCTCCTCGATTTCGACGAGCGCCCTGCGGGCCCTGTTCGAATATTCGAAAGCGGTTTCCAGCTTTTGCATGGAGAACCGTTTATTCGTCAGTGAGGCGGCATCTTCCGCGCAGGTCCTGATCTGGTCCGCCAGATAGCTTACCCCTCCCCTGTCACTCCTCTGCGGCGTATGAATGAAAAACAGGGGTTTGGAAAAATATCCGGCCACCTCGGAAAATGATTTCATCGTACCGTCACAGCAGTGGGAGGTGGCGAGAAGAAAGCGCGGTGACGGAAGGAGGCCGAATCTCGATATACCGATAAAGGTTCTATGAAAAGAGCAGATATCCGCTGAGTGCCACTCCTCATCCGTTTTCTGAAGGAGCCTGTCCGCGATATCGAACGAAGCGGCCGCGCCGCTCATGGCCTCGAGCGGGAACGGCAGGAGGTCCAGGGCATAAACCAGCTCTATAGGGGCGAACAGGCTCGTAAAAACCTGCTTTCCGCCCTCGCCTCTCTCCCTGAAGAATTTCATCGCGTGACGGTAACCGACAAGTGAGAGTTTTTTTTCAGAACGGGTCGAAAAACGGGACGCCGGGGTGACCGCGGCCTGAAGATACGTAATCAGCGCACCCCGGCTGATCTTCCCGGGCTTCGGATTTCTCAGGAGTATGCTCCTCGCCTGGTTCTTCAAGCTCACCGTACTATTCTCCCCTCAGAGCATCTCGAGAAAGGCTTCAATTCTCGTTCTTATCTGTCCGCCGCGCATTGAGAAGTATTCCCCCTCGATGAAGAGAGAGGGTATCCCCTCCCTGATCAGCCGCTCCCTCAGCGGCGGATAATCCCCGAGAAAGTTATCACAGAATTTGACGCTCGTATAGATGATACCGGCAGCCCCTCCCGCCCGCACCTGATCAACAACGGCGTCAAACCTTTTACCGCTGTCGAACATCCTGCCGCAGGGTGTCCTTTTCAGATATGATCCGGCGAGGTTGAGAAGCGGGTCCCCTTCCCTCTCGACGCGGTCAAGCAGATAACGCCCGCCGAAACAGAAGTCGTCTCCCACTACCAGGCCCCCGCACTCCTCTATTATATCGAGCAGAGGCTGCGCGTCGTATACGTTGCCGGAAACGAAGACCCTCTTCTTCCGCACTCGGGAAACGGGGCCCTCCACGTGCGCCGGTGGACTATTTTCAAGATGGTTCACAACGTCCTTCAGTACGCAGTTGGAAGAGCGTTTGGAAACCGACGTATTGAAATCGGAAAGAGACGTCATGAATTTTGATGACAGTTCATGCGGATATGCAGGCCGCAGTTCATAGATTCTTCTCAGAAGCCGCCTGTTCTCGTTATACCGGTCGATCGCATCCCGGAGCATACCGTCCGTCACCTCGAGCCCGCTCCGCTCCTCGAGAAAGCTTTTCATCAAATGGAGCTCTTCCCGGAAATACCTTACGGACCGCTCGTCGTTCTTCTTCGGTGTATCAATCATAAAAACAGGCACCGAAGGAAGAAACGACCTGCACACGTCCAGCATCCTTCTGCACCCGTCACAGGAATGATTGAAAACCAGTACCGTGCTCTCCCGGTCGCCTCGCAGAAGGTCCTCAAGAATATGACGAAGGTAGGAGCAGAGATTACTCGGCAGGTATGCGTCCGCGATTTCTATGGTGTCGTTTTTCGGGACGAGACGAAAGGGAACCATTCCGGATGCGTCAATGATCTCCTCCACCGTATAGGGGCATAAAATTCCGGCTCTAGGAGAATGATCATCATGTACCCCCGCTCTACGGAAGAGCTTGTAGTCCACGGCTCAGCAATCGGTTTTTCATAGGTCAACCCCATACACGGCAGGTGCATAAAATGATTTGATCTTTGGAGAATTTATCTTTATACTGCCATTTAGTCTATATCAAATCATTCCGTAAGGGTTCTTTGTAAACTAGAGTATACGTTATCGCCTTTCAGCCGGGTATCTCCCAGACTGTTTCCGGAGATCCATCACATCCCTCCACGATCATCCCAACCAGAGGCAGCCGGTTCTACCGGACATACCGGTGAACCGTTCTTAATAAAACTGCGGAAAAGATGGATATACCCGCCGGATTCCTGTATATTGGGAAACAATGAATAGGGAGCAAACGAGGAACGGTATGTCAATTTTATTAAAACGAGAATCCAGGATACTCATTCAGGGTATTACCACGAATGAGGGAAGGCAGCAGACATCGCTCATGCTGGAAAATAAATCCGAGATTGTCGCGGGAGTAAGCCCGGGACGGTACGGGCAGGAAGTTATGGGCGTGCCCGTCTACGACAAGGTGAGCGAGGCCTTCAAGAGGCACGAGGTCGACCTTGCGGTTGTTTTCGTTCCGAAAAACGCGGTCACTTCGGCTGTGGAGGAATCCATTGCGGCGGAGATCCCGCTCATTATCATCTGTACGGGAGATATTCCCGTAACGGAGACAATAAAAATCAAGAACAGCGCCCGTACCGCGGGTGTCACCCTTATCGGCCCCGCATCTGCGGGCATACTCGTTCCCGGACAGTCCAAGGCCGGCACCATATCCGGCGAATACGTTCTCCCGGGCAACGTGGGCGTTGTAGCCCGCACCATCGGCAATGAAAACAAACTCTGCCAGAGCCTCTACAAAGAAGAACTGGGTGAAAGCGCGATCATCAGCCTGGGCGGTTCCGACATAATCGGAACGGGATTCGTCGAAATCCTCGAAGCCTTTGAAGAAGACGAAAATACGGAAGTGGTCGTAATCGGCGGAGAAAAACGGGGAAGGCTCGAGGAGGATGCGGCGCGGTACATAGAGGAATCCAAATACTCCAAGCCGGTGCTCGCCTATATTCTCGAACGGGATATAGAAGACCATCATACCCAGGAAAAGGAGAAGATGCTGAGGGAGGCGGGCGTAACCGTGGTCGATGACATATGGGAGGTCGGCCGGATAATACGGGAATCAACTGTTGAAGAAGAAGTAAAGGAAAAAGAAGTAAGGGAAGAAGAAAAAGAAGAAGAGGAATAAGAGCCCCCATCCCCGAAGAGACAGGAACCACACGGGGAAAACTCAGAAGATTTTCGGGTGCTCCGCAATAAAAACCATCATTCCGCCGTAACATCCGTAATAACCACAATCGCATCCATCTTGTCGCGTTCCTTGAAAAAGGGCTTGAGACGCAGGTAGCTCACCACGAGCCCGTCCCTGTTCCGTTCTATACCCTGCAGGAAGAGGAGGAGGTCCCCGGGCGGAATGGCATCCACCTTTATTTCAACGGATGATTGAACAATGCCGTCCCTCGTTTCGGTACCCCTGGGCCGGATATAATCTATACTCTCCCTTATGCCGGCAATAGAGGCCTGGTTTTCCAGGTAGGTCAATACGGAGAGGGACTGTTTTAATTTGAGCTTCTCCACCACGCTGTCGTAGCGGCTCTTCTCGGCGATGTAGCGCTGGGTCAGTAAGCGATAACTTGTATAACGGTTTTCGAGCTCCACGATTTCACTGCGGTAGCCGTCCCTGGTCTTTATAAGCGGGAAATAGAGAAACTGGTACACGAGAAAGATAAAAAGAACGGCGAGAGCCCCGATTATGAGCCCCCGCTCCCTTCCCGATATATTTCCCAGCAGTTTTCTCAGGTCCACCTTAAAGCTCCGATGTAATTTCTATTTCAAAGGTAAAACTCACGGTAAATCCCTCGGTGCTTCCGGTCGTTCCGGTATTTGCCAGCTCCACCCGAGAGAAATATTCCGAGAGGCCGAGCTCCTTGCGAATTTTATCTATATCGGAAAAAGTCCTCGCTTTTCCCGAAAACCTGATGAGATCCCGCTCAATGATGATATCGGTATACTCGATCACGACATCCGGAGGAAGAAAGAGCGAAAGCTCCTCCAGAAGCCTCAAACTGCTGTAGCGTCCGTCCGTCCGCTCCTGCGCCAGGCCGACTTTTGATCTCATATCTTCCAGCAGCTGCCTGGCCTCGCTTTCGGGTACAACACGGCGTCCGAAAACCTTCTCATTCAGGCTTTCGAAGCGCTCCCGCAGGAGGAGCACCTGATTTTTCCTGAAATTCATGTCCAGGAGCAGACCCGCCGTTGAAACGGCGAAAAGCAGAAAGAGAAGAATACCGGCAAAAATAAAATCCCTGACGCTCACATAACCCCGCATACGGGGTTTGAACTCTTCCCGCAGGAGATTGACCCGCGCCTGCGGGGGACCGTTCAGGCAGCTTACCGCACCAAAAAGGGGAACAAGCGCACCCGTATCTTCCGCGGACAAACGTGAAGAGGCCGGGCCCATGTTTATTTTCGGAGGCTCCCGGTAACTCAACCCTCTATCGTCCAGAATCCCGCACACCACCTCGTTCATCCGTTCCTCCCTTCCGTTTACCAGGGCAATGGGAGTTCGAACCACGCGGGAGATCATGAGGACCTGCGCGGTAAGGGCGCTCCTGAACCGATCATCGCTGCTCGAACGGGGAATCCACACACCCGTTCGCAAGCTCCTGTCCTCCACGTACTGTATAAAGACGCCCCCGGGACCGGCATCGAAAAACAGATAATCCTCCTCCTCGAGTGAAGCGGTCATCCCATAGTAGATCGCCATGTCGTAGGGTATGACGGCCTTCAGGTTCTCCCGGTAAGGACCCGTTTCCTCCAGGATCCGGCTTATAGTCTCCCTGTATACCGAGAAAGCGGAGATATCGCCGCCGGCTTGATAGAAATCCGTCAGATAATCGGATTCCGCCAAGGGCAGATAGTCCTTCACCTCGTATTTGATCACACCCTCTATCTTCTGCCGTTCTGTAAACGGAAAGCTCACCCTGTTCGCATAGTAACCGCCCGGTTCGAGTATGAGGTATACATTCTCTTTCGTTACTCCCTCGGCCTCGAGCAGTCCGCTCAGGGCCGTCTCCTCGTAGGTACGGACCCGCACCTCGTCCCTGACAGGGAGCTTCTCCTGTACCGTTACGACCCTGTAGCACCGGCTGTCCTTATAGATGAATACGGCTTTCCTGTTCCCGCCGATCCGTGTGCTAAAGAGATCTGTCAAAGTAGACAACCCTGAACCTCCCGCCTTCCCTCGATACGACCGCGGTGATAATACGGCTGAATTCGTCGACCGAACCGGTTGACGTGATTCTGAAAAGATCGCTCTTCACCGTTATGAGGGATTCGATTTCATCATATAGAATATCAGATACGGTTTCAACATTCTTTAATTCCTCCACCGCTTCAAAGGGATACTCATACCTGTACTCCACTATATCATCGGCAATGATCTCGTCGAGATCCGCGGACAGGCTCATGAGCAGAATACGGTCGGCCGTATTAATATTGATACTCCCGTTCCCGTATACCGTAAGATACTGCTCGAGCGGCTGGATGTCATCGGAGAGAAAGGGGTCTCGAACAACGGGAGGAAGGAAAAAAAGGTCGCGATCGAACCCCCTGACAAGAAAGATCTCTCCCATGGTGGTGACCGGTGCGTTTCTCGGGTCGTAGGACGGCCGCAGTGAATTGTAATACATCCGCTCCGCGCCGTAGGGGAGGCTGACGTCGTCCTCATCCTGCCAGTCGGCCAGAGAATCGATAATCGAAGTATCAATACCGTGCTGTTCGAAAATCCTCTCGAGCATGACCCGTCTTCTGGCATCCTCGATACCGTAATCGGTAACGAGCTTTTTAATATTGTACCTGCTCTTCTCGTCCTGAATGGTGACCACTATGGCGCCGTCTTCCAGCGGAATGGGAGGAAGCATCGCGTACCAGTAGTCGCCCGGGCCGTCATATTCGTTGGTATCCATCATGAGAAGCTTGAGTGCCGTTTCGTAGCCGCCGTACGCATAGAAAAGCGCCTTCTTGGAGAGCGCGTGGTTCGCGGCCATTTTCAGATTGATGCTGCTCTTCCTGGTAAACTCGAGCGCAATGAGCGATAGAATCGACACGAGTACGAGAACGGACATGAGCGCGAAAGCGCTCCTACGTTTACAGCTCCGAAATAAAAACATTGAAATATTCTCTCAATTCTCCGCCCCCGGCCAGGGTGATCGTGAGCTCAATCCCGTCGGGCAGCCTGTTCATCTTATCGGTATCCCAGTCATCGAACCATCCGCCCCCGTCCTGGAACCGAAGCTGGAAAGAGTCAAGCCCGTCGCACACGACGAACTCATCCGGTTCATCGAGGTCCCCCGGCGGGAGCGAGAGGCCGTATACGCGCTTTATAAGAACGAGGCCTTCCGTTTCAGACTCATCGAAAACGTATTCTATTCTCCTGACGCCGCCGTGTACGCCGTACTCCCAGATTGTCACGGGCCGAACGGTGGTAAACAAAAGATCGTTCACCTCTTTTCCGTTCAGCTCGAATCTCCTCGACCGAAAGAGCGTTCCGTCGTCGTTCCGCCCGTAGAACGCGGAAGCGATCTCGGAATCGAGCCGGTCGAATAAACCCCGCAGCTCACGTATGAGGTCCTCGTTCCGTCTGTTCGACTCAACGGAACGGTTCACCGCGATAAACGAGGTGTAGGATACGGCCGCAATGATGGAAAAAATCGCCAGAGAGATAAGGAGCTCCAGGAGCGTAAATCCCGAAACGCGCTCTCTCGGCTTTCGACCTTTGTGCATTAAACCTCCATTCGGCCCGCGACCCGCGGCCGCGGCCGCGGCCGCGCCTTTAGGCGGCCTAGTACCGGGAGAGAACGGTACGAAGCGTGTAATGCTTCTCTTCCCTCCATCCGATTTCCACGGTCACGAGCTTGAGCTCCTCTATGAACGGAAACTCCACGACCTCGACCGTCCGTTTCCATCGATACCCGGCATAGGGGCCCTCCTCGAACTCACCCTCTTCAATCGCGGACTGCGGATACCCCTTGGCGATCTCCTCTTTCATCATCATCTCGGCGGCGAAAACGGCAAGCGTGAGATCGGAAGCTTCCCTGGAGGAGCGAATGTTGAAAACATTACTCCTCATTATCGCGAGAAATCCTATGGAGAGGATGGTCAGCGCGATCAGCACCTCGACCAGTGTAAAACCCCTCAATTTCACGGACATGATTTTCACGGGCATACTCTTTACAGACATACTCTTTACGGGCCTAATCTTCACAAACATTATCCTTTATGTAAAACCTTTCCGGTAATCCCGGACAGAGAAAGGCCCTCCCTTATAAACTCGACATTTAAGGTTCGCATATTTATCTTAACATAAAACCGTATCTATTTCACCGTGGAGATGACGATGGAGCGTCTTTTCAGGGCCGCCATTCAGGGAGAGCAGGGTTCATTCAGCGAAGAGGCCGGTATCAAGTACTGGGGCAAATCGGTCGTGTTCGTCCCATGCAAGATATCGGACGACGTGGTAACGCTCGTGCAGAAGGGCGAGGTCGATTTCGGCCTCCTGCCCCTCGAGAACTCCCTCATCGGGAGTATTTCGCATACCTACGATCTCCTGCTGGAATCCCAGCTCACTATTTCCGGGGAGGTCATCACCCCCATCTCCCACTGTCTCATGACGGCCGGACCGACCGACCTCGGTTCCGTTCGCAGGGTCTACTCCCATCCCGCCGCGCTTTCGCAATGTACGACCTTCCTCCGGCAGATGGAAGACTGCGAAATAATTCCCATTTACGATACCGCCGGAAGCGCAATGAAAGTAAGCAGGGAGAAGGACCCCGCATCCGCGGCGATCGCCAGCCGGCTCGCGGCCCAGGTCTACAACCTCACCATAGTGGCTGAGAAACTGGAGGACTATCCCAACAATCAGACCCGCTTTATCATAATATCAAGAAAAGAAACGGAAAGTCTCCATAAAGACGCGAAGACCTCCGTTATTTTCACCACGCTTCATCAGCCGGGCGCCCTGTACAAGGTTTTGAAGATTTTCAACGATTACGGGATTAACCTTACTAAGCTGGAATCCCGTCCTCACAAGACTGAGGCGTGGCGGTACTACTTCTATCTCGACTTCGAAGGGCATATGCTGGAAAGGAACGTAAAAGAAGCCCTTGAAGAGATGAAGGAACAGACGAACTTCCTGAAAATCCTGGGAAGCTACCCCGTATGGACCGGTAAGAGAAACGTCGTCTATGCGGGAGATGATGCAACGAGCTCCCGCCTTCCGCTCTACAGCCGTGCCCGGGAGAAGGAAAAACCCGCGATCGAGCTGAACGGGGAGGGTCTCCCCGATATCACCATTGGAGGAGGCGGTTTTACCGTCATCGCGGGGCCCTGCTCGGTTGAAGGGAGGAGACAGCTCTTCAAGACGGCAAACCTCATCAAGGAATCGGGGGTGAATATCCTCCGGGGAGGGGCGTTCAAACCGCGTACATCGCCCTACAGCTTCCAGGGGCTCGGCGAGCAGGGACTGGAGCTCCTGAATGAAGCGAGAAAAACCTATGCGGTTTATATCATATCGGAAGTCGTTTCCCCTGCGGATGTCGAGCTCGTTGCCCGGTATGTCGATATCCTCCAGGTCGGGGCCCGCAATATGCAGAATTTCACCCTGCTGAGCGAGATCGGAAAGACAAAGAAACCGGTGCTTCTGAAGCGGGGCATGTCGGCCACGATTAAGGAGTTTCTCCTCTCAGCGGAATACATACTGAAGCAGGGAAATGAAAAAGTCATTCTCTGTGAAAGGGGAATAAGGACCTTCGAGACGTCAACACGGAACACGCTCGATCTTTCCGCGGTTCCCCTTCTCAAAGAGGAAACACATCTCCCGGTTTTCGTCGATCCGAGTCATGGAACGGGAAACAAGAAGCTCGTTCTGCCCATGAGTAAAGCCGCACTTGTCGCGGGAGCGGACGGCATCATCGTGGAGGTACATTTTCAGCCGGAAGAAGCCCTCAGCGACGGCGGTCAGTCACTCGATCCTGCATCGTACAGCGATTTCATACGAGAGATGAACGACCTGAAAAAACGGCTGGATTGATACGGGAAAAGAGACCGGACCGTTCATGATTTAACGATCCAGCACACAACCGTTTTTCAGCCGGATTCTTCTGCCCGAGGACCCGGGTCCCCTTACAAGACAGCCGCTCCCTATCCTGGATCCCGGAGGAATTTCAATCCCCTCCCCCACAATGGTCAGCCCTTCCCTCAGCACGCGGGGGAAAGAACGGTTCGTCGTTAAATCCGTTCCGCCGATAACCGAACCCGCGCCGATCCCCCCGCCTTTTCTCGGAAGAACGAGCGCGTTTTGTATGATACATCCGCTCCCCACCCTGTTGAAGGGAAGGATAACCGAGTCCCGAACCGCAGCCCCTTCTTCAACGACCACATCGTGGAAAATAACGGAATTTTCGATCGTGCCGCATATACGGCACCCCCCCCCAAGCACGCTCTCCCTGACAACACCGCGGTCCGAAACGGACGATCCTTCAGTCGGCGTATCCGCGAGGCCGGAGTAAAACTCCATGAACAACGGGTCACTCAAATAAGATGCAAACCGCAGGTTTTCCCGGAAAAACTCGAACCCGTCCCGCAGAAGAAAGGAAGACCCGCCTATCCCGACGATTCGTTCGAAACCGTCGAAAAAATATTTTTCAAAGAGCAAAACGGGAATACGCCCGGGCGAATTCCCGTGTTCGGAAAGCGACCTGACGGCCTTGATGAGATCCGACTTTCCGATGAGGTAGAGATCGGAAGGGACCCCGCCGATCTGCAGTTTGACGATCCCCTTCCCACGGGACATTCCATTGAGGGGGACCGTATCGGGCATGGTTATGTTTCCCGAGCGGCCCGCTACGAGTATATCTCCTCCCGTATTTTCAAGTACACCGCAGAGCGCGTCAATATCTCCATCCGGTATTCTTATCCTCGAATAGTCGAACCTCTTGAACATCGCGTCCGTGACGGATTCCACGGTAAACTTCGACCAGAAGGGGAGCTCCGAGACCGGTCTGCCGCTTTCGAATCCGGGAAATCGATCATCCGCAGGCTCGTCGAAGATAACTATATGTGGTACGGCGGCTGGAGGCATAGAGACTGAAAAACCCTAAATAACGTTGGTTTTGAAGTTTTTAGATTAAAAATTCATTTGCCTATCTATTGTAATTCGCTTTGCATAGGGTATAATAAGAATGTCCGAGTTCACCATTATGTTTACCGGGAACCCGTAAAATCATACCCGCGCGCCCGTCAGTCATAAACAGCCTGTGATTTTTACCTGCCGGCGTACGGCGCGAAGCGTGCGAAGCGTGCGAAGCACGTCCGTACTCAAGCGGGCTTCTGTAAAAATAACCACGGGGTATCCCGGCAGCAACCTCTAACTTCAGCGGGCCCGTACCGCGGAGGGATTAAAGAATCAGCGGCAGAGGATAACATGGAGTTCCCGTTCGAAGACAGGGTTTTTCAGATTGACAGGGAGTGTTATATACTCTACCTCGGATTCGACCGGGATGATGAAAAACCCTTCCTCCGCCTGGGCAACTCCCGTGCGCTCCCTCCCGGGATTTCGGATTTCATCTCCACTATCCTCGTTGCCGACGATATAACCGGGAACCCGATGCTGGAGCCCCTGAATCTCGGTCCGCACACTGAAGGGCCCGCCCTGTACCTCGGCGGCAGGACCACGCTTGGACATTACATCCGTCTCCTTGGGGATATGGGCGTTACGGATGCCCGGGCGGGAACGCTCGAAAAGGTCTCATCCGCCCACGACAGGGCCGAGGTACTGTTTTACACCAACGGCAATATCGGGCTCATGTACGACAGGAAGGTCCTCTTCGATCTAAAAAAAAGGGAGCGGGAAGACGGACATCTCCGCGAGCGCGCCCGTTATGCGCGGAACAGGCTCTGGAAAGACCTCATCCATCATGAACCCTCTTCACTCGGACAGCGGGGATTCATGATTCTCGGGGGGGGGCTCTTCCTCACCGGCAAAGATGGAGTTATCGCAACCGGGTGTCCGGGTCATTGTTATGAACGGCTTCTCTTTTCCGGAATAGACCCCGAGCTGCTTACTGTTCTTTTTCTCTCACACAGGCCTGATTTCCTCTTCGATTTCATCAAGCAGAAACACAGGGAAAAATCCGGTATTCGCGTATACGACCTCGAGACGCTGCATTTGAAAAACGCCGCGCCTCTTTTAAGGAGTGCCTCCCGCTCCTCCTTTCCGGTCACGTTGACGCGGATCGAGGAGGGATCGGAAAAGAGGGTGCACGGTTTCGGTATAAAGTTTTACCATCAAAAAATTTTAGTGGACCGGATTTTCCCGGAGACCCTCCTGTTTTCAGAGGAGGGGCGGAAAGAGAAAAACGGGTGCTCGCTCTCTCCGGACGGTGTTTTAAAGGCGGGGGAAAAATCCTCGCGAAGAATCGCGGAGGGCGTCCTTTATCTTGTAAGGGACGGGGGACCTGACGCCGTTAATCTGCTCCGGGCCTGCAGGGATGACCTTCCCGTAATGCACACGCTCGAGACCGGACCCTCGCGGTTTGCTGAGAGCGCTGCCCGTTTTTTCGACGCATTCCGGCGGAATACCGGCGGGTTTTCCCACCTGAAAAGCGGGCTGAATGCCATTGCGCGCGATATGAAAAAACAGGTTAAAAAACTCTCCCCGTGCGGCGGTACGAATATCCTTCTCCACAATCTATCCGCGCTGTGTTCGGTCCTGATCAGGTCCGGGACTTACGGTGAGCTTGAACGCCTGCTCCGTGATATGGAAAAATTCGCCGAAAGAAGCATGACCGTGCTTCACCCGTACATCGCCCCCATTCCCCTCCTTGGCGAGGTGTGGACGGGAAACGGGGTCCTCACGGTATTTTACAGGCCCGCAGGGAGGAATCAAACAAGTGACGCGGCCCGCCTGCACAGAGAGACGCTCGAAACGGTGAGAGCCGGGGACGAGGACAAGGCCCGGTTTTACGAGAATGAAAGGGAGCGGCTCCGCCTCCTGCTCGCAGATCTCGCCTTCCTTCCCGCGGCCATTCCCGCAAAAAGGAAGACGGCCGAAGAGGAGCGCTACCCTCAAGGGAACGTTGTACCGCGTGTCAGGTCACTGTCCCCCGAGGGGACTCGTCCTCGAAGGGGCGTTTTATCCCCCGAGGGGACTCGTCCTCGAAGGGGCGTTTTATCCCCCGAGGGGACTTACGAGGACGAGCGGCGGACGGACGGTCTCTATTACGGGCCTTCAGACGAAAGGGCCCGCGCCCGGCGCTTCCTCCTCCCGGCCTGCCTGGGCGGAATCGTCGTAATCGGAGCGGCCGTTTTTTTTATCTTCTTCTCCCATACCCTGACACCCCCGGCGGGGACGGGGGGAACGGGCACGGACGAGCCCGCAGTCGTCGGCGAAGCCGTACAGGATACGGGTGCGGGAGGAGAAGGCGAACCCGAAGCGGAGGGACCGGATGAAACCGATGTTCAGGCACAATACCGGGAGATGAACGAGGATGAACGCGAGGAGGCGGCACGGCTTCTCAGGGAAAAGAACATACCCCACAGCACACTCACGAGTAATAGAACGGTACTCTACAGGGGCCGCATTGAAATTACGGTTCTGGATATATACATCCTGACAAACGGGATCGCCGCTTCCAACGGCTACAACGAGCTCGACGGCGTGAGCGGCGGCGGAAAAGACCCTGACTGGATTTTTCCGGACAACCTCCTGACGCTGCCGGACGAATCGGTCTACCGGATCGTGAAGGGTGATGCGATGTGGTATATAGCCCATCGGTTCATAATTCAGGGCCTTGAACGGGATTGGGACCGGTTTTCCTCCATGATAAAAGAGATTGACAGGGAGGGAGCAAACACGGATAATAGTGATGAATTCCTCACTGAGCTCCGTGAAATGCGGGACAGGTCGTACAGTAGGAATTTCACGAGAGAAATCGAGGTTTATATCGAAAAACTGACCGGCGGATGAGTCGTTGAGGTACGTATTTAAAACGACCACGGCCGGTTAAAACGGATTTTAACGGAGAATTGTCTTTACAAGTATCGTGAAATCCTATATCATTTGTACGCTTATTAATTGACATAAAGTGAGGTGAACGTGTAGAACCTGTGAGTAAGATTTTTTCCGTACTCCGGGGTTTTTACCGTAATCAGCCGGTAATTTTAAGGGCGGCAAAAAAATAATAGGACCTTATTGATATAAATAACCGATACAAAATGCAGTAGCTCCAGGGAATAAACCATAATCTGTTTGAAAGGAGAGGGAAATGGCCGCAGATCTACCGAGAAGCCCGAATGCATTCCATCCGACCAGACCTTCGGCGGTTGGTTCACGCAATAGCCTCGCCCAGGAGGGCAGAGTGCAGAACGAGGAGTACCAGCGTCTCATCGAGGAAGAATCCGATAGGATCATCGAGGAGATGCGGATAAAGCTCCCCCCCGAAGTACTGAGCGAGCTCGAGGTTATGGGTGGAATAAAGCAGAAACTCTACAATTATTTCAACCAGAATTACCAGAACATGTTCAACAGGTTTCTGACCACGACTGAAGACGAGATGGTGAAAAAGGTCCGGAACTTCGTGGACAAGGAAGAGACCAAGGCGCTCGCCCGGTATACCCCGAAAGAGATAGCCGAGATGCTCGACCTCATCGGCGGTGCGGACAAGTTCAACACCGGTGAGATTGAAAAATCCATCGTCAACATGTACGGCCACCTCCAGGGGCATATACAGCGGGGCATGAACGATCTGGAAAACATGACGAACTCGCTCCTCCGTCAGAAAACCGATGTCGGAGCGTTTATCAGGGGTGAGAACGCCTACTCCATCGTCAAGTGCTCCTTTAAAGACAACGCCGCCCGCCCGAAAACGGTAACCGACGTCAAGCTGTCCGTCAACATACTGGATGCCGAGCTCATAAGCCCCGTCTTCCAGTATCAGGCCACGGTCGAGTACCTCATCAAGGACCAGATTTCAAGCGCCATCATGAACCTCGTGGACAATGAGGTCGAGCGGTTCAAGGCCCAGCTCGTTGACGAGGGCAAGGAAGAGCTCTCGGACGGCGAGATCATGTTCGAAAAGATGAAACGCATTCCGAATTACACCGACGACGAGTCGGAGGACGAGAAGTCGCGCCGCTATACCTTCATGGCAAAGAGCCTCATGGACAAGATCGAGGGACTGCGGGCGGAAATCGATCAGAAGGATTTCGATCCCCTCAACGTCAGGGAAAACATCAAGAAAGTCGTGGACATGGAAAACATCAGGAACCGCGGCTTCAACACGGCGATCAATTCAATAACCTCCATACTCGATACGAGCAAGATGGGATACCAGTACATTGAAAACCTGAAAAACGCCCGCGACATGGTGCTCAGGGAGTACGAAGACACGGACCCCATCAACCTGCCCGATGAACGGTATATCATGCGCCTCAAGTACTACGATCAGGCCCAGCTCCTGCAGGAACGCGAGGCGTATGACCTGCAGATGGAAGAGTACAAGAGGGAGATAGAGCATCTCTACGACGTTGTGGAAATGGTGTACCAGTCGAATAAATCGATTTTCGGCGTAAACGATTTTGACGATATCGCAAAAAAGACGAAAAACAAGATCAAGAGAAAGATAAAGGGTGCAACGGGCGATCCCCTGTACGAGGATATGAAGAAAACCTGGAACGAGGTCATGTACATCAAGGCCGGGGACACGGATGTTGAAAAACTCAACCAGACCTATGTATACGAGAAGACCCTCTTCAAGAAAATGCTCCTCAAGACCAAGGACAAGATAGAACTGATTTACGGCTATAAGAATCCGAAGGCGAGGGTAATTCTCGAAGGACGGGTTGACTTTTTAATTAAGGATTTCAACGAGTTCGATTACCTGATCAACCCCTACCACATTCAGCCCGGGCTCATTCTCGATTTGGATATTACGAGCATCAAGCGCAAGAAGTTTACGCTCAACGGCATGGCCAACGTGCTGAACGAGTTCCTGCACGGCATATCCAAGGGCTTCCAGGATGCGGCGTTTGCATCCTTCAAACGGCGCCGGTCCACCATGCGCGAGGATATCGCTCAGAGTTTCGCGGCCGAAGAACCGGTCCCCGAATCTCCCGTATCCTACTCCGAGTCGGCCATGGCCGGGGTAACCGGTTCGGCGCCCGGTCCGGCGTCCGGCGTAAAGGGTAAGGCAAACGTAACACCGAGGAAGCGGAAAGCGGATACCGACGATCTGAAAGAGCTTTAATATGGAAAACGAACTGAACGTACTGGCAAACAGGGCGGGTTTCAATACCGCCCTGCGCCATTTTAAAAATGTGACCGGATATGTACCCGAGGTCACAGACGGTGTTAACCTCGCGGATCTCGTTACCGAGTCCCTTGATGAAGAAGCGATTCAGCGTTTTCAGGTCAAGACCATACTGAGCGCTCTGCTCGTCGACAAGTTCGGATATACGTATCGTTCCCACAACGTTCTGAATAACCTTGAAGATGTCGACGATATCGTCGCCGCGCTCTCGGAATGGGGGAATATACAGCTCATCCTCGCCTACTCCAGCCCCCAGGCCGATCTCCAGGCCATCAACCCCAAGACCAAGGCCATGTGGGAACCCCTTCTTCCCCTTATAAAGGATGAGCTCATCGTCGTATATGCGGGACCGGCGGGTGACGCCGATATTTCGAGTAAAATACTCGAGTCCGCGATCGACGATTTCCTGAAAATACTCTACGGGAAAAAGGTCAAGCCGAAAAAAGAGTATATCGGGGAGCGGGCGCCTGAACCCGTGAAGCCGGCCGCTGAAGCGGCCGCCCCTTCCGTCAAGCGAAGGGTTACTCCGCGATATTCGGTTCAGGTGACGAACGAGCTCTTTCACAACGGAAACGTCGAGGCGTGGAAGAAGATCATCGAGAGTTACCTGACGAAATACCCGGGACTCGACGTGCTCATCTGGTACGAAAACGAGAGAATCAACGATATCAACGCTCTCTTCAAATGGGGCAAGGTCAAACACGGCGGCCTCATAATGTTCAGCGTGGCCGGTGAAACCATCAAGGACGTGTCAAAGCTCCAGCGCTATCTCTTCGAAGGTGCGAGTTCCCGTTTTGAAGCATTTCTCAGAGGCGGTATCGGCAAGGTTCTCGATCTCTTTTAAACCGCGGTTTCGCTTCATATCCTTATCACGTATACGGGGAATCCTATGAAAAAGTATCATTCGTTCAGCAGCACCGAATACCTCGACAGCCCCGAGCTTCAGGACATAATCGGTATTCGAGGTAAACGAATCATGGAGCTTGCATCCCTCGGCGCTCCCATCCTCCCTGGATTCATGCTCCCCAACGGTACGATCGGGGAGATGGTGGAAGACGCTGCTGGTGCAATGAAGTTTCTCATTGAGCCCCTAGCAAAGGTGGAGCGGCTGCTGAAGAAACGGTTCAACGACGAAAAGAATCCTCTGCTCATCAAGGCAGTGGAAAGCCCCCAGCTCAACATGATCCACGCCTTTTCATTACACAACATCGGCCTGTGCGACAAAACGGTTGGAGGATTCGGGACCTTCGTGGGAGAGGAATTCGCCTACCATGAATACAGAAACGTCATCCGTAAGATGATCGAGCTCGAGAAGCTGTCCGAACCGGACGATTCCAGGGAAAAAAAGCTGTCCGATTTCGCGGTGAAACTCAAGGCCGCGAAAAAGCAGGTAAAAATCAAAGAGGCGATCGAGGAATACCGCTCTCTCTATCCGAAGGAGATATTCGAAAACGCGTACGAGCAGCTCTTCTTTATAATACATCTCTTTCACGAATTCTTTCAGCACAGTTCGAGCAACGTGGACTCCGCCCTCCTGCTTCAGACCATGACTTTCGGCAACTACGGTGAGGAGAGCTACTTCGGGTCCTACTATACGAGGGACATCATCACGGGCAAGAACGAAGTAAGCGGAAAGTACTTCGTCAATGCATTCGATGCAACCGAGACGAGGGGCAAGGCGATCGGGGGGATCGATGCGGTCTATCTGAAAGAGCTGAAGAAGCTCGCGCAGAATATTGAGACGCATTTCAAGGAGATCAGGCAGGTCAGGTTCACCGTTGAGAGCGGTACGCTGTGGATCATCGACCAGGTCCCGGTCCCGAATAAATCCACGCAGGCGGAGATAAAAACGCTCCTCGACCTGCATGCCGACAAGATTGTGGACGATGCATACCTCATAAAAACCATCAAGCCCGGTATGCTGTCGGAGATCCTGCACTCGGTTATCGACGTGTCATCGGCCTCAAAAATGGCCAAGGTCCAGGGAGGCATCGCCGGTGCGGTCGGCGCGGCGATCGGCCGTGTCTACTTCTCCACGGACAAGCTGCTCAAGGCGTACAAGTGGGCTACGCAGACGAACGAGGACAAGAATTTCATCCTGGCCATGCCCGCCACCTTTGCAGAGGACGTCAAGGCCATCGAGATCGGTACCGGCGTGCTCTCGGCCGAAGGAGGCTATGCTTCGCACGCCCCGGTCGTGGCGCGGAGTCTCGGAAAAGTCGCGCTCGTTTATCCCGGAATCAAGTTCGAGAAGAACGGCATGCGTATCGGCAAGAAGCTCGTCAAGGAGGGAGACTATATCTCCCTCAACGTGCCCTATTATGAGGAACCCACGATCTACTTCGGACAGGTGAAGCTCATACAGCCGTCGCCGGAGGGAAGCGGCCTGCTGGAGTTCCTCGAGATCGTACAGCGAAACCTGGGTGAGTTCGACGTTCACGCGAACGCGGACCAGCCCAAGGACGCTGAGCTCGCCAAGCTCTTCAAGGCCCAGGGCATCGGCCTCTGCCGGACCGAGCACATGTTCTTCAACGAGAAACGTATCAATATATTCAGGTCCATGATCATCGCCGGTACGCCGGAGGAACGCAGCAAGGCGCTCGCGCAACTGGAGGAGATGCAGGTCGCGGACTTCTACAAGCTCTTTAAAATCATGGAGGGGCTTCCCGTTACCATCAGGCTCCTCGATGCCCCCCTGCACGAGTTTCTCCCCCATACGAAGGAATCCATGACCCAGTTCATCGGGTTCATGAAGAAGCGCCACCCGAAGCTTGCGGAGGATGAAATACGCAGGCGAAGCAGTATGCTGAAGGAGTTCAATCCCATGCTCGGGCACCGGGGGATCAGGATCGCCATCAGCTATCCCGAGATCTACAACATGCAGACGAAGGCCATCTTCGAAGCGGCCTATATGCTCAAAAAGGAGGGGGTTGACGTCAGGCCCGAGATAATGATACCCCTCATTATGAGCGCGATGGAGATAAAGACGATCCGGAACGGAAAGCGTATTGAGGGTAAATCAATCACCGGGATCCGGGACATAGAGCGTTCGGTCAGGGAGAAGTACAAGGCGGACCCCATAGGGTACAAGGTCGGGACCATGATCGAGCTGCCCGCCGCCGCGCTTCAGGCGGACAGGATCGCGCGGTATGCCCAGTTCTTCTCCTTCGGAACGAACGACCTGACACAGACCACGAACGGGCTCTCCCGCGACGATTTCAACAATTTCTTTACCGACTACAACGAATTCGACCTTCTCGAGGCCAATCCGTTCCAGGTCCTCGGCGAACAGGTGAAGGAACTGATAAAGCTGGCGGCCGAACGCGGCAGGCTGACCCGTCCGGACCTTACCATGGGAATCTGCGGCGAGCACGGGGCGGAACCGGCAAACATTCCTTTCGCAAAGGCCATAGGCCTGAACTACGTTTCATGCTCGCCGTACGGCATCCCCATCGCTAAACTGGCCATAGCCCAGCTCAATCAGGAAGAGAAGGAAGAGGGGTAAGCTTTTTCACCCGTTCTGACCGTTCAGTACCTCTATCACGCGGGCGAAGCTCTGCAAAAGATATGCCTTGAGGAGCCCTTCGCGCGTACATTCGCAATCCCTGTAATTCGTCAGCAGGAGCATGAACTCCTTTCGGCCCATGACCATGTGCTCCCGGTAGGTCCCGTTCCGGACCTGTACCAGCTCATCCCTGAAAAGTCCGTCCTTTATCGCGTAGTCGAGATGCGCGCTTGCCCTGCGGTAGCAGGCCTCCCCCTTCATATCCGGCCCTGAATGCCCTCCCGGATGGAACTGCCGTTCAATGCACATGTTCTGAAAGAAAGCCCCGGCGAACTCCGCGAATACGGCGACCCTTTTCGATCCTCCGGGGGCCGCCGCCCGCAGCCCGTCGAGGCTGTTCGTACCGTCCCGAACATACCGGAGCGCGTCCCTGTACCGGATACGCCTCACTCCCTCGTACCGGAGACCGATGTTTTCGAGCCCGTACTGGTAGTACGTAAAGATTCCCTCAAGCACGCTGTTTATGGCTGATTTCGAAACCTGCGTAAAACGCGGAACCGAAGTTTCCCCAGACGGGGAATGGGCCCTTGAACGGGATAAATCGTCATCGGGAAAAGATGAGGAAAGGTGTGCCCGAACCGTTTCATAGGCGAGGTTCAGCTCGGTCATCACCTTGTGCGCCCAGGATTCCCTTCCCCTGTTCGAATCGGGATGATGTGCCTTTGCCAGTTTTCTGTACGACGTGTTGAGTTTCGTAAGCGTGCAGCCGGACGAAAGCTTTAGAAGACTGAGTGCTCTGTGGAGTTCCATTTCTGAATGATGGATTTTCAGAATAAATAAGTCAAATGAAATTGACGGCCGGTTCCACCTACTTGAAAATAGAGCGGTATTAATGTCGCAGCATAACGCTCAAGACCGGCGCTGTGGACTAAAAGGGGCCGCCGGTTCCCTTTATGGTGAGATTGCGCAGGGTCCCCTGCAGCTCGTGTATCTGCCGCTTCTGACCGGCGATTATCTCGAGAAGGTCGCCCGCGTCGAACAGTTCATCGGGCCCTCCCTTTTGCGTGAGCTGCTCGTAGTCGTAATGCGCCTCGATGCGGGCCAGTCCGAAGCTGTCCTCGTAGAGATCGAGTTCGAGGGGCATCAGGGGGAAATGTTCGGACTGTACGATTTTCTGGCACATACGGCTTATCTCGACCGCGGCAAGGGTATCGGGGTGCGCGGACATCAGAGGCTTCGATTCCTCAGTCGACTCCTCGACCACCCCTTCCCTGTATACAAGACCGAGACATTCCATCTGGACCGAAAGGCTCTCACTTACCAGCTCCCTGAGCTTGTCCGCGACCTTCAGGTCTTCCGGTGACGATGCCATGTTGACGATCAACAGGGGCCTGAGCATCGAGAGGTACCTTTTAGCCCGCTGGGCGGACGCACGGTCCTTCCTCCGTATGGAGCCCAGCAGTTCGTTCATGGTCGGGCCGGAACCCGGCTTTTTTTCCTTCATATATTTCTTAATCACTCCCGCAATGTCCCCGTCCGAGGCGAAGGTACGCTGCATGAACCGGAAGGCGAGGTTCTTTAAAAATCCGTATGCGTTTACAACGGACGTGGCGGCCGGAGTGGTTACGATGCAGCCGGAGTTTGCCGTCAGAAAGAAATCGAGCACCTGGGCCGAGCTGCCCGAACCGAGGTCGAGGATCACGTAGTCCGCTTCCAGCTCGAGTATACTCCTGATAAGCCTGCTCCTCTGCGAGGACTGAATACTGGACATTCCGGAGACAAGCACGTCGCCCGGAACGAACATGAGGTTCTCGAAGGGAGTGTGTGAAACGATGCTCTTGAATTTCGCTCCCTTTCCGGAGAGAAAATTACCGATACCGGCCCTCGTATTCCTGAGACCGAGTGCGGTATGGAGGTTTGAAGCCCCGAGGTCGAGGTCCACGACAACGGTACGCTTACCGCAGGAGGCGAGCCCGATCGCCAGGTTGGCGGCGAGCAGTGTTTTTCCCACGCCCCCCTTGCCGCCTCCTATGGGTATGATCTTGCGCTTCGACTTTTCGTTGACAACCATGCACTCCTCCGGTCCTTTCCCTCGTATGCTCCGTGCATACCCCTTATTCATTCATCCGGCTATTATATCATAACTAGATCGAATGATAAGGTGAACTGAAAGCTAAAGGGAGGCGGACGTCAATTGTATAAATGAGCAGGCACATAATTAAACATGGACATTTGAAAATCCCGCTGCTATTCTTCTCGTAAAAGCTTTATTAACGGCCCGTGATTTCTCCATGAAAACCATAGCGCTTCTCCTGTCCATCTGTTTTCTTTTTTCCTGCGCCACCGTTACGGGAAAAAGGGAAGAGGAACAGGGCCCGGCGCCCGTGGCTGAGGAGTATTACGGAAATGCCGTTGCCATGATCGACAGAGGAGATATCGCGGGCGGGTTGAACCAGCTCATACAGGCACGTACCGCGGATCCTGAGAGCGAAAAAATCAGGAACAAGTACGAAGAAACCGTATCGCGTCTCGAAATCAGCATCCGTTACGACCGAACGACCGTAAAAAGGGGAAGACCGATCCCCGGCCCCCTCACCTGCCGGATCACGTACCGGACCGAAGAGAAAAAGAATCCCGTTACCGGCATGGAGGTACGTTTTCGATTCATACGCGGGCACGGCATACTGACCGACAGGGCGACCACCGACGATATGGGAATCGCGCGGTGTTATGTCGAAAGGGTGGACGGGTTCGAAGACTCGGTGGTTATTGAAGCCGTACCCCTGCTGGATACGGGCAAGAAAACAATCCTCATCCTGAACATGAGCAGGCGATTCGCGTTCACCGAAATTTCCATACTCGACAGTCCTCACCGCGTATTCGTTTCAGACATCGGCTCACGAAACGGCGGGCTTGACGTTTTAAAGTTGTGTACCGGTTTGAAACGGGTTCTCGAGGAAAACGGTTTTACCGATGTAAAATGCACGTATGAAAAAGACGCTGAACTTACAGGCCGGGCACTGGCACTCGAAGAAGACGCCGTTGTCGCGCTTAGGCAGTCCGGATCGGAGACCCTTATACTCGTCACTGTTAAAACGAGTTTCATCTCACAGCAGGAGGTGGACTTCTTCGTGTCCGGAGCCGACATACAGGTCCGGTTCGTTGACCCGGCCGGGGCCGCGGGATATGGAAACGAAATATCCGCGCGGGGCGCGGGTCCGACAAGGGACCGTTCCAGTCTTCAGGCGGTGGACAACGCGCTCGACCTGATGATAAACGATATTGATTCATATCTGAAGGAATTGAGGAGGGAATATGGGATTTGATCTTTCTGTAAGTCCATCTTTGCTCGCGGCGGATTACGGTTTTCTCGCCGACGCGGCAACAGCGGCGGAGCACGGGGGTGCCGGATCGCTGCATCTGGATTATATGGACGGACACTACGTACCGAATATCAGCTTCGGCATCGACCTTATCAGGGCCTTGAAAAAACGTATATCGATACCCCTCATCGCCCACCTCATGATAGCAAACGCGGAGGATCGGGTCGAGGACTTCATCGAGGCCGGTCCTGATTATATCGTCCTTCAGGAGGACGCTGTCACGGACGCTCCCGCGCTCATCGAACGTATCCGTGCAGCGGGGATACGGCCGGGTATCGCGATCAGCCCTCCCCGATCCCTGGATCATATACTGCCCCTGCTCGATACCGTGGATTACCTGCTCGTGCTTTCCGTAAATCCCGGATTCGGTGGACAGTCTTTCATCGAATCCACCCTTGAAAAGATGAGGGCAGCTTCCAGGCTGCGGGAAAGCAGGGGGCTGCAGTTTGACATCGCGGTTGACGGAGGCGTTAATCTAAAGACCGCCCCGGCTATAATCGAGACGGGCGCAAACGTACTGATCGCCGGTACCGGGATATATGGAAAGGAAAACGTGAAGGATGCAATCGCCGATTTCCTGAAGCTCGGGAATGCCTGAAGGTCAGGCCTGACCTTCAGGGCTGAAAATTCCGCTCGTTCGTTTTAAACAGCTCTATCCTTCCGTTTATGCCGTTGCCCTGAAGAACGAGCAGCCGTTCATCCTCTTCCCGGATCATAATCTCGAATGAGAGCATGAAACCCGTGGGGGTGAAAGGCACCACCATTCTGCCCTCCGAAATCTCTTCACCCGGAATGCTCCTGACGCCGGCCACCTCGACATTCGCGGGGAACCGTACGGGCATCAGGTACTTTTCCCTGACCGGGACCGCTTCCTCATCCCCGGGGAGCGTAATGTAATACATCCGTTCGTCAAGATCGAAGACAAACAGGTAAACCTGTTTCTTCAATATCGCTTTCTCGTCCAGATATACGAGCGTGTTCTGAAGCGCGGTCATGAAGTTTTTGTTTCGTTCCGGGTTGACAAACCCGACGAAGCGGGGAGTTACAACGAACAGTGCAATGGAGAGAACGAGCAGAACCACGAGCAGCTCGATGAGGGTGAAACCGCCCGGTTCTTTTTTTTCATGGAGATTCATCGGGGCTCCGAAATACCGGGAACTCGGAAGGGCTACTCCCAGCTGGTAATATCCGCATCGTAGCCTTCTCCGCCCTCCTGTCCGTCCTTCCCCATGGAATAGAGATCGTAATCCACGGAGTGTATTCCGGGGGAGATGTAAACGTAGGGCCGGGACCACGGGTCTACAGGCAGCTTCGATTTGGCGAGGTATCCGCCGGACCGCCAGGTCTCCGGTATGTCCCCGGTTGTGGGTTTCTGGATGAGGGCCTCGAGTCCCTGTTCAGTCGTGGGATAATCCCCGTTGTCCAGGTAGTAGAGCTCGAGCGCCTGCTCGATGTTGGATATCTCCAGCCGGGCCTTGATTACGCGGGCGTCCTCCGGGCGCTTTGAAATCCGCGGCACCACGAACGCCGCGAGAATACCCAGTATGACGATCACGACCATGAGCTCGAGGAGTGTGAAAGCCTCCAACCTCACCGGTAAACTTTTTTTTATGCTGCAGTGAGGCGTATGCATGGGCGGTCTTCCTTTCAGTTAAGAGTAGACTATATTGTATAGTGAATATCGAGTTAATGAAAATCCGGTTGCCGGGTAAACTCGAAGTTCACCCTAATTATATATACAGGCACGCAAACATTCAATCGTTCGTTTAAGCCCAAACCGACATTTTAACCGTGCTGCGCCATTTCCTTAATCATTTATACAGAAAAATATCTACATCACCCATAATCATGACTGGACGGATTAAATCCGCAGATATCAATTGAAATATCGGGGTAAATCTTCTACAATGTCTCCATCCATCTTGTGCGGAGCCCCTCTTTAGCCCATGCGAAAAATCCACGATCACTATTCCCGAAAGGCGCGTGCGGAGAAATACCCCGCCCGTTCCGTGTACAAGCTCATGGAAATAGATAAAAAATACCGGCTCCTGAAAAACAACATACGTATCCTCGACGTGGGGTGTACACCCGGTTCGTGGACGCAGTACGCGCTCGAGCGGATAGGTACAGGCAGAGTCGTGGGTATAGATCCCGACCCCGGTATAAAAATTAACCACCCGCGGTTCGTTTTCCTGGAAGGACACATTGAATCGACCGATCCGGCCGCCGTTGCCACGGCCGCCGACTCCGAACGGCCGGATCGTGTATTCGACCTGGTGCTGAGCGACGCCGCGCCGAATACGACGGGCGACCCGTCCGGGGACGCGCAGAGATCCCTTCGCATCGTGGAGAGCGTGTTCTCGCTCTCCCGAAAAATGCTGAAACCGGGAGGATCGGCCGTGGTCAAGGTATTCCAGGGCGAGGACCTCGACGCATTTCTGTCCTCCCTGCGGGAGGACTATCAAAGAGTATACCGGTTCAAGCCGAAATCATCGAGAAAAGAAAGCAGGGAAATATACATCATCGCATCAAGGAGAATTACCGAATGATACGCAGCCCGAAAGCACTGACCGCTTCCTCATTTATCTCCATGTTCTTCATAGGCGTCGGATCGACCATCATAGGCGCGGCCGCCCGAAACATCGGGCTCACGCCCTACCAGATCGGAATCCTCATGGCGGTCATGAACCTGGGATTCATGGTCGCCGTAACGGCGTCCGGCGCGCTCGCGGACCGTTACGACAAGACGAGGCTGCTCTTCATCGGGAGCATCGTGCTCGCCGCCGCTTTTGCCACCTTTTACGGGCGGCCCTCTTTCATGCTCAACCTCCTCATCATGTTCTTCATCGGTGCCGGAACCGGTGTCTACGAGGGCGTCACCGACGCGATGCTCCTGGACATACACTCCGAACGTGAGAGCCTCTTCATCAATATTAACCATTTCTTCGTCACCTTCGGGTCCCTCATGATAACGCTCTACCTCGTATTCCTCCAGATGAACTGGCGCAGGTCCACGGTCCAGTCCGGGATCGTGGTGGCCGTCCTGGCCGTCTTCTTCGCCTTCACAAGGCTCAGGGGACGCGACGCCGGCATGAAGCTCTCGGAAAGCCTCGGTGTACTCATGAAGGAGCGGATCGTGGCCGTGCTGTTCGGAGCCGTTATCTGCTCGGTGGGGCTGGAGCTCGGGGTGGTGGGCATCATGACCACCTACCTCATGGAATCCGGCTTCAACCAGATCACCTCGAAGCTCGTGCTCATAATCTTCCTTTCGGGCATCGCCACGGGACGCGTGCTCATAGGTTTTTTCTCCAAGAACCGGCAGATACCTCATTTCATTCTCCTGCTCTTCGGCAGCGCGCTTATTTTCATCGGCGTGTTCTTCTTCACCTCCCTGCACGGCTATACCTACGTGCTCGTCTACTTCATGGGCATGACGGTATCCGCCCTTCTCCCGCTCATCATCACCCTCGCCGGGCTTCTCTACCCGGAGCACGCGGGCACCGTTCTCGGGATCATAAAGCTCGCCATTCCGGTGGGCGGCATGCTCATACCCTTCCTTTTCTCGCTCCTGACGAAGGCCGTTTCATTCCGGACGTCACTCGTGATCTTTCCCCTTTCCGCGCTTGCGGGTTTTATTTTACTTTTGACGAACCGCAGGCGGTTTGACCATTTTATAAAAAATTCCTGAGTCGGCCCGCGCTTTACCGGATTAAGGAACGTGCGATATACATTTCGACAAATTATGTTCGCCGGGATAGATCCGGCGGGAAACACCCGTAAGGAAATACAAAGGACACTATGAAAAACGAAGACCTCTTTCTCTGCATAGACGCCGGGACTTCGAGGTTCAAGGCTGCGGCCGTATCCGGTTCCGGCCGGTTTGCTGCGCGGGCCGAATGCGGTTACGAGGCGGTGCAGGGGGCCTTCCATCAGTACACGGGTGACGATTTCAAGACATCACTCACCTACGCGGCGGGAGAGCTGAAAAAGAGGGTGAAGTTCGAACGTATCGCGGGTATCGGCATAACGGGGCACGGGCCCATGCTCATTCCGGTCGGTCCCCACGGAACCCCCCTCTACCCGGGGGTCGGATACCTGGACGAACGCGTTGCACGTTATATCGGGAAGCTTGCGGAGAAGCGGTCGGATCGTATTACCTCGACCATGTACGTACCCATCGGGCTGTTCTTCAAGGAGGAGCACCCCGAAATATACGGGAAGACGCACCGGTTTCTGCAGTCCTTCGACTACATCGCGAGCCTTCTGACCAATGACTTCGTTGCCGCATCCTCCGCATCCGGTGCGGACGGTCTTCTCCCCTGGGATGAGGACAAGGTGGCCGGCTCGGGACTCGACGTGAGGAAGTTCCCTCCCATCCGCTTCCTCGGAGAGGAGGTCGGAAGGACGGACAGCCGGCTTTGCGTAGAGCTCGGTATCCCGCGGGGAATACCCGTGTACGCGATCGGTGTCGACTTTGCCGCGGCGCTCGTGGGAACGGGAGCGCTGTCAACGGGAAAATCCTGCGAACGCGCGGGTTCTTCCGGCGGAATAAACCTGTGCTGGAGCGAAAAAGTCAATGACGCCAGGCTCCTCTGCTACAGGCACATCGTTCCGGGCCACTGGAATGTGGCGGGCATTATGAGCACCTACGGCAAGGCCTATGAGTGGGCAGGCAGCCTCTTCGCCCCCCCGGCCGACGGCGAAGAAATCGCGATCGAGGACGCCGTTCCCGATATCATCTTCCTCCCCTACCTCAAGGGGGAGCGAACACCCCTGTGGAACCCATCCGCGCGGGGAGTTTTTTACGGCCTGCGCCTCGATCACGACAGGAGCCACATGATGCGCGCGGTCCTTGGCGGCATCGCGATGAACGTGCGCGAATCCATGGAGATCATGGAGGAGAACGGATGTGAATTTGAAGGCCCCGTGATCTCAACCGGAGGCGGCTCGAGCGATCCCGGTTTCATGCAGATGAAGGCCGACTGTACGGGAAAACCGTTCGGGAAGATACAGGTGGATGACGCGGAGCTTCTCGGAACGGCGGTCATACAGGCGAAATCCGCCGGTTTTTTCAACGATCTCGCCCGGGCCGCGGAAAAGATCGTTAAAGTCGAACGGGTTTTCGAACCGGATGGTGAGAAGCACGCCCGGTACTCGGCCCTGTTCGAACGTTATAAAGAGATAAGGGACCGGGTGGCGCCCCTCTTCAGGGAATGACCGTAAGGTATCCTTTTCCCCCGGAAAATCCGGAACGACGGGTAAATAAAATGCTTAAAGCCCTGTTAAATATCCCTTATGGTTTTTCCAATAAAATTATGGTTTATTATTCAGGATTTTTTTATTATAGTAGAACGAATTTCGAGTTTCAAGAAATATGAAGAATGAAGAGCTTTCACATAAATAAGACATACTATTTCCGGTTCCGGTTCCGGTTCCGGTGAACTTCAGTAGTTAATGAAACAAAATACAAATAATTATCATGTTTATTAATTGCTCTAGGGTATTAAATAAAAACTCGAAGTTCACCCTAGTAGCACCTGTTTTTTATCGGGATAAAAACGATCGGGTTCCCGATCATGAGAGGGTATAATACCGATAGTGGATGAATAACACGGTGGCGAAAGGGTCTCAGATGAACGGTTATACGATGGTGGTTCTCGTCAAACAGGTTCCTGACACGCAGAACATAACGGGCGAAGCAATGAAGGAGGACGGCACCGTCAACAGGGGTGCGCTGCCGGCCATTTTCAATCCCGAGGACCTGAACGCGCTGGAAACCGCCCTGCAGGTCAAGGAAAAGCACGGCGGTACCGTAACCGTCATCACCATGGGGCCTCCCGCAGCTGTCGGGGTATTGAAAGAAGCGCTCTACCGCGGAGCTGACAGTGTATTCCTCCTGAGCGACAGACGTTTCGCGGGCTCCGATACGCTCGCGACTTCATTCGCGCTCAAACAGGCCATAATAACAAAGGTCCCCGACTTCGATATCGTTTTCTGCGGGCGGCAGGCGATCGATGGAGACACGGCCCAGGTCGGGCCGCAGACTGCGGAGAAGCTCGGCATAGCGCAGATCACCTATGTGGAGGAGATACGGAGCCTGGAGAAGGGAAGCATCAAGGTTCGAAAGCTCATAGACGACGGTTCCGAGATAGTTGAAGCCCCCCTGCCGGTTCTGCTCACCGTTACGGATACGGCGAACGAGCCGAGACCCTTCATGGCAAAACGGCTCCTCAAGTACAGGAAAGCGGCAACGGTACTGGGACTCGAACCCCTCCTGGACCGTTATCCGCAGTTCAACGACAAAAACCAGCTGGAAGAATATTTGCGTGGGCGGGGACTGCTCATCGATGTCTGGAGCGCGGACGACGTCAAAGCGGCCCCGGAGAACGTCGGTTTCGCGGGTTCTCCGACCATGGTGAAAAAAATCGAGAGCATTTCGCTCACGGGCAAGGGATTCAAGGAGATCGAGCCCACGGATGCGGGCATCAGGCATTTCGTGGCCGAGCTCATCGAAGATCATACCCTTTAGCTTCGGACTCCCCCGGACCGTTATACGTTCGGCGCCTCGACGTGGAGGAACGATATCTCCGTCGTCGGCCGGGGTACATGAAATGTGTCCGCAGTTTGTTCCCGGTATTTTCTTCCAGTCCGTTTTTCATACGAAAACGGCCGGCCGGACCGGCCCTATCATGCGAGGAATCATATGGCAGAACATGGAGAGGTTTGGGTATATGCGGAGCAGGACTGGGGGGAGCTGAAGGAAATCGGAATTGAGCTCCTCTCAAAAGGCCGGGAGCTTGCGGACCGGCTGAAGGTGAAGCTCTGCTCGGTCCTCATCGGATCGAAGGTCGGAAAGCACGCGGACATTCTCTTCCAGTACGGGGCCGACCATGTGTATGTCTGCGACGATCCTTCACTGGAAAACTACGATCCCGTCAAGTTCGCGAAAACCATCGAGAGCCTCATTGTCAAGCACAAACCCGAGATCGTCCTGTACGGGGCCTCACCCCAGGGAAGGGACCTCGCTCCGCGCGTGGCTTCCACGCTGAGGGTTGGACTCACCGCGGACTGCACCGACCTGCAGATCGGGGATTACAAGCACACGGACGGGAGTACGTATTCCGACATACTCTATCAGATACGACCCGCTTTCGGCGGCAACATCATAGCGACCATCGTATCGCCTAAAAAACGGCCGCAGATGGCGACCGTTCGGGAGGGCGTTATGCCTATTCCGAACCTGCAGGACGGCCGGAAGGGAAAAATTCTCGAGTTCAAGCCCGATCTGAAGAATTTACAGGCGATTACGCGCATCCTGTCCAGGGACAAGCAGGAGAAGAAGGTCAACCTCAAGGGCGCCCAGACCATCGTTTCCGGCGGTTACGGCGTGGGCTCCAAAGAGAACTTCAAGCTCATATGGTCGCTCGCGAATGCCCTCGGCGCGGAGGTGGGAGCAAGCCGTGCGGCGGTCGACGCGGGTTTCATAGAGAAGGACCACCAGGTGGGACAGACCGGCACGACCGTCCGGCCCAAGCTCTACATAGCGGTCGGTATATCAGGCTCGGTCCAGCACAGGGCGGGAATGGACAAGTCCGCCAAGATCGTGGCGATCAACAATGATCCTGACGCGCCGATTCTCTCCATAGCGCATTACGGGATAATCGGCGATCTGAACGAGGTTATTCCCAAGATGGTGGAAGACATAAAGAAACGACGGGTGGATTGACATGGAAAATTTCTTCACGGAAAACGAAGACATACAGCTCCTCTTCGACAACACGGACCTGACCGAGATCGTCGACCTGAGGGAAAACGATTACCGGGACGCGGAAACCTTCGACTACGCGTTTACCGACGCCCGGGACGCGAAGGAAGGCTACAGGGCCGTACTCAGCCTCATCGGCGAGATAACGGCACAGGTCATCGCCCCCCTCGCGCCCGACGTGGACGAGGAGGGGTGCACCCTGGAAAACGGTTGCGTCACCTATCCCGAGGGAATAAGAAAGGGCCTCGACGTGCTCGCGGAATCGAACCTCAACGGCCTCACCATTCCGCGCAAGTACGGGGGCCTCAACTTTCCAACGTACATATATACCATAGCGATCGAGATGGTCTCGCAGGCTGACGCGAGCCTCATGAACCTCTTCGGCCTGCAGGACATCGGCGAGACCATATACCTCTTCGGTGACGAGGAGCAGAAGGAACGCTACCTGCCGCGCTTCACCTCGGGCGAGGCCACGGGGGCCATGGCGCTCACGGAACCGGACGCGGGGTCGGACCTGCAGGCGGTGCAGCTCAAGGCCGATTACGACGAGTCCGACGGCACGTGGAGGCTTCACGGGGTCAAGCGTTTCATAACGAATGGGTGCGGCGACATCCTGCTCGTGCTCGCGCGCAGCGAGCACGGTACGAAGGACGGACGGGGGCTCTCCATGTTCGTGTGCGAGAAGGACGAATCCCTCGTGGTACGGAGGATCGAGAACAAGCTCGGGATACACGGCTCGCCCACGTGCGAGCTCCAGTTCAACAATACGAAGGCTCAACTCGTGGGCAAGAGGAGAATGGGCCTCATCAGGTACGTCATGTCCCTCATGAACGGAGCACGGCTCGGCATAGCGGCACAGGGACTCGGCATCGCGCAGGCCGCCTACCTGGAGGGCCTCGATTACGCGAAAGCACGCGAGCAGTTCGGCACGCCCATCGTGAAGTTTCCGCTCGTATTCGACCTGCTGCTCGGCGCACGCGTCGATATCGAGGCGGCCCGCATGATCACCTACGAGACGGCCCGCGTGGTGGACCTGAAAAAGGAGTACGACCACGCGCTCCAGAACGCTGAGGGCCCCTCGAAGGAGCTCAAAGAGAAATCCAAGTACTACACCAGGCTCGCCAACCTGCTTACGCCCATGGCCAAGTATATCGCCACTGAAGTGGCGAATAAGGTCGCGGACGACATGCTCCAGATCCACGGCGGCACGGGATACATGAAGGACTTCAACATCGAGCGCCACTTCCGCGACGCCCGCATTACGAACATATACGAGGGCACGACCCAGCTGCAGTTCGTGGCCGCCATCGGCGGTACCGTCACCCGCGCCTACAACGAGGAGTTCGACAAAATGGAGGCCGGCTTTACCGAGGATTTCCAGAAGCCCTACCTCAAGGAACTTAAGGAAAAACGCGCGATGCTGGACAAGACCGTGGATTATTTGAAGGAACGGGGAGACCACGAGTACCAGTCATACCGCTCCGGCCAGGTGGTGGACATGGCCACGAAGCTCTACGCCGGGTACCTCTTTCTCATGTACGCCCCCTTCTCCGAGGAGAAGAAAAAGACGCTCGGGCTCTACTTCGAGAAGGCCATGCCCGAGATCGAGAAGAACTACGGGCTGGTCACGAGCGGGAAAACAACGGCCATAGACGATTACGCCGGGCTCCTGCTCGACGAAGAGAGCTGAAAAAAGCCCGCCGGGTTCGAACCGTTTACCGCGCGCCGCCCGGGACCCCCGCATACTTATTTGAACGATCCTTACACCTCCCGTATCGGTCTTATGTTATAATAAAATAGGCATTTCCAGTCAGTGCGTAAATCCCTTCCCGGCCGTATGGGATGAATCCAGGGCTATCAATCGGAAGGGTTCCAAAATGTGATTACCTGCTTACCGTAAAGACTGAATTCGGGAGGATGCACGATGCATGAAAATTTAGTTGAGAAACATTACGGGATCGCCCGCGAGATGTATGCGGAAGTCGGTGTGGATACCGAGTCTGTTCTGAGGGTCCTTCCATCCGTTCCACTGTCCATCCACTGCTGGCAGGGAGATGACGTGGGCGGATTCGAAACAATCGGAGAAGAAACGCTCGGAGGAGGCCTGGCAGCCACGGGTAACTATCCGGGCAAAGCCCGAACCATCGACGAGCTTCGAAGTGACCTGGTAAAATGCATGTCCCTGCTTCCGGGTAATCACAGGCTCGCCCTTCATATGAGCTATGGTGATTTCGACGGCCGGAAAATCGACCGGGATAAAATGCTCCCCGGCCACTTTGACAGCTGGATAGACTGGGGAACGCATCATTCAATCAAGCTCGACATGAACAGCACTTTCTTCTCGCATCCCAATGCGGCCGGTGGCTTTACCTTGAGCAGCAAGGACAAGGCAATCCGGAATTTCTGGATCGAGCATGGAGTCCGAACACGGGAGATCAGCGCCCATATCGGATCCAGACAGAAATCACCGTGCATACACAACCTGTGGATTCCGGACGGGATGAAGGACCTCCCCGCGGACCGATCGGGGTTCAGGAAATTGCTCTGCGATTCCCTTGACGATATATTCCGTACCGACTACCCGCCTGAGCACATGAAAGACACGCTTGAAGGGAAATTGTTCGGTATCGGAAGCGAAGCCTATGTTGTGGGTTCCCACGAATTCTACATGCTTTATGCGGCAAGAAGAGGAAAAATGGTCACCCTCGATTCGGGACATTTTCACCCGACGGAGTCGGTCGCCGACAAGATCTCGACGCTGCTCCTCTTTTTCGACGAGATCATGGTTCACATCTCGAGGGGTGTACGCTGGGATAGCGATCATGTCGTCATCCTGAATGACGAGTCCATGTCGATCCTACGCGAGATCATACGATCCGGACGTATCGGAAACGTGCACCTCGGCCTGGATTTTTTCGATGCAAGCATTAACAGAGTCGGAGCATGGACCGTGGGGAGCAGGGCGGTACTCAAGGCGGTTCTCCTGGCACTGCTTGAACCTCACAAATCGTTGATTGAGGCGGAAGCCGGGGGGGATTATTTTTCCCGCATGCAGATCTCAGAGCTTCTAAAGACAATGCCTTTTGGAGCTGTCTGGGACTACTACTGCCTGACCCGGGACGTACCGCTTGAACGGGACGTTCTATCGGAGATCAGGGATTACGATCAAACGGTAACGAGGAAACGGTAGTTGTCTTTTTCAATGAGCTCCATTTGTAACGAGACCTTAATAACAATACCCTGAAACAGTTAGTGCTTAATCCCCTTGATTACTCCAGCCGGGCCGCGTGCACAAGGAACAGGAGCGGATCACCTGTTTAAATAAACGAGCTTGCGAGACAGTACTCGTCCTCCGGAAAGGTGAAGGTGAAAGCGTCTCTGGAACCCATTAATTTCTGATTACGTACATTGTAAGTGCAGCACTCTCCTGTTTTTAAAATAAAATCTGTGAAATTCACCTTTTTATAGAATTTAAGTGAATTTTTTCGCATAAAATACTTGACTCATATTGAATGATATGCGATTATTTTCACATGTGCGATAATTTTCACATAATTGAGATGAAACATTGGTGAGGGGACACGGATGAGCAAAAAACTTCACACAGATCTAAGCAAGCGAGAGCGGCAGATTATGGATGTGATCTACCGAAAGAAAAGCGCCACGGCAAAAGAGGTCATGGGGAGTATCCCCAATCCACCAAGCTATTCCACGGTACGAAAGCTCCTTCACATACTCGAGAACAAGGGATTTTTGAAGCATATTCAGGATGGGTTGAGATTTATCTATTACCCGAAAATCCCGCATAAGAAGGCCATGCGATCGGCGGTCCGGCAGCTCATTGAGACCTACTTCGACAACTCGGTCGAGGAGGCAATGACCGCGCTTATAGAGTATGACAGTGGTGAGCTCACCGATGAAGATTTGGACAGGCTCATAGATATTATCGAAAAGAGGAAGGCAGATGGTTCAACTTAGCCAGCTACTCACGCACATTACTCCATACATTCCCTACGTGCTCCTTTCAACCTTCATGAAGTCTATTGCACTGCTCATTATCGCTGCACTCGTACAACTGTTTTTAACAAGACTGTCTTCACGCATGAAACACCTTTTCTGGCTGTTTATGCTTTTCACCGTTGTGCTGATGCCTTTATGTTCCGTTATCATTCCTGTGGATATATTTCCATTCACGCTACGATCCGGATTAGCTTACCGAACGCTGTATATTATGGATGCCATAGTATCACGATACAGTGAATCGGGAACGCAGATGCAGCCTGCATTGGGAATGATTTCGTTTCCTCCTATACCAGGAACTCATGGAACGATGATACCGTGGAAATTGGTTTGTCTCATGGTCTGGCTGACAGGAATCGTCTATTTTCTTGCACGGGTGATAATCGGCAGATTCGGCATCATGAGAATTTTAAATGATGCCCATGTAATCGAGAGCGGCAACATCATCAGAATTCTAAAATTCGTCTCCCGTGAGTTCAGTATCAGGAGAAACGTACAGGTGCTCGCTGGCCCTTTATGCAGAGTACCTTTTACATATAGAATTTTCAAGCCGGTAATCCTCCTCCCCTCCGGCGCAAACGCATGGCCGCGATAAAAACTATAGGTAAATAACGGGCTTGCCTTTGTTTGTGGTAACTCTATTACATCTACATGCTATTTTAAAAATAACAGAAAGGAGACCATGAAAAAAGGCTTTTTGCATTCAACAAATTTCTTATTATACTTTTTCTTTGTCGTTGTTTTTATCCTAAACTCGTCTTTTGCTAATGCTACAGCTCAAGCTGTTAATTCCGAAAAAGAAACTCCCCTTCTTTTCAATCCAGAGTGGCCAGCACAAATTAGGCCAGGAACGACACTGGGTAGCGGCAGAACGCTTTCTTTTATCGATATTCTTGTACCAGTGGTTGGTAGAAAAGAATATCTGTTGTTCATAAGTCCCAAGGTTATACTCGGCAGCAATGATACTAATGAAGAAAATATAGGCTGCGGATATCGCCAATTATTGTTTGACGATAAGTGTATTTTAGGCGCAAATTTTTATTATGATTCACTTCGAAGCAAAAACAATTTTCGCCATCACCAGTTAGGTTTTGGCACAGAAACTTTGACCAAATGGATAGATTTTAGAGCAAACTTTTATTTTCCCATTTCAGGCAAAAAGCATTTAAGAGATGATGTGTCATATAGCTTTGGCCAAAGGAGTGTTATAGCTTGGACTACTTCCCATTATGAAGAACCTCTCAGGGGCTTTGATTATGAGGGGGGACTGCTTATTCCTTATTTATCCGACGTAATAGAAACCAGGGCTTATATGGGGGGGTATCATTATCATTCTGGTTTAGGGAATAATATAAACGGGATCAAAACAAGAATAGAAGCAAGGCCGGCACCCGCGTTTACCATAGAAGCACAAATTAAACACGATAATGTTTTTCATACAGATGTTTATGTGGGGGGATACGTAAGCGTCCCCTTTAATATAGGCAATATTTTTCAGAAGAAAAATCCTTTTGAAGGTTGGAAAGAGGCGATACAATTCGCTAAGGGTCCAAGAAAATTAAGAAAACGTATGACTGATATGGTTATCAGAGACATTGATGTTGTTTCCGATGAAGGGACCAGCGCTCCAACAGAATCAAAAGTGCACGATGTGACATTCGTTGATAATTCTAACGCCGGAGATCCCAACGAAGACGGTTCTTTTAACCACCCGTATGATACGGTGCAAAAAGGCGTAACTAATGCCACCGGGGACGGTTGGGTATATGTTAGAAGCGGAAATGGTAATTATGTCGAAAACGTTGTCCTCACCAATAACGTGGTACTTTGGGGAAGCGGGTATAGCGCATATCCTGGCCTTGGTGGAAATGCTTATCCAGTAGTAGACGGTGGGGGCGCAGGCAATGTTATTACATGCGCAGATAATAATACCGTGATGGGTATTACCGCACAGAATGCCAACATAGGTATTTCATGCGTCGACGTTAGCGGATGCAATATTCACCATAATGTTATTATGACCCAAAATCTTTACGGCATATACTTTTCTGCTACGGCTGGGAATGCTGCATCCAATCTAACCGCTTCGAACAACACTTCTACAGGAAGCGGGTGGTGGGAGATTTTTATAGATGGTTCCGCAGCAGGTGTTACTATTTCTGATGTAACAGTTTCTAATAATACCTGTACAAACAGCATCGCCGATGGTATAGGAATTTATTCTTGGACAGGTAGTACGGTCGAGGACGTTACTTTTTTAAATAATACTTTAACAGGTAATGCTTTTGATGGTATTTATGTAGATGCATGGGGTGGGGATGCCATAGTAAGAAACATAACTTTTAACGGAAATACTATATCCGGGAACGGATGGGATGGTATAGGTTTTCGGTTATGGAATGCCTGTAGCGTGGAAAATGTAAGCATGACAAATAATACTATAATCAATAACGGAATGAACGGAGTTTATATACAGGATTCCGGAACGGGCACTACTGCGGTAATTGATTTAGGCGGTGGAAATCTGCTTCCCAGCGGAGGTTATAATTCTATCTACGGCAATAATATCGGCGGCGGGTTTTTTGATCTGAATAATGAATTTGCGGCTACACAAGTAACTGCCACGGATAACTGGTGGGGAGTCACGCCACCCCTTGTAGGTCAGTTTTCAGGCAATATTGATTATAATCCATGGCTTTCTTCGGATCCCAATTAAGTTTTATGGAATAAGTTATTAAAGTAATCAACAAGCTTTTTATATAAGCGTATTTTCATTCTCTGGATTCTTCGATAGAGCTACATTAGTTGTTTTGCTAGAAAAGGCAAATTTGGTGCGGCCAAAGTTGCCTTTTTTGCTCTTCCAGATGTAAAGGCTCGGCAAAGCGCCGATCCGTCGAAGCCCAAAACATCTATGAAATTCTATTATGGGCGAAGGCGGAAAGGCAGTGTGGGCTTCGAGCCGACGAAGCAAAAGTCCTTGCGGAGCGTTGGAAAATAGAATATAATACATTTAGACCACGCAGTCCATCAAACTACAGGCCGCCCGCTTCGGAGGCGATATTATGCCCGGCTCTCTCTCAAGAAATGGTACAGCTTTTGGGGAGAGGCCATTAGGAATTCGTGGAATTCGGGGGACATAATACTTAATTATTTCCTTCTGTTCTTCGGACCCGGTTTTTTTCTTTTTAGAGGCCTCTTTAACAAGGCCTCG
>CAYWUT010000011.1:0-2201 GCA_964460545.1 uncultured Spirochaetota bacterium
TTTCACATACTTAAGACGCACTATTTCCGGTTCCGGTGGACTTCAGTAATTTTCGAATAAAATAGAAATGATAATCATGTTTAATAACTGTTTCATGTTATCAATTAAAAACTTGAAGTTCACCCTAAACAGAATGTAAGATATTTTGTAACCACCTGATAAGGGCATTGAGCCGGAATTTAAACACGCTCAGTTTCTTTAAATTTTTAGAATTCATTAAACGTTTTAAATTCGCTCGCGCCCAATCCGTTCGCTGAAGGCCATGAAGAGAACCACATTGAATAAAAAGCGAATCGATCATATTCCCGCGGTGTTCCTGGACCGTGACGGCACTATAATAGAGGACCGCGGTTACCTGTCCGATTCGTCCCAGGTGGTGTTCTTCAAAGACACGGTCTCATCGCTTCGTCGTTTATCCGAACACTTCGCCCTGTTCATTGTCACGAACCAGTCGGGCGTGGCAAAGGGCCTCATCACCATGCAGGACGTCGAAAACGTAAATAACTACATTGTTTCGTACCTGGCCCGGCACGGAATACAGCTTCAGGAGTCGTACGTATGCCCGCATGCGAGTGTGTCCGCCTGCCGCTGCATCAAACCCAACCCTTATTTCCTCAAAAAGGCCGAACGGGACTTCGGGATTGATCTCGGACGTTCTTTCGTGATAGGGGACCATCCCCATGATGTGGAACTCGCGAAAAATGCGGGAGCGGATGCGATATACCTGCTTTCCGGGCACGGGATGAAGCACAGGGATGAAATAGCTGAGGATACCGCCGTTGCCGAGAGGATCGGTGAGGCCACCGAAGTCATCCTTGAACGGGTAAAAATGATACAAGAGGTTGAAAACAATCAGTGGACCGGCACGTAAAGGGGAGCGGGATAATGTGTTTCTGCACTGCAGTCAATTGTATGGATGGCCGGGTTCAATTGCCCGTTATCAGCTACCTGCAGGAGCGTTTTACCGTTGAGCATGTTGATTCCATAACCGAGCCCGGCCCGAACCTTATCCTGGCGAAAAGGATCGATGAAGATTTGGTTCGATCCATCCTTCGGCGAATCGATATATCGGTGGAGAACCATAAATCGGTCGGGCTCGCACTTGCGGGACATCACGATTGTGCCGGAAATCCGGCTTCGCAGGAAGAACAGAAGCAGCATCTGGCTGCCGGTGTCGAGTTCCTCCGTCTTCGATATCCGGATATTCGGATCATAGGCCTGTGGGTGGATAAGCATTGGAAGGTCCATGAAATCGTTTAATAGCGGAGGCGCCGCACGTTACCCGGTTTTCACTCCGCTTCGGTCGAGCGGGTGAGTCTCGTTGTTCGGCTGATACAAGATGCCGGAATTTCTCAGCAGGCTGAAAGAAGAAAATGAGCGAATATTAAAGCAGGTGTAACGAGGCCGGAAAATGAACGAAAAGGGCACGAGACGCGGGAGCACTGTCTGCCGTTGGTACGACGGTACCAGTGGGATGAAGAGGGCATATGACAGCGGTATGCTGGAAGGAAAATGGATCGACGAGTACTGCATGAACGGAGGACGGGGTTGCGTCCGCAAGAAGAGATTCGAAGAGGAGGGATACGTGTCGCCCGATTATGTCCTTCCCGATGGGACCGTGGACGAAAAACTCAAGAAGTGGATTACCGGGAGGTAACGGGGAGAAGAAGACAAGAATTGAAATAAGAAAACATCTGAGCATAAGGAGATAAACAGATGAAGTTGAGCGCACGGAATGTTCTGAAGGGTACGGTCAAAGCTGTTGTGATGGGCGCTGTGAACTCGGAAGTGGCTTTAGAGGTTGCACCAGGTGTGGTAATCACGTCGATTATCACAAAGACATCCTGTGAGAAGCTCGGGCTCGAACCGGGAAAAGATGCCTATGCGGTCATCAAGGCATCCAATGTCATGGTCGGCACGGAATAGCACGAAGAAAAGTACATCGGCAGGGAAGAAGACCGAATGGCATTGCCGAGAAACCGGCAGTAACCTTGGAGCCGACATAAGTATTCTGTTTTTGAACGTACTCCCAACCTGAAGGATGTCAAAATGGAACAAAACACAAACAGCATAAATCAGTCTTTCGCTGCGCCGCAATCGAAATACAATCGCAGCATACCCCTCTACCTCATTTTGACAATCATAACGCTCGGTATCTTTAATCTTTACTGGAACTACCTGCAGATGGAAGCATGCAATAC